>NZ_FUXU01000042.1 GCF_900167155.1 Enterovibrio nigricans DSM 22720 | reverse complement strand
ATCGTAGCTTCTAGATTTAGTTCCATCGATTTAAGCAACAAAGCCACTTGCTGGACGGCTTGAATTTTGAATTCTTCTGGATAGCGTTTTCCGCTCATAGCAACACCTCATAGTTTGTTCAATTATATAGCTATTGAGTGTCTAGAGAAGCGGGGTCTTACCATACCTTTGATAAGGTTGTAGTTTTTATCTCGACGTACAATATGATCCTCAGGGATGCTTTCTTCATCGGCCAGAAGGTAGGCTGGTAACTCATATTTTGATTTCTTGGCTTTGCATCTCAAAACAAGTTCAAGAAACCCTTCCAATGAAACCGCCGCGGGCCTTACCGATGTTGACGTATTCAAAAGCGGATAGAGAATGACGGACTCAACATCCTCCATGATGTCTAACAGACGATATTGACCATCATCGATTAAGCTGGAATTTTTGATAGCCCAAACGCTATTCCTAGGAAGATCCATATAAAAGCCCCTCACGATTTCCGGTTACAAACTTAATATCAATCAGGCCAGACTCAGGAATATTCATCGATAAATCCACATCGATTAGCTTCTCTGCTATGAGGTAACGAATTAACAACAAGGCGTCTTCATTAGAAGTAATCTGCAGGGAAATTAGCCGATTACACAGGTCCTCAATAAAAAACTGTCCTACTGCCGCTTCAACAAGAGCATGGTTAATCTGTTCGCAAGTAAAAGTCATTGGACTTTCACGAAATGGGGACGTCGCCCAACGAAGGTTGTCGCTTTGAACACGAGTTATTTCATTGCCTGTAAAATAGCTGAACTTAACGCCAAGCAGCTCCCAACATACTCGCTCGATATCTACTTTTTCTAGCACACGTCGATTGCCTGAGTCTTCTTCTGGCTTCACAGAAACTGCGTGATATATCTTGCCTTGAGGGGAGTCTATCGTGAGCAATTGATCCGTTGTCATAATAATGGGCTCTTTCGTTTCGGGATGTTTGGGGTGCTCTATACCCAAGACTTTCGCAATTTTCTGTGTGAAATTAAGAGGCAGTAGGGGGAATTGTTCTCGGATATCAAGAACAGAATTCGAAAATTCAGCTAGGTAGAAGTGCTCGCTTTCTATTGAAGACATCATATGGTGGTCTCTTTGAGTCTTCCTACCATAGATTAATGAACGTTTACCTTTAGACTTGACGTCTTGAATCCTCAACCAGGGCTTATATGAGGAACCTTCTCCTATACCATACTTGCCCTTGAGGGCTCGCTGGTAGTCTTCCAGCGACTTAAGTTTTCTGCCACGTCCCACACTGAACCCAATAAAATTCACCACGTTAAGTTAGACAGTTTAATTCTTACGGGCGAACTTTATTGTCTCAAAATGCTCTTACGGGCAAACTTTATTGTCACTACACAGATTTACACATTTTGTCCTGCGACCCAACCCGAGCTCCACGCCCACTGGAAGTTATAGCCGCCAAGCCAGCCAGACACGTCCATCACTTCACCTACAAAATACAAGCCCGACACGTTTTTCGCTTCCATGGTTTTCGATGACAACTCGTCGGTATCCACACCGCCGAGCGTTACTTCCGCGGTGCGGTAACCTTCAGTGCCGTTCGGTGCGATGTTCCAGCTGTGTAGGTAATCAGCCAGAGCTTGAATGTCTTTCGGGTTAAGCTGTTTGAGCGGTTTATCCTGCATGTCACCACGTTCCATCATGGCTTCCACCAAACGTTTTGGCAGCAAACGGGCAAGGCTGTTTTTCAGACTTTGTAGCGGATGTTTTTCACGCATGGTATTTAGCGTGTCGACAACATCCAAATCGGGTAACAAGTTCACCGAGACTTTTTCCCCTGGCTTCCAGTATGAGCTGATTTGCAGCACCACTGGGCCAGACAGCCCGCGGTGGGTAAACAGCAGGTTTTCTTTAAACAGCACGCCACTTTCGGTGGTAATGGTCACAGGGATCGCAATGCCCGACAAGTCAGCAAACGCGGTTTTGTCCTTGTCATGTAAGGTAAACGGGACCAAGCCAGCGGTGGTTGGTACGCGCGCCAAACCAAATTGTTCAGCAATCTGATAGCCAAACGGTGTTGCACCCAACTTCGGCATAGACAAACCGCCCGTCGCCACGACCAGCGACTGACACGAAACGGTGTCAGTATCCAGTTTCAGGGTAAAGCCATTCGCCGCTTTCTCAATGTCATGCACATCACAGCGGTAACGCTGCTCGACGTTCGGGAGGTCGCATTCTTTCAACAGCATGTCGACGATGTCTTTCGCGGAATCAATGCAAAATAACTGGCCGTGGTCGCGCTCTTCCCACGTAATACCGTATTCATTGACCATCGAAAAGAAATCCCATTGGCTGTATTGCGCCAATGCCGATTTAGCGAAGTGTGCGTTGCGACATACATAGTTTGCGGCGGTCACGTCGTAGTTAGTGAAGTTGCAGCGGCCACCACCGGAGATCAGGATTTTGCGTCCCGGCTTTTTGCCATTGTCGACCACCAGCACTGAGCGGCCACGCTTGCCCGCTTGCGCTGCGCACATCAGACCTGCGGCACCAGCACCAATGATCACTACATCTACTTGCTTCATTTTTCTAACTCACGACATCGAAAACGGGCGGCATTGTAGCCGCCCGACAGGTTTTGAACCAATATGAAACCTGTTTAGTTTTTATTCCCTGAAAATTCCGCGTCGGTTGAAACCGGGATCGCCGCTTCAATCGCATCATCTCGCTCAAAGGTAATGGTGCGTGTCGGGAAAGCAAAATCGGCACCGTGTGAATGCACAATGTCGACAATTTTCAGCATCACATCCTGCTTCACCTCGTGGTATCTCGCCCAATTCACGGTTTTGGTAAAAGTATAAATAAAGAAATTAAGCGAGGAGCCTGCAAACGCATCGAAGTTCACCATCAATGTCGCACTGTGCTCAATATCAGGGTGCTTTTCCAGCATGCTTTTCACATCAGAAACGATGATCGCCATTTTATCCGCATCTTTATAACGAAGGCCGATAGTTTCGTTGATTCGGCGATGCTGCATTCGAGAAGGGTTCAATACAACAATGCTGCTGAACACTGAGTTCGGAACATACAAAGGCCGACTTTCGAAGGTACGGATCATGGTCATGCGCATACCAATACGTTCAACCGTGCCTTCAATGTTTCTGTCAGGCGAGCTTATCCAATCCCCGACTTTGAACGGACGGTCAAAATAAATCATCAACCCACCAAAGAAGTTTGAGAGCAGGTCTTTCGCCGCCAAGCCGACAACCAAACCACCCACACCACCAAAGGTGAGCAACCCCGTTAGGCTGATACCAAATTCTTGCATTGCCGTCAGTAAGCCAATGACCGCCAGCATCAGACGCATAATGTGCCCCATGGCTGCCACCGTTGTCTGATCACGTTTGTCAGACTTCATCAAGTAGGCTTCAATACCATTGACCAAACGAAGCATCACCCAAAGCACGACAGCAAAAACCAGCACGCGACGTGACACCACAAACCAGTCAGTGGTCACTTTCGTCACAGCTTCGACCAAGCTGTCGATGGCATAACTCGATGGCCATAACCAAATCAATACGCTGATTGGGGAGCTCACGGCCGTTAGTAAGATTGTGTCCCACTCTGTTCTGGTTGTCTGAGCAATATTGAGTAACTTTGTGATGATAACACGCCACACCACCCAAGCCACAGCGGCAGCACCGAGCAGCAAACCAATATGCTCAATCCAGTTCCAATTCAGGTCCGGTGAACTGCTGTGCCACCAAGCGAGAAACTTGTCCACATAATCCCCTTACTTACGATTTCATTTTTCAGCGTCAGAGTAACAAAAAAAACGCTGACCAAAGCCAGCGTTTTTGAAAAATAGGATTGCCTACAAAAAAGTCTATCGCTGTCCGGCAATAATTCCTTTACCCAACATCACAGTCCAGCAAACGCCACAAAAAAGAGGGAAACAACCAAGGCGATAACCAAGGCGATCGATAGAATGAATAGGTGGCGGACTTTATTGCATTTCGCGATAAAGGCTTCGTCGTGATGGTGCATGTACTCTTGACTGCGAATGTAATGAAACAAACGCTTTTGCCGGCTAATGTCGCCTTGGGGCGAAAAGAAATTATTGCTGCCGCGATTGACCTGCTGATACAGCAAAGGGTTAGCCTCTCGCATCATACAAAGCAGTGTTCTCAGTGAACTCATATAGCGCAAGATATTCACCAGCATGACAAAAAATATCGCAATAATTAACGCGTCTCCGCTCATGGTCTCTTCTCCCATAGTTGCCGATGGGGAACCCAGCGATGAGTGAACTTTGCTGTCATCTCTTTCTGGGCCGTCCAATACAGAAGTAGATGCCGCTTTGGCATTCTCAGCCAAACCTTTATCTCTGAATAACAGGGCATTCCGTGGTCCCCACCAATTACTGTGTGCCTTTGCGCCCTCTTAAGGCGTTTTTCTTCTTTGGTTGTGTTATTTACTTTGCAGGAAACTACACCTAGCTTACCTCCCAAGCGCAAAGGTAATGTGTGCCAATTCATTGCTTTTCTCAGAAATGAATTGCATACCTTGTCTCACTCAGGCAAATCACGCATGCAATAAAGAAACACTCCCCCTCGAAGGGGTAACAGCGGTTACCAAATTGAGAAGCTTTACACAGTAAGTATAGAATTGATGAGAAAAACGCCAAGTAGATCGATGCGCTCAATTCATCAGCATTGTGATTTTCAGCCTTAGGATCTTCCCTGCCTTATCAATCCCCTAGAAAATACAACCACCAAACATTAACAATAATACCAACAAATCTTAACGATCGACGTATGCATCTCAAAATGCGCGTCAGCAGTGAGATCTGCTCGACAGTCTTGATACGGAGACAATGCTACTTTTTTCTCATCTTTCTCGGTATCTTCGTCTAATCCACGCCGAGCATTTTAGGGAGTTTGGTCATGGGCTATAAACACATTCTTGTCGCTGTTGATTTGTCTGCTGACAGCGAAAAACTGATTCAAAAAGGGGCCGCGCTGGCAGGTCCTCTCGGCGCAAAGCTCTCACTGATCCATATCGATGTGAATTACGCGCAACTCTACACAGGCCTCATCGATATCAATATGGTCGAAACGCGGAATCAAATCGTCGAAGAAGCACAGGGGCAGCTGAACAGACTAGCAAAACTTAGCACCACACCAGTGACGCACACGCTGGTCGCCAGTGGCGATCTGGCCGATGAAATCACAGAGTCCATTGGCCATTTTGGTATCGATTTGGTGATTTGTGGGCACCACCAAGATTTTTGGAGCACCCTGATTTCTTCCGCTAAGCAACTTATCAACAAGACCCCTGTCGATATGTTGATGGTGCCGCTGCCAAGTTGATCGCAGGATATTAGCAAGCTCCTCCGTCCAGAGAGACGATAGCGACACGTTGCCGCCAAATGCAGTAAACTTGGCGGCAATTTTGTGGTTTTTAGAGATTCAAGATGGGCTATCTTTCGTTCGTCACCTTTCTTTGGGCATTCTCGTTCAGCCTGATAGGTGTTTACCTTGCTGGGCAAGTCGATTCCTGGTTTTCTGTTGTCACCCGTGTTGCATTGGCAGGTGTGGTTTTCTTGCCGTTTCTGCGCTTAAAAGGCATCCCACGACCACTGATGCTCAAACTGATGGCCATCGGCGGCATTCAGCTTGGACTGATGTACTGCTTTTACTACCAGTCTTTCCTCTATCTGTCCGTGCCAGAAGTGCTGCTGTTCACCGTCTTTACCCCAGTCTACGTTACCCTAACCTACGACCTAATGAACCGTCGCTTTTCGCCTTGGTATCTCATGACGGCCGCATTGGCCGTTCTCGGCGCCGTGGTGATCAAGTTTGCGTCGGTCAATCCGAATTTTATGCTGGGTTTTTTAATTGTTCAGGGTGCAAACCTCTGTTTCGCAATCGGTCAGGTCAGTTACAAAGTTGTGATGGAGCGTACAGATAAATCGATACCACAGCACACCATTTTCGGGCTGTTCTATTTGGGTGCCTTGTGTGTAGCTGTGCCTGCTTTTCTCCTGTTAGGCAACCCAGACAAGCTACCGACCACCCATTTACAATGGGGCATATTGATCTATCTGGGTACGATTGCGTCCGGGTTGGGTTATTTCCTTTGGAACAAAGGAGCAACGCTCGTCAACACAGGCGCATTGGCGGTAATGAATAACGTGCTTGTGCCTGCGGGCATTGTCGTGAACGTATTGATTTGGAACCGCAGCGCAGATCTTGCCACGCTGGCGATGGGAGGGGCGGTGATTTTGGCATCCCTTTGGGTCAACGAAACCTGGGTGAAAAAGAAAATCGAGGCGCAAACAGCGTAAGGTTTGCACAAACAAAAACACCGCCAATCGGCGGTGTTTTATTTATCATTGAAACGCTATAGAAACGCGTACGCATCTGCAAAAAGGTGGTCACGCTCTGCACCACGCTCATTACAAAACATCTCTCGTGCCGCGCCCGCCATTTCAAAACGACCCGCCATGTAAATGTCGTACGCTGACAAAGATACGAAATCTTCCATCACCGCCTCCAGCACATTGCCCACTTTGCCATTCCAACCTTCTGACACGCTTTCAACAACCGGAATGTATGTCAGCTGACTGTTCTTCAGCGCTAATGCTTCCATTTCTTCGTTTGCATAAAGCTGGCTCAAATCACGGCCTCCCCAGTACAGGAAGATTAGCTGGGTAAAACCTTGGCTCAAACAGTGGTCCAGCATACTGCGTACATAAGAAAAGCCGGTACCGCCAGCAATCAATACCAACGGACGCTGACGCTCATCACGCAGCCAGGCATTACCATGGGGGGCTTCAATTAAAAATGAATTGTCGCCTTTCTCTAGGGTTCCCTTCGCCGCTTTTACGACTTCCGACGCATACGCATTCTCTTCCGCCGCACCGATGTGAAGCTCAAGCTCGTGGCCATTCTGGCGACAAGGGCTGCTGGCGATAGAGAAAGGACGTTTGTCTTTCTCGCCCATCACAGCCAAAAGATACTGACCTGCTTTGTATTCAACAGGCAGTTCAGGCTTCAGTAAAATTCGGTAGGTATTGTTAGCCAGTGGTGACACTGACAAGACTTCACAATTAATAGTCATCGCTTTCCTCAAAACTAACCACCAGATCGCTGCATGGAATCGCCTGACAGGCAAATATCCAGCCTTGTTCTTTTTCTTGCTCCGTGAGCATTGGCTCTAAGTGATAACGTACATCACCTTCAATCAACCTGCATAAACAGGACGCACATGCCCCGATCTGACATCGGTTAGGAAAAGGGACATCTGCCGCCAGCGCACCCTGTAAAACAGTTTGGTGCGCCGACACATCAAACGCTGTGCCTGATGGCATTAGATGTACCCGAAACATCATTTATAAACCCAGTTTACTCCACATATCGTCGACTTTTGCAACGATAGCGGGATCTTTGCTGATGGGCGTGCCCCACTCTCGTGTCGACTCACCCGGCCATTTATTCGTGGCATCCAGTCCCATTTTAGACCCCACAGCAGCGACAAGCGACTCTAGGTCGTCAACGGCGTTGCCGCGCACAAGGGTATCACGAGCCGGATCCATTCGGGTTGTAATCGCCCAAATTACATCGTGCCAATCGCGCAGCTTCACATCTTCTTCGTCGAACACCATGACAAATTTCAAATCCACATGTTGTTCAAACGCGTCCCATATTGCTTTGATAATGCGAGTGCCATCGCCTGCAGCTCGCTTGCGGATACTCGCCAATACCATGCTGTTAGCATTCGCTTCGGTTGGTAAGTGAACATCCACTAACTCAGGGTAAGCCTGTTTCAGCACACTCACGCAGGCGTCTATCACGTCAGTCTGTGCTGCACGAAGCGTTGAGAATGCATAACCAACGTTCTCTGCCTCCCATTTTCTCGTCGCATCAAGGCCCATCTTAGAACCCAGACCTGCAACCGGTGATGCAAAGTCCAGCGAATCTATTGGCGTATGCTCAATGAATAGCGTATCGCGTTTGGGATCCATATGGGTTGTCATGGCCTGTATCACACTCTGCCAATCACGGGCATTCACATCATGGTCACACACCACCACATATTTGGTGTACATGAATTGTCGCAAGAAAGACCACACCCCCATCATTACGCGCTTGGCATGACCCGGATACTGTTTTTTCATGGTCACAACCGCCATACGGTATGAACAGCCTTCGGGTGGCAGGTAGAAGTCTTCAATTTCAGGGAACTGCTTTTGCAATATGGGGACAAATACTTCGTTCAATGCCACACCTAGAACTGCCGGTTCATCGGGTGGACGCCCCGTGTAGGTGCTGTGATAAATCGGCTTTTGACGCATGGTGACATGTGTCACTGTGAATACATGGTGGCGTTCAACTTCGTTGTAATAACCCGTGTGGTCGCCGTACGGCCCTTCCTCGGCAAACTCGTTTGGGTCGATGTAGCCTTCCATCACGATTTCCGCACTGGCTGGCACGTCCAAGTCATTGCTGATACTTTTCACCACTTCGGTTTTGCTGCCGCGAAGCAATCCCGCGAACGCATATTCAGACAACGTATCGGGCACTGGCGTCACAGCACCAAGAATGGTCGCGGGATCAGCACCAAAGGCCACCGACACGGGAAAACGCTCGCCCGGGTGGGTTTCCATCCAATCACGCAAGTCCAGAGCGCCGCCACGGTGCGCCAACCAACGCATAATGACTTTGTTTTTGCCTATTTTCTGCTGGCGATAGATACCTAAATTTTGGCGTTTTTTGGTTGGCCCTCGGGTAATGGTCAGCCCCCACGTCAGCAGCGGTGCAACATCGCCAGGCCAACAACTCATCACTGGGATCTTATCCAAATCCACTTCGTCCCCGTGCCAGATAATCTCCTGACACGGCGCCTTGCGTAACCTTTTTGCAGGCATATTCAGCACTTGACGAAACACCGGTAATTTTTCTAATGCATCTTTGAAGCCTTTTGGCGGCTCGGGCTCTTTGAGGTAGGCCAGTAACTTGCCCACTTCACGCAGCTCTTTAACCTCAGCTCGTCCCATGCCGATCGCCACACGTTTCGGCGTGCCGAACAGGTTTGCCAATACGGGAATGTCATACCCCACAGGGTTTTCAAACAACAAGGCAGGCCCACCCGCACGAAGCACTCGGTCAGCAATTTCAGTGATTTCTTGGTCAGGGTCGACCGGGTGAGAGATGCGCTTTAATTCGCCAATGGATTCCAAATGATCGAGGAATACTCGCAGATCAGTAAATTTCATAACCTTCCTGAGTAGATTGTTCGGCTGAATGGGTGCCCTATACGTGCGAAAATACACGAAAGCCTCAATACAATGAGGCTATCACGCTTACTGGGTCAGGGTCTTGAGTCCTTTTTCAATATTTCTTCGCGTTACACCCGATGTGGTTTTCGCCAATTCAGTCAGCCACACTTTATGGCCATGCTGTGCCAGCATAACCGCTACGTCATTACCGATACTACGGTTGCCTAGCTGCTTAAGCATAAACGCCTTCACCGTCTCTGGCATGGGGTGCAACTGCGCCAGTTGTCGGTTTGCGGAGTTCGTCAATACTGGGTTACTCGTCGCGGCCATCATCTGCGTTATCGCTGCTGGCGTCACTGGCGGGGAACTTAATTTTAGCAAAGCATTGAGACTGTAAGAATCTGTTCGCCGCAGCCACAAAAGCTGGTACAGCACCTCACTTTGAGTGTGTTCAATTAACGCCGCCAAAATGGCGTTATCAGGTACCCAAACCATGTTTTTATCATTGAGATACACTGTTTCAAGCTTTGTCAGCGCAGCAGGCTCCATACTGGGAATCGCATCAAGAACGGCCTGACGATGCAATGGGTAATCGGGAGAGGAAAATGCTAGCCAACTGGCAAGCGACAATTGATCAGCAGCCAGCAGTTGTAGAGCTTGTGCCTGCAATTGGTGAATTTGCCAATGGTTCAGCACCCACTTTGCTTCCCCCGCGTAATTAAACGCAGGCATGGTGGCCCAGAATCCATCTCCTTGGCTTCTCACCATATACTTGGGCTGTTGCTGACTAATGGTGGTTAAAAACGCTTCCCGCTCTGACGTCATCCGCGAAAAATCGAATGCTCTGCGCGACAATATGGTCAGAATTTCTTCTTGAAGTAGCTCTGGCTGCGAGGAAAGGTAAGCCTTGAGTGGCGCTAACTTGTTGTCATCAAAAAGCTGTCTGGCATGCAAAACAATAGACACATGACCAGGCTCAGCCATATGTGCGGCAACGTCGTTTGGCGTCAAGGTAATCGCATTCGCCGTAGCACTGACAATACCGACACCCACCAACATGAGTGTAACCAGAAACCGTTTCATCCTAGAAATCCTAAGTCAGCTCGTCCCTTTGAGCCAACGGTGTTACTGTAAGCCATAATTTTGCGGCGCACGTGTCCCTTTAGCAACTAACAGAATCGTTAGCAGATGTTACAACTTTCTAAGGCGTTATCTTACATTCCGCCATAAGAGACATCACACGTGGTTTTGTTCTATCTACAAATATGAAAAAAGCACCGTTTTTACGGTGCTTTTTGTCTCTTGAAGTGTGTCGTTATGATTTCTGACGACGCATTGCTTCAAAGAACTCATTGTTGGTCTTGGTCATCGCAAGCTTATCAAGCAGGAATTCCATCGCTTCTGCTTCGCCCATTGGGTGAACAATTTTGCGTAGGATCCACATTCTCTGTAGCTCATCAGGCTTGGTCAGAAGCTCTTCACGACGGGTACCAGAACGAGTGAAGTCAATCGCAGGGAAGACACGCTTCTCGGCAATCTTACGAGACAGGTGCAGTTCCATGTTACCTGTACCTTTAAACTCTTCGTAGATAACTTCATCCATCTTAGAACCGGTATCAACCAGTGCTGTCGCGATGATGGTCAGGCTACCGCCTTCCTCGACGTTACGTGCTGCACCGAAGAAGCGCTTAGGACGATGTAGTGCATTCGCATCCACACCACCCGTCAGAACTTTACCTGAGCTAGGCACCACAGTGTTATAAGCACGTGCCAGACGTGTAATAGAATCCAGCAGGATTACCACGTCTTTTTTGTGTTCAACCAGACGCTTCGCCTTTTCGATTACCATTTCAGCAACCTGAACGTGACGGCTTGCTGGCTCATCGAACGTCGATGCAATTACTTCGCCCTTAACCAGACGTTGCATCTCGGTCACTTCTTCTGGACGTTCGTCAATCAGAAGTACCATCAACTCACACTCAGGGTGGTTGTGGGCAATGCTTTGAGCAATATTCTGTAGCAGTATGGTTTTACCCGCTTTTGGCGGAGCCACAATCAGACCACGTTGACCTTTACCAATTGGCGAAGCCAAATCCAGTACACGTGCCGTGATGTCTTCGGTTGAACCGTTACCACGCTCCATCACCATGCGCTCGTTTGCATGCAAAGGCGTCAGGTTTTCAAACAGGATTTTGTTACGGGCATTATCAGGTTTGTCGTGGTTAACTTCATTCACTTTCAACAGTGCGAAGTAACGCTCACCGTCTTTCGGTGGACGAATTTTGCCTGAAATGGTGTCACCCGTGCGCAGGTTGAAGCGACGGATTTGGCTCGGCGATACGTAAATATCGTCAGGGCCTGCAAGGTAAGAGCTGTCTGCGCTGCGCAGGAAGCCGAAGCCGTCCTGAAGAATTTCCAGCACACCGTTCCCAAAGATGTCTTCGCCACCTTTCGCGTGTTGCTTAAGGATTGCAAAAATAATGTCTTGTTTACGGAGGCGGGCAAGGTTTTCAAGGCCCATGCTTTCGCCCAAAGCGACCAGCTCGGAAACGGCCTGATTCTTCAGTTCGGTAAGATTCATAGTGGTAGGTGTCTTGTCAGTCAAAGTTGAGATCTGATTTAGTTAGAATGTAGTAATCACGGATGCGATCAAGAAATGAACAGATGAACAATTTACGTGCAATAAATTAGCACTAGATCGGGAATGTGTCTAGTTGGTAGGAACAAATAAGCCGTGTCAGAGGTAGTACACGGCTTATCGATCACATTACAGGTTTGCGTCCAGGAACTCTTTCAGTTGAGTCTTAGACAGAGCACCAACCTTGGTTGCTGCCACACCGCCGTCTTTGAAAAGCAGCAGTGTTGGAATACCGCGAATACCAAATTTAGGTGGTGTACCTGCGTTTTGGTCGATATTCAGTTTACCGATAGTGACTTTGCCTTCGTATTCTTCAGCGATTTCGTCAAGAATCGGGGCGATCATTTTACATGGACCACACCACTCTGCCCAGAAATCTACCAGTACAGGGCCTGCGGCATTAATTACATCTGCGTCGAAGCTGGCGTCGGTCAGCTGCAAAATCTTGTCGCTCATCTTTCACTCCAATGATTATTTTTTGTCACTGGTGATATACCAACCAGCAAATCATCGCACTATTTGAATGTATTCACTATCGTATTGCAAGCCTAAGCTGATATTCTATGCAGATGAAAATGACGCATCTCACAGAGCAGAAATTTGCCGACTTCGGACTTCACGCCGATGTTATCAAGGGTTTGGAAGAAAAAGGGTTTCATAATTGTACCCCTATCCAAGCCTTGGCATTGCCGGTCCTGCTCACCGGCCAAGACATTGCAGGACAGGCCCAAACGGGTACCGGTAAAACACTGGCATTCCTGACTGCTACTTTCCATCATCTGCTGACAACGGAAGCACCTGCTGACCGCAAGACAAACTGTCCGCGTGCCATCATCATGGCACCAACACGCGAACTTGCGATCCAGATCTACAATGACGCTGCTCCGTTGCTAGCCTCAACCTCACTGACCGCAGGCCTTGCTTACGGTGGTGAAGCTTACGAAAAGCAAAAAGAAGTGCTGGACAACGGCGTTGATATTCTTATCGGCACCTGCGGTCGCATTATCGACTTCTACAAACAACGCGTGATCAATCTGCGTTCAATCCAAGTTGTTGTTCTCGATGAAGCCGATCGTATGTTCGACCTGGGCTTTATCAAAGACATTCGCTTTTTGTTCCGTCGCATGCCTGCGCCTGCTGATCGTCTCAATATGCTGTTTTCTGCCACGCTGTCTTACCGCGTTCAAGAGTTGGCATTCGAACACATGACCAACCCAGAGCACGTGGTTGTCGAACCAGAGCAAAAAACCGGTCACCGCATCAAAGAAGAGCTGTTCTACCCATCGAACACCGACAAGATGCAACTGCTTCAAACCTTGATTGAAGAAGAATGGCCTGAGCGTGCAATTGTATTCGCAAACACCAAACACCGCTGTGAAGAGATTTGGGGCCATCTGGCTGCCGATGACATTCGTGCGGGTCTACTGACGGGTGACGTGCCTCAGAAGAAGCGTGTGAAGATTCTGGAAGAGTTCACCAAAGGTAACGTCGATGTCTTAGTGGCAACTGACGTTGCAGCCCGTGGCCTACACATTCCTCAGGTGACGCACGTATTCAACTACGACCTGCCTGACGATTGCGAAGACTATGTACACCGTATCGGCCGTACTGGTCGTGCTGGCGCAAGCGGCTCATCCATCAGTTTTGCCTGTGAAGAGTATGCGGTAAACCTGCCAGCGATCGAAGAGTACATTGCTCACGCGATCCCGATGTCAGAATACAACCAAGACGCACTGATGACTGACCTACCTGCACCTATCAAGGTTCAGCGTCCTCGTCAGGTAAACAATCGCCGTAACACGACAGGGAAAACGTCAGGCTCTCAACCACGTGGCCGTGGTCGCCGTCGCCCATCGACACCAAAAGCGTAATACAATCAGGGGTAACCAAGCATGGATAACGCGCGTTCGCCCCTGTTCGCTGCCATTGACCTCGGCTCGAACAGCTTCCACATGTTGGTTGTTCGAGAGGTTCAGGGCAGCGTACAAACGCTGGCAAAGATAAAACGTAAAGTTCGTCTCGCTTCCGGCTTAGACGATAACCTAATGCTGTCTCATGACGCCATGCAGCGTGGATGGGACTGTCTGTCTCTTTTTGCCGAAAGGCTTCAAGACATTCCTTCTAGCAATATCCGTATTGTCGCAACAGCAGCACTGCGCAGCGCTAAGAACGCCGATGTTTTTATCGCGAACGCCAATCAGATTTTAGGTCACCCCATCACCGTCATTACGGGTGAGCAGGAGGCCTGCACCATTTATCAAGGCGTGGCGCATACATCCGGTGGAAAAGGTAAACGTCTGGTAGTGGATATTGGTGGAGCCAGTACCGAAATCATCATCGGTAAAGGCTTTGACGCTGCAGCTTTGACCAGCCTTGATATGGGTTGCGTTACCTGGCTGGAAAAACACTTCAAAGACCGATCACTCACAGACGCTAGCTTTCAACGTGCAGTCAACGGCGCAAAAGCAGTACTCGCACCGATGATCAAACAGTATCGGGAGTTAGGCTGGGAAATGTGTGTGGGTGCCAGTGGGACAGTGCAGGCGCTGCAGGAGATCATGGTCACTCAAGGCATGGATGAAACCATCACCTTGGCGAAACTCCATCGTCTTCGCAAACAAGCCATTGGCTTTGGTCAGGTGGAAGAGCTTGATATCGACGGCCTGACACTTGAGCGTGCACTAGTGTTTCCAAGTGGTCTCTCTATTCTGATCGCTATCTTTGAAGAACTAGGCATAGAATCCATGACCTTGGCTGGCGGTGCACTGCGCGAAGGCTTGGTGTATGGCATGATGGATACAATGCAGCAGCAGGATATTCGTCAGCGTACCATTCTAAGCATACAGTCGCGCTTTCAGCTCGACACAACGCATGCTGACAATGTGGCACAAACCGCATTGTCTTTGCTTGCGCAATGCGGTGATGGTTGGGTGAAAGAGCCCGTCGCACCTACACTTTTAGCGGCGGCGGCAGCCTTTCACGAAATAGGCATTACGCTAGGCTTCAAACGCGACGGTGAACATGCCGCTTACTTGCTGAACCATCTCGATCTTCCCGGCTTCACGCTGGCGCAGAAACAGTTACTGGCAGAAATGGTACGCCACTATCGCGAACAACTGGTGCCGATCAGCGGGCAAAATGCCTTGTCGTCGACAAGTGCTAACCGTCTTCTGCGTCTGTTGCGATTGTCGGTTATTCTCTGTCATCGCCGAGAGAAAGAGGCTATTCCGACATTCCAATTGGATGCAAAAGACGACGTACTGACATTGAACTTGGAAAAAGGCTGGTTGGAAGGCAATGCTTTAATGACCAACGAGCTGACACTCGAAGAGCAGCGTCAAAGCGACAACTACTGGCCGCTGACAATCCAAGCGTGAGTCCGCTTTCAGTGAACACAAAAAAAGCACGCCAAGGCGTGCTTTTTTTGTGTGACGTATAAGGCTTAGATGCCAATCCCACTATGGCGTAGCAATGCATCCGGTGATGGTTCACGGCCACGGAAGCGTTTGAACAGTTCCATAGGCTCTTCACTGCCGCCACGCTCAAGAATATTCTCTAGGAATGACTTACCTGTCTCAGTGTTAAAGATACCTTCTTCTTCAAAGCGACTGAACGCATCCGAAGACAGCACTTCCGCCCACAGGTAGCTGTAGTAGCCCGCGCTGTAGCCACCCGCAAAAATATGGCTAAACGAATGCGGGAAACGGTTCCATTCTGGAGAGGAAACAACCGCCACACGGCTTTTTACATCGGCCAATGTTTCCAACACCTTTGCGCCCTCTTCTGGGTCAAAGCGCGTGAACAGGGTGAAATCAAACATGCTGAATTCCAACTGACGCAACATGCCCATGGCTGAATTGTAGTTTTTCGCTGCCAGCATCTTGTCCAGCATGTCTTTTGGTAAAGGTTCGCCCGTTTCGTAGTGGCCGGAGATAAACGCTAGCGCTTCTTCCTGCCAGCACCAGTTTTCCATGAACTGACTTGGCAGTTCAACCGCATCCCAAGGCACACCGTTGATGCCCGATACCGACGAGATATCAACTTTGGTCAGCATGTGATGAATACCGTGACCAAACTCATGGAAAAGAGTGACCACTTCATCGTGAGTAAACAGTGCAGGCTTACCACCCACAGGCTTGTTGAAGTTACAGGTCAAGTACGCGACCGGTGCTTGCACCTCGCCAGAGTCGGTTACACGACGTACTCGACACTCATCCATCCACGCACCACCACGTTTGTGTTCCCTCGCGTACAAATCAAGGTAGAAGCTGCCACGCAGCTCACCGTTTGCATCAAAAATGTCATAGAACGACACAGACTCATGCCAAACATCCACACCTTCACGGCGTTTTACATCCATGCCAAATACGCGTTTGAGCACTTCAAACAAGCCTGACACCGCACGATCTTCTGGGAAATAAGGACGCAGCTCTTCATCCGAAATGCTGAACTGGTGTTGCTTGAGCTTCTCGGCGTAGTAGCCTACATCCCAAGGTTCAAGTTCTTCAACATTGAAGTTGTCTTTCGCAAACTGCTTGAGTGCAGCAAACTCTTTTTCGCCTTGCGGGCGCGCTTTTTCCGCCATCTCGTTCAGGAAGGTCATCACCTGCTCGGTAGATGTCGCCATCTTGGTCGCCAATGACAATTCACTGTATGTAGCAAAACCCAGTAAACGGGCTATTTCATTTTTCAGTAGCAGGGTTTCATTGATGAGGTCAGTATTATCCCACGTGCCCGCATTTGGACCGCGGTCGGATGCACGCGTGGTATACGCTTCGTACATTTCACGGCGAAGTTCGCGGTTATCACAGTAAGTCATCACTGGCAGGTAAGACGGAATATCCAATGTCAGCAGATAGCCATTCTGCTCTTTATCTTCTGCTTGCGCTTGTGCCGCAGCCAATGCTGACTCTGGCATACCTGCCAAGTCAGCAACATCAGAAATGAGTTTGCTCCACCCCATGGTGGCATCCAGTACGTTGTTAGAGAAATTTGAGGATAGCTCCGACAGGCGCTTGCTGATCTCACCAAAACGATGCTGCTCTTTTGGCGCCAAACCAATGCCTGATAATTCAAAGTCACGTAGCGAGTCTGTGATGGTCTTTTGTTGTGCCAGTGTTAGCAGGTGGAAATCATCACGCGCTTTGATTGCTTTATACGCATCATAAAGCGGCTTATGTTGACCAACCCATGTCGAGTAATCAGACAGCATCGGCAGACACGCTTCATAAGCTTCGCGCAGCGCTTTGCTGTTCAACACTGCGTTCATGTGGCCGATTGGCGACCAAATGCGACTCAAGCGATCGTCACTGTCTGCCAGCGGCGCACAAATGCTGTCCCAGCTCGGATCTGTATTGTTTTCAAGCACAGCTTCAATCGCCGTACGGCAATCCGCAATCGCCTGCTCAACCGCAGGCTGAACGTGCTCCGGTTTGATTTCAGAAAAAGGAGGCAAATCAGTAAACGTTAACAGCGGGTTGGACATTGTCAGTTCCTTTAAATTTCTCAGACTTTGTATTTATGGCGGCATATTGGCACGTTTTCAATGCTCAGCCATCAATATCGCTAACCAAGCCGAAACAACTTACGTTCACGTTGCTTGGGGATCTCCTCTCAATAAGCGATAATGCTCACTACTTTTTTAAATGTTTTTCTGCAGGTCTCACCATGCTCAGTTATCGCCACAGCTTTCACGCTGGCAACCATGCGGATGTGGTTAAACACATCGTGCAAAGCCTTATCATTGAATCGCTAAAGCAAAAGGATAAAGCGTTTGTATACCACGACACCCACAGCGGTGCAGGTCGTTATGATTTGTCAGATGAACGCGCGGAGAAAACCGGCGAATACAAAGAAGGCATCGGTCTGATTTGGGAGCGAGACGATATTCCAGAAGAAATCGCCCCCTACGTCAACACGATCAAATCACTGAATCAAGGTGACGCGCTGCGCTACTACCCTGGATCTCCACGCGTGGGCCGCAATCTGTTGCGAGATCAAGACCGCGCCATTTTCACCGAACTTCACCCAAGTGATTTTCCGTTGCTACTGCAAGAGTTTCGCGGTGACCGTCAGGTGAAAATGCACAAAGAAGACGGCTACGCGCGCCTGAAAGCCAGTCTCCCACCCAAAGAACGTCGTGGCGTGGTGTTGATTGACCCTCCGTATGAACTAAAACACGAATACCAAGACGTGGTGGATGCGATTGAAGAAAGCATCGCGCGCTGGGAAACGGGTACGTATGCAATCTGGTATCCGGTCGTTTACCGTAAGAACGTTGATTTGATCACCAAAGGTTTGGAAAAACTTGGGGTGCGAAAAATTCTTCAGATTGAATTAGGCGTCGCACCAGATAGCGAAGAGCGTGGCATGACGGCTTCCGGCATGATTGTTATCAACCCACCTTGGAAGCTAGAGCAACAGATGAAGAAAGTCCTGCCATGGCTGCAGTCAGTGATCGCACCGAATACCGGTCACCACCTTGTCGAGTGGGTTGTGCCTGAATAAGAGGCAGACGAATAAAGGTCTGATACTATGTGGGGATGCTAACGTATCCCCGCTCAACGGGAATAAAAATTAAAAAACATGGAGAAAATCATGGCCAAGCATTTTGATTATATTTGTATCGGCGGCGGTAGCGGCGGTATTGCCTCAGCAAACCGTGCGTCTATGTACGGTGCGAAGGTCGCGTTAATTGAAGCGCGCCACCTCGGCGGCACGTGTGTCAACGTTGGCTGTGTGCCAAAGAAAGTCATGTGGCACGGCGCTCAGATTGCAGAGGCAATCAAAATGTATGGCCCTGATTACGGCTTTAATACCACGTTGAACAACTTTGACTGGGCGAAATTGGTTGAAAACCGTGAAGCCTACATCGGTCGCATCCACACCGCGTATGAGAATGTACTGGGCAAGAACAACATCGAAGTAATTGAAGGCTTCGGAACCTTTGTTGATGCGAAAACCGTAGAAGTAGATGGAGAGCAGTACACCGCCGACAACATACTGATCGCCGTCGGCGGCGCGCCTACTATTCCGAATATTCCAGGTGCAGAGCACGGCATTGATTCGAACGGCTTCTTCGAACTAAACGAGCAGCCAAAACGTGTTGCCGTTGTGGGTGCAGGTTACATCGCGGTGGAGATTGCAGGTGTATTGAATGCGCTAGGTACCGATACGCACCTGTTCGTGCGTAAAGAAACCCCGCTTCGCACCTTCGACCCAATGATTGTCGATACGCTGGTTGAAGTAATGGCAAAAGAAGGCCCAAGCCTGCACAACTACTCTGTGCCAAAAGAAGTGGTGAAAGAAGCCGACGGCACGCTGACACTGCATTTTGAAAGCGGCGCAAGCCACAACACCGATGTGCTGATCTGGGCAATCGGCCGTCACCCAACCACTGACAAAATCAACTTAGCGGCAGCCGGCGTTGAGACGAACGATCGCGGCTACATCAAGGTGGATGAATACCAGAACACTAATGTGCCTGGGGTTTACTGTGTCGGTGACATCATGGAAGGTGGTGTTGAGCTGACACCTGTTGCGGTTAAGGCTGGTCGTCAACTGTCAGAGCGCCTGTTCAATGGTAAAACTACCGCGAAGATGGACTATACACTGATCCCAACAGTGGTGTTCAGCCACCCACCAATCGGCACCATTGGCTTGACGGAACAAGAAGCGAAGGCGCAATACGGCGAAGATAACGTGAAGGTTTACACATCCGGTTTCACAGCAATGTACACAGCTGTTACCCAACACCGTCAGCCATGTAAGATGAAGCTGGTGTGCGCAGGTGAAGAAGAAACCGTCGTTGGTCTACACGGCATCGGCTTTGCCGTTGATGAAATGATCCAAGGCTTCGGTGTTGCAATGAAAATGGGCGCAACCAAAGCGGATTTTGACAGCGTAGTTGCGATACACCCTACGGGTTCTGAGGAATTCGTGACGATGAGATAACGGTCGTTCCTTTGCGCACCGATTAGATTGTAACGGAGCGCGAAGACACCGATTTTGAAAATTCAACGTCAAATAGACACGAAAAGTAGGTCTGCAATTAGCAGGCCTTTTTTGCATATGTACAAAAGAAGAAAGGCGCCATATCTTCTCCTCACCCCCAAAAAACAAACCAATAAAAACCCATTAAATTCATAAGCTTATATCAATCTCTTAATTTAATTCAAAAAATGGCTTTACATAACCATTATTTCGCTCAATAATGGCGTCGCTCTGTTGTTCAGAGTTATTAAATGAAAAAATATAGTAAAAGTAAAACCCTCAGAATATCTTCGTAATTGTTGCAATCCTCAGTGTTTCCCTTAGCTTAATCAAAACATTAAATAATTCCAGCTTTCAGCGCATCGCATATTAATCGCGATTAATTTAATTTTATATAAGGGACACATAATGTCTAATTCAAATAAAGCAACTGGTCTAGTAAAATGGTTTAACGAAGAGAAAGGTTTTGGCTTTATCTCTCAAGACAATGGTGGCGCTGATGTGTTTGTACACTTCCGTGCAATTGCTTCTGAAGGATTTAAAACTCTTTCTGAAGGCCAAAAAGTTTCTTTCGAAGTTGAGCAAGGCCAAAAAGGCCCTCAAGCTGCAAACGTTGTAGCGCTTTAATTTCGAATTGTAGCGTAAATTATCTCTGTATAATTTACGCCGCAGTAATCTCTACCAGTCATTTATCTATTATTATTGAAAGCATCAAGCATCCCTACATTTGTAGCATCCTTCTCTACTTTCTCATCACATCATAATAAATAAATTCAAATACCAAACCATATGTAATTCGTTAATTTCGAATTTGTATCTATTGGTTTAAATATCCCGAGGTATATATGTCACGTTCTAACGGTCGTAAACGTTTTTGGTTCCAACAAAATAAAAATCAAGAAACAAGGTAATTATATGATAATTAATTTCAATTTATTTAAGAACAAGCATTCATGGAATTCAACGGTTCATCAGATAAATAGCGATGTCTTAACTCGACACGTTTTAGTTAAAGGTAACGTTGAAAATATGGACCTTAATTTCACGTTCTGCGAAACGTCTGGAAAAGGCTGCATTATCAGTGATGGTGGACTAATCGGCGAGTTTTCAGTCTTCTGATAGTTGAACGGCCTATCTGACAGTAATAAAAACAAGACAACAGATATTCATACTGCACACCATTCTAAAGCTTTTCCTCCCATAAAATCGCCACGCTCATCTCTTCAATACATTTTATTCTTCACACAACACATGTATCAATGAACTTTCCCGAAGCGGCATGGGAACCATCATGACAATATCATAAGCCTTTTGTTCTTTGACCCAATACGGCAGGCGTTTTGGAAAATCTCGTCGAGTTTCTGTATCTCTAGCTAAAGAACGTAGGGTTTCCATCGACACTAAACTCATCCCATCATTTTCACACGCAACACTCGCTTCTTCATACGTCGCACGCCACCAAGATTTTCCACCATCAGTGTACCGTTGATCTTGATATCGAGGCTTTGGACTTTGAAGACCTGCCACCTCAAAGTAAGTGCGGCTACGTTTGGCGCGAGGCACTTTTTTTACCGTGTTTACAGGTTCTGGCTCTTTAATGAGGACCACGGGTTCAGGAGCAGTCTTTATAACCGGTATCGAAACATGGGCCACTGTTTCAACGACTTCGGCAACAATTTCTTTCTCTGCCTTAACCGCCATCATTGGCTCAGTCACGATGGGTACGATGGACGCTAATGAAAAGGGTGTTTCCAATTCACGAATAAAAGCCATTTTCAATGCAGGCTGCTCTCGCATCGCATTTCGCACTTTCAGCGCGATAGAATAGCGTCCGTAAGGCCCAGCTAAGCAACGATACTCTTCTTCTTCTTTAAGCAACACGATCTGGTCTTGAAGCACTGACTGATGAAGCTCGGTTGCAAACCAATCCTTTGGCACGCCTTTCAATAAGCCGCACTGCACCCAGAATTGTCCTTTACTAGAGGCAGGTTCCCTACCCCATAGGCCGTCACCAATAGGGCAAATACCATCAGAAACCACTTTCCAACCCGATTGTATTTCAGGCACACATACGTTTTCCTCGGCTCGCAAGGAAGTTGAAAACATCAGCGATGTGACCAGAAAACACAAGAGCGCGAGGGGTTTCGAAGCCATGTTGCCTCTCCCAAATTGGCGTGTTTTATTTTGAATTGTTAGATAGTTAGCTTAGACCTAAATTCAACGGTCTACGAATAGAAAAGTAAAAGGGCAGCCGTCACTGCCCTGTATGTTGATTACGATGCCTGAGCCTCATCGACAACCCAGCAAGCAATTTGCCGCGCTTCATAATTTTTCAAGGCAGGCTGCTCTTGATGACAGCGATCTATCGCATTTCGACAACGAGCATGAAATGCACAGCCTCTGGGTGGGTTAAGCGGGCTCGGCAATTCTCCTGTCAGTTTAATGCGTTCCAGACGATGCTCTGGGTCAAGCCTTGGTGTCGCTGACAACAAGGCTTGGGTGTAAGGATGTCGAGGGGACTTAAATATCTCATCTGCTCGTCCTTTCTCCACACAACGGCCCAAATACATCACCATGACCTCATCAGCAATATGTTCCACCACCGATAAATCATGAGAAATAAACACATAGGAAAGTCCAAGTTCTTCTTGTAAGTCCATCATCAGATTTAGTACCTGCGCCTGCACGGACACATCCAGCGCAGAAACAGGCTCGTCGGCGACAACAACTTCTGGGCTCAACATCAATCCACGTGCAATCGCGATACGTTGACGCTGACCACCCGAAAACATGTGTGGATACCGGTCGTAGTGCTCTTTCTTCAGCCCGACTTTTTCCATCATTTCCATTGCACGTGCTTTGCGATCCGCCCGACTGATCTCGGTATTAATTTCTAACGGCTCTTCAAGAATTTGGCCAATTTTCTTTCTTGGATTCAATGACCCATAGGGGTTTTGAAACACAATCTGTATTTTTTGACGACGCAACTTATCCGATTCAGGGTCACGTTTCAGAAGATCCTGACCTTTAAAGTCCAGCGTACCCCCTGTGGGCACTTCAATCATGGTCAGCAACCGACCTAACGTCGACTTGCCGCAACCCGACTCTCCCACCACCGCTAGGGTTTTGCCTCGCTCAAGTGTGAACGACACGCCATCTAACGCTTTTACTTCCGCATCAGGTTTAAACAACCCTTGCTTCACCGGATAGTATTTTTTCAGATCCACTGCATGGAGCAGCGGTGCTTGTTCTTGATTCATCGCGTTGGCTCTCCATGCTGGTCTAGCGGATAGTGGCATTTCACCGCACGTTCTGACGGTCCTTGAATCACAGGTTCTTCCGTCCGGCAGGTGTGGGTCGCATACGGACAACGCGGATTGAGCATGCAGCCTTGAGGACGGTCGAACAAGCCAGGTACAACACCAGCAAGCGAGTCCAAGCGACGCTTACCCATGGAAGATTCGGGGAGTGAGCGTAAAAGTGCTTGTGTATACGGATGCTTAGGCGCACTAAAAATCTCAGCCGCCGCGCCCGTTTCAACCACTTGTCCTGCATACATCACCATGACTTTGTGCGCAGCTTCTGCCACCAATGCCAAATCATGAGTTATCAGCACCAACGCCATATTCTGCTCTTTTTGCAGATCAAGCAGCAGGTCGATAATTTGTGCCTGAATGGTCACATCCAGTGCCGTTGTCGGTTCATCTGCTATCAATAAGCAAGGATTGCAGGCAATGGCCATGGCAATCATAACGCGCTGACTCATACCGCCAGAGAGTTGATGCGGATACACTTTCAGCCGAGACGCAGGATCAGGGATCCCAACCAGACGCAGTAGCTCTTCGGCGCGTGTTCGGCGGGCTTTCTTGCTGCCACCTTGGTGCACTTCCAATGCTTCCATGATTTGATAGCCGACCGTGAAACATGGGTTCAGGCTGGTCATCGGATCTTGGAAAATCATGGATATGTCCGCACCAGTCAGCTTTTTACGCTCTTTTTCTGGCATCTTCAGCAAGTTAGAACCGTAAAAGTTCACCGAATCCGCACTTACACGTCCGGGGTAATCGATAAGCCCCATGATGGCTAGCGAACTCACTGACTTCCCGGATCCTGACTCCCCTACAATGCCAAGAATTTCGCCTTCATCAACGGTATAACTGATTTTGTCTACCGCTTTAAACGGCGCGCTCTCGTCACCAAAATGCACGGAAAGCTGATTTACTTCTAATATCGCCATCTTGCTCTCCTACTGCTTCAATTTCGGATCGAGTGCATCCCGAAGGCCATCACCCATCAAGTTGAAAGCCAGCACCGTTACCAAAATTGCCAATCCAGGGAAGGTCACAACCCACCACGCTGAATTGATGAACTGTCGAGCATCAGCCAGCATCACACCCCATTCGGGAGTCGGTGGCTGTGCACCTAGGCCAAGAAAGCCCAACGCCGCCATATCCAAAATCGCAGCAGAGAAGCCAAGTGTGGCCTGCACAATCAGCGGGGCCATACAGTTAGGCAAAAGCACAGAGAACATCAAGCGAAAATGGCCCGCACCCGCGACGCGCGACGCCGTGACGTAATCACGGTTTATTTCAGCTAACACTGACGCACGCGTTAACCGCACATAGTGAGGCAGCGAAACAAAAGAGATCGCCAACGACGCATTGAAAATAGAAGGACCGAGGATAGCAACTATTGCAATGGCTAATAGCAGACTGGGCAAAGCCAGCATGATATCGACAAGGCGCATAATGGCAGTATCAACCATGCCACCGAAGTAACCAGCCACCAAACCAAGCGCTACGCCTAACACCAGCGACAGTACAACCACCAGACAACCAATCAATAGTGACAATCGGGCACCGTATATCAGGCGAGACAGAATATCTCGCCCAACATCATCAGTCCCAAGAATGTAACTCCAGCTCCCACCCTCTATCCATGCAGGAGGCATCAATAACGCATCACGAAACTGCTCTGCAGGGTTGTGCGGTGCAACTATCGGCGCAAGGACTGCGACGACGATGACGCAGGCGATATATATCAGACCAGCCAGCGCACCTTTGTTTGACGAGAAATATCCCCAGAACTCAGCAAATGGCGACAGCGGTTCGCGTGCCTGAGGCAGGTTTGAGGCTTGTGTAGTTTCAGACATTGTTCACCCTCCTACTTGCCGTGACGAATACGCGGATTAACAACACCGTAGAGGATATCTACGATCAGGTTAACAATGATAATGATGGTGGCCACCAGCAAGATTCCACCCTGAACGACGGGATAATCACGACGACCGATGGATTCAATGAGCCATTTCCCTATGCCCGGCCAAGCGAAGATTGTCTCTGTCAAAATCGCACCGGAAAGCAAAATCCCCACCTGCAAGCCAATGACCGTAATAACGGGGATCAGGGCATTCCGTAAACCGTGGATAAGCACGACACGCCAAGGCATGAGACCTTTTGCGCGCGCCGTACGAATGTAGTCCTCTCCCAGCACTTCAAGCATGGAAGAACGCGTCATCCGCGCAATCACGGCTAAGGGAATAGTACCCAGTGCAATCGCAGGTAAGATCAAATGATGAACGGCTGCACCAAAGGCCCCTTTCTCGTCAGACAGCCAACTGTCTATCAACATAAAGCCCGTCACTTCATCTACCCAATACGTGGCATCGTCCATTCGCCCAGACACAGGCGTCAGATCGAGCCCAATAGAGAAGAAAAGGATAAGTAGCAATGCCCACCAGAATATCGGCATTGAGTAGCCCGTCAATGAAACGGCCATCACGGAGTGATCAACGAACGTGCCGCGGTTAACTGCGGCTATCACCCCAGCAGGAAGTCCGACAGCAATGGCAAACAGTGCCGCACAGAGCGCAAGCTCCATGGTAGCGGGAAACAACGTCATGAACTCTTTCATGACGGGTTCTTTGGTGATGAGTGAAGTGCCTAAGTCTCCATGAAGAACATTACCAATGTAGATGAAGTACTGCTCAATCATTGGCTTATCAAGGCCCAATTCCGCCATTAGCTGTGCATGACGTTCGGGTGAAACACCACGCTCGCCCGCCATGACTTCAATCGGGTCTCCCGGGATCATCCTGATAAGGGAAAAGGTCAGCAAGGTAATGCCGATAAACGTCGGGATCACCAACCCCAATCGCTTGAGAATAAACTGCAACATAAATCGACTCGCTCAAATGCGTGGTGACGCAAAAACCGCGGTCACGTCCTGCGACCGCGGTATTCTTTTGAATGGCGTGGTTATTCTTGGATGTCTACGCCATAGAAGATGTGACCGCCAAATGGGTCAATCTTGTAGTCTTTCATTTCTTTACGTACAGGCTCAAAAACAACAGAGTGTGCAATGGTTACCCAAGGTGCTTGTTCTTTGAAAACAACCTGCGCTTGTTCATACAACTTGGTACGCTCTTCAACGTCCGCGGTTTTCTTCGCTTTTTGGATCAGATCTTCGAATGGCTGGTAACACCATTGCGCTCGGTTAGAGCCGCCAACACCTGAGCAGCCAAGTAGGACCGCCAAGAAGTTATCTGGATCCCCATTGTCCCCTGTCCAGCCCAGCAAGACTGTATCGTGCTCGCCAGTTTTCGAACGTTTGAGGTACTCACCCCATTCGTAGGTAACAATTTCCGCTTTCACACCGACTTTGGCCCAATCCGCCTGGATCACTTCTGCCATACGGCGCGCATTCGGGTTATAAGGACGTTGAACTGGCATCGCCCAAATGTTGGTTTCAAAGCCATCTTCCAAACCCGCCTCTTTTAGTAAGGCTTTGGCTTTTTCCAGATCATAGCTGTAATCAACAACCGCATCGTTGTATGACCAAATCGTCGGAGGAATGGGGTTTTTCGCTTCTTTACCCGCACCTTGGAATACCGCATCAATGATGGCACCTTTGTTCACGGCCATGTTCAACGCTTGGCGAACACGCACGTCATCAAACGGTTTTTTCTGAGTGTTAAAACCAAGGTAACCGACATTCAGGCCTTCTTGGTTCATCAGGTTTACCGCCTCATCCGAGCGCATACGTTTAAGGTCAGCCGGATTTGGATAAGGCATCACGTGGCACTCGCCTTTTTGCAACTTGGCATAGCGAACAGACGCATCCGGTGTAATGGAGAACACTAAGCGATCAATGGGCGCCTTGCCTTCGAAATACTCTGGGTGTGCTTTGTAGCGAATTGTTGAATCTTTTTTGTAGCCTGCTAGAACAAATGGGCCTGTTCCCACCGGTTCAAAATCCAGTTTTTGCGGGGTGCCCGCTTTGAGCATTAAGTCTGCTTGCTCTGCCGACATGATGGATGCAAAGTCCATTGCCAAGTTGGCGATGAAGGGGGCTTCAGGGCGCGTAAGGTTAAATTTTACGGTGTAGTCATCAACCTTCTCAATAGAGTCGATAAGATCGCCCATTTCCATCGCATTGAAGTATTCGTATGAACCGCCTGATACTTTGTGATAAGGATGACCTTCGTCTTTTTGACGCATAAACGAGAAAATCACGTCATCCGCATTAAAGTCTCTAGAAGGATTGAAGTCTTTCGTTTTGTGAAACTTCACACCTTCGCGCAGCTTGAACGTATAGGTCAAGCCGTCGTCAGATACAGACCAAGATTCGGCTAACCCTGGTACGATTTTGGTCGTACCACGTTCGAACTGAACCAATCGGTTAAATATTTGGCGAGAACTTGCATCGAACGTCGTACCAGAGGTGTAGAGTGATGGGTTGAATCCTTCTGGAGAGCCTTCAGAGCAATAAACAAGTGTTTTCGCTTGAACGCCAGCAGCTATAGCTGATACAATTAAAGCTGCACTCAGCTTCAACATTCCTGTTTTCATCGTTTGACTCCATATGGTTTGAACGATAAATGGCCACCAGCCCAACGACCATTCTGGAGCGGATGCCAGTATTTGCATCCCATGCAATCAAACACGCCAAATTGGAAAGTTGATACTGCGTAGCGGCCAGTAAGAAATTGCGCAAATCATCGCAATTTATTGATAAGAGAATCTGTCAAAGATTTCACAAAAAATCAACAAAGCAGCACAAAGTTCCATACTTAGACTGTCAAGTCGCATAACTAGTCAGTTCCAATGTGTTTTCCACGGACAGTGGGTCGCCCTTCCAGGAGGAAGTAAGGTTATGTTTTCATATAGAAAACCCTAAGGACTTGAATATAAACACGTTGAGTGCAGATTTATAAATAGAAGAATAAGAAGGGAAACAGAACAAAATAATCAAATGTTAATCAATGATATAAAGTGTTATGCATTTTGTAGCATCTTAAGCCGGGAAACCGAAATACTATCGAAGATTACTCGACACCAGTCAAAAAGGTCGGTGCATAAATAGTGCAGAACTAATGCATTAAAACCCCATAAATGACGTACTGACAGCATGACTCACTTCAAAGAAACGATAATTTTCCGATAATGCACCGTTGAAGCTGTCAAAAATAGAACACTCGTCGTGACTCTGTCAGTTACAGCAAGCCAGTACCTCGATTGTTTATTCTATTTATTCGCTGCAAATTTTGGGAAGCTAGATAGAGGGTAGCGAATCACTTGTATTGACGAATGAATAACGCCGACATCAAGCTAAATGAGCACGAATCAATACGCTGTCCACAATAGAGAGAGAAAGTCGCGGAGCAACCAGAAGGATGGTCTAGCAGCTTTCCGCACCCAGCCCATCATGGTGAAGGCATGACCGCTGACAATTTTGTAGACCTGAAACGACGAAAGCCCGCTCTACTGAGCGGGTTTTCTGAATGTGGTCGGTGAAGAGGGATTCGAACCCCCGACCCTCTGGTCCCAAACCAGATGCGCTACCAAGCTGCGCTATTCACCGAGTGGGGTGGCTGACGGGACTTGAACCCGCGACAACTGGAATCACAATCCAGGACTCTACCAACTGAGCTACAGCCACCACATTATTTTTTCGCCAATTTCATTTCCGGATTGGCGCACCCGACAGGATTCGAACCTGCGACCTTTGGCTCCGGAGGCCAACGCTCTATCCAGCTGAGCTACGGGCGCTTGCCCTGTCGGCGGAGTCGAATATTACGGAGATCGCCCTCTGCCGTCTAGCACTTTTTTTGATTTTTTTTCCGAACGGTTTAATTTTAAACGATCAGACCAAAAACAGTGCGGACAGGTATTATCATAACGGTTCCCTGCAACAATCTAAAGCGCTATAATCACTTAATGTTTACACGGAGTTAACGTAATTTGTGACATGCTTCGTCGTTTACTCCATCACAATTACGAAAAAGGTCAGTTCAATTCGCCGACCCCACGAATTAAATTGTGATAAAAAGAGCTAACCACATAAAAAAACGTCCGATTCGTCGGTACGATAAATGATATTGGGAGTGCAAACGTGAGCGCAAAGGGAATTTTTTTACGTCGTCTAGCCGTGTCAGCCGTCACAGCTCTGTCTTTGATTGGTGCAGCTCAGGCTGCCGATATGTCTGAAGAAGCCATTGCTGAACGTATCGCCCCGGTTGGTTCTGTTTATTTGGACGGTGAAGCACCCGTTTTAGAAACGGCAGCAGCACCTTCCGGCCCGAGAACAGGTGAAACCATCTATAACACCTTCTGTATGGCTTGCCACTCCACTGGCGTGGCGGGTGCACCAAAAGTGGGTGATGCTGCCGCTTGGGAACCGCGTATTGCTCAAGGTCGTGACATTCTTAACGACCACGCCATTAATGGATTCAACGGCATGCCAGCGAAAGGCACCTGTATGGATTGCTCGGATGACGAAATTATTGCAACCGTCGATTATATGATTGCCCAATAAATACCGAGACAACAAAAAAAGCGACCTCATACGGTCGCTTTTTCGTTTTTACTTAATCTTTCTTCAACATTGCCCGAAGATTGGCGATAGCTGCGGTACCTTTTGCCATTCGCTCTTCTTGTGTTTGCGGTTTTTTCTTCTCTTCCCACTCCACATCATCGTAGGGCAGTTCTTCAAGAAAACGGCTTGGCAACGGCTTAATGAGCTCGCCATATTGTCGACGTTCTTTACAAAGGGTAAAAGTCATCTCTCGCTGCGCACGGGTGATGCCCACATACGCCAGTCGACGTTCTTCTTCAACATTGTCTTCATCAATACTGGATTGATGCGGTAATAAGCCTTCTTCCATGCCAATTAAGAATACGTATGGAAACTCTAGGCCTTTAGAGGCGTGTAACGTCATGAGCTGCACCTGATCTGCATCATCGTTATCTTCGCCCCGCTCCATCATGTCACGTAGCGTCAAACGCTGAACCACTTCTCGCAACGTTTTCGGTTCATTGTCGTAGTTGTCCCCCTCAAGATCAGCCACAATCCAGCTATAAAGATCGGAGACATTTTTCATCTGCATTTCCGCTGCTTTCGGGCTTGATGCGGTCTCATACAGCCAATCTTCATAATGCGAGTCGCGCACCAGTGAACGCACTGCATCCACCGCATCACCACGCTCAAATTGATCGGACAACTCGACGACCCAACGTGTGAACCGCTGAAGTGATTCCAACCCTCGCCCCGAAAGATGCTGCTGTAAGCCCATTTCAAAGCTTGCCGCAAACAAACTCTTGCCACGCATGTTGGCGTAGGTGCCGAGCTTCTCCAGTGTCACTGGGCCAATTTCTCGACGAGGCGTGTTTACAATGCGCAAGAAGGCATTGTCATCATCTTGGTTTGTCAGTAAGCGTAAGTACGCCATGATGTCTTTGATTTCCGCACGCGCAAAGAAAGACGTTCCCCCGGAGATCTTATACGGGATGCGGTTTTGCATCAGCGCTTTTTCGAACAAACGAGACTGATGATTACCACGATACAAAATCGCGTAATCTTTGTAGTCCGAGCGATGCATGTAGCGATGGGCAATGATTTCACCGACTACCCGTTCAGCTTCATGATCTTCATTGTTCGCTTTGAGCACTTTTAGCATTTCGCCATCGGGCAACGCAGAGAACAAGGTTTTCTCAAATACGTGGGGGTTATTGGCAATCAGAATATTGGCTGAACGCAAAATGCGGCTGGTTGAGCGGTAATTTTGTTCTAGTTTGATCACTTTGAGACTTGGAAAATCCTGACTCAACATCAACAAGTTCTTCGGCTGTGCGCCACGCCAGCTATAGATAGACTGGTCATCATCGCCTACGACGGTAAAACGCGCACGCTCACCCACCAGCAGTTTCACCAACTGATATTGGCTGGTGTTGGTGTCTTGGTATTCATCAACCAGCAAATAGCGAATTTTGCTTTGCCAACGCTCACGGACTTCTTGATTGGTCTTAAGCAAAATCACGGGCATCAGGATCAAATCATCAAAGTCCAGCGCGTTATAGGCCTTCATTTGCTTTTGATACATGGTGTAGCAATGTGCAAACAACTGATCACGCTCCCCCATCGCCACTGATTGTGCCTGCTGCGGTGTCAGCATGTCATTTTTCCAGTTGGAGATGGTATGCAACAACTGCTTGAGCAAATCTTTGTCGCCGTCTAGCTCTTCCTCGGTAAGTTCCTTTAGCAACGCCATCTGGTCTTGATCATCAAACAGCGAGAACCCTGCTTTCAAGCCTAAGCTTTTGTATTCTCGGCGAATGATATTCAGGCCGAGCGTATGGAATGTTGACACCATCAAACCACGCGCTTCTTGTCGACTTAAGGTTTGACTCACCCTTTCTTTCATTTCACGCGCGGCTTTATTGGTAAAGGTCACCGCCGCAATATGCCGAGCTTTGTAATCGCACTTCTGAACCAAATACGCGATTTTATTGGTAATTACCCGCGTTTTACCCGATCCGGCACCGGCTAAGACCAAGCAAGGACCCGATACATGATGCACCGCATCATTTTGGGCAGGGTTCAGTTTCATTGTGTCCTCATTCTCTTATCACAGCAATTTGCCCTCGTATTGTATACCCAAACAACTTAGAAAGGCGCTTCACCTCCTCACTCAAAAAAAATGAACAAATCTTTTACAGTTTTGTCTTGATGTGTGTATCAAAATTAATACAATGAATGAACGTTCATTCACTTGGCGCATTTTATGTCCGATAAGAAAACACAAATACTGGAAGCAACCGAAAGGCTGTTAGCAAAACATGGCTTTGATCGTCTGTCGATGCAGATGGTCGCAAAAGAAGCAGGTGTTGCTGCTGGCACCATTTATCGCTACTTCTCGGATAAAAATGACTTACTGGCTCAGTTGCGTACACATGTCGTTGGTCATTGCGCAATAAAAATGATGGCCGGATATTCAGAAGACCAACCACTGAGAGAACAATTTAATACGTTTTGGCGCAATGCATGGGAGTTGACCATCAGCCGAGATGACAACGCCATCAACCGCGAACAGTTCGACAGTTTGCCTTATGAGAACACACACGAACAAAAAATGACCGAACGCGAAGCCTTCTCCCCTATCCATCACTTTTTTCAACACGGCATTGCGAACGGAATATTTAAACCTTTGGGCACTGATGTGCTATCCAGCATCGGCATTGAACCTGCCATCTGTTTAGCTCGCAAACAGGTTCGAGGGGTTATAAACCTTGACGCTTCTGCTTTAGAAGCGGTTATTAACGCTTGCTGGGACGCTATCAGCCTTCATACAGAATTGGAGTTATCTAAATGAAGAAATGGGTAATCATGCTCGCCATTGTTGCCGCAATGGCAGCACCTGTTCTCTATAAATTAAATGAGAACATGGCAAAATTTGAACAGTTCAAGAATATGCCAGAGCCGGAATTTCCGGTGACAGTCACCACCTTAGAAACCACTCAATGGGTACCCACGATTGAAGCGATTGGGTTTATTGAACCAAATCAGGGTGTAACGCTGACAACGCAAGTGAGCGGCATCATAGACAATATTAATTTCGAATCAGGGCAAACTGTTCGCAATGGTGATGTGCTCCTTACACTCGACTCCAAAGTGGAAGTCGCAAATCTAAAAAGTACACAGGCTCGCCTACCCGCGGCCGAAGCCAAGTTTAAGCGCTATCAAGGGCTTTTCCGTCAAGGTTCTATCTCTAAAGAAGCGTTGGATGAAGCTGAAGCAAACTTCCGCTCTCTGCAAGCGGATGTGGAAAGCTTAAAAGCGTCGATAGAGCGCCGCACCATTGATGCCCCGTTTGACGGCATTGTCGGTCTTCGAAATGTTTTCCTTGGTGAATACTTGCAACCTGGCAATGAAATTGTTCGCTTGGAGGACACGTCCGTCATGCGTCTTCGTTTTACAGTTCCTCAGACAGACATAGCTAAAATCAAACTTGGCCAGCAAGTCGACATTTCTGTCGATGCTTACCCTAACACGCCCTTCTCGGGAAAAATCAGTGCTATTGAGCCGGCAGTTAACTTCCAAAGTGGTTTGATTCAAGTTCAAGCAGATATTCCAAACAATCACGGTCAGCTTCGCTCTGGGATGTTTGCCCGCGCAAACATCATTCTGCCGACCATCGAAGACCAAATCGTAGTCGACCAAACAGCCATCAATTTTGCCTTGTATGGCGATAATGTGTTCGTGCTGTATGAAGACGAAGAAGGTGAAACCCGAGCGAAGCAGCAGGTTGTGTCGGTAGCAGAGCGTAAAAGTCACATCGCACACGTTGTGGAAGGCCTGAACGCAGGCGACCGTGTCGTTACATCAGGTCAAGTACGTCTGAGTAACAAATCGAAAGTGCGAATGGTCGAGAGCGATGCACTAAACCCACCAGCCGAACTGCCACAGCTGTAAGGGGTTGCAATGAAATTTACCGATATATTTATAAAGCGACCAGTATTGGCGATATCCATCAGTTTTCTGATCGCCCTGCTTGGCCTGCAATCGATGTTTAAAATGCAGGTGCGCGAATACCCAGACATGACCAATACTGTAGTCACCATCAGTACGGGTTACTACGGAGCGAGTGCCGACCTTATTCAGGGGTTTATTACCACGCCTCTAGAGCAAGCTGTGGCGCAAGCGGACAACATTGATTTCATGACCTCCGAGTCCGTATTGGGTAGATCTACCATTACGGCTTACATGAAGCTCAACACCGACCCGAATGCGGCCCTGGCAGATATTCTTGCCAAGGTGAACTCGGTGCGTGCACAGTTGCCGAGTGAATCAGAAGATCCGTCTGTGTCTATGTCGACAGGTTCAACAACCGCTGTCATGTACATTGGTTTTACGTCAAAAGACCTGGATTCAAGCCAGATCACTGACTACTTGGAACGTGTGACTAAACCTCAGCTATTTACCGTAAATGGCGTTGCCAGCATCGACTTGTACGGTGGCTTGAAATACGCACTTCGTGTATGGCTGGACCCAGCAAAAATGGCGGCGTTTAACCTGACAGCAACAGACGTCATGGGTGTGTTGAATGCCAACAACTTCCAATCAGCGACGGGTCAAGCCGTTGGCACTTACATGGTTTACAACGGTGCAGCAGACACACAGGTTTCAGATACCGATGAGCTGAAACGCCTGGTTGTAGCTACGCAAGAGGGTCAGGTGATTCGCTTGGGTGATATTGCCTCTGTGTCGCTTGAAAAAAGCCACGACGTATACCGTGCCACCGCAAACGGCTCTGAAGCAGTTGTGGCAGCAATAAATGCGGCTCCGACGGCCAACCCCATTAATATTGCAGCCGACATTCTGGAGAAATTGCCTGAGCTAGAAAGCAATATGCCGGAAAACATCACCATGAAGGTGATGTATGACTCCACGGTAGCTATCAATGAATCCATCCATGAAGTTGTGAAAACCATCATTGAAGCCGCGTTGATCGTACTTGTTGTTATCACACTGTTCTTGGGTTCATTCCGCGCAGTATTGATTCCAATCATCACCATCCCACTATCGTTGATCGGCGTAGCCATGATGATGGAGTTGTTTGGCTTCTCGCTGAACCTGATGACACTATTAGCAATGGTACTGGCCATCGGTCTTGTGGTCGATGACGCAATTGTTGTTTTGGAGAACGTTGACCGTCATATAAAACTTGGGGAGCCACCTTTCCGTGCTGCAATTATCGGTACTCGCGAAATTGCTGTGCCGGTTATTTCAATGACGCTGACACTGGCCGCGGTATATGCCCCAATCGCATTGATGGGGGGGATTACAGGTTCCTTGTTTAAAGAATTTGCATTAACACTGGCAGGTGCCGTGTTCGTCTCAGGTATTATTGCACTGACACTGTCTCCAATGATGTGTTCGAAGATGCTTAAAGCCAATGAGAAACCAAGCAAGTTCGAATCAAAAGTTCACCACTTCCTTGATGGAATGACTGAGCGTTACGCCAAGATGCTGGGTACTATCATGAGTATGCGCCCAGTGGTTATTACCTTCGCGGTCATTATATTCCTTAGCCTACCAATGCTGTTCAAGCTCATCCCGAGTGAACTGGCACCGGCAGAAGATAAAGGTGTGCTGGTGATGATGGGTACGGCACCTTCGACAGCCAACCTCGATTACATCGAAAACACCATGGATGAGGTGAACAAAAAGCTTGGCGAACAGCCAGAAGTGGCTTTTTCACAAATCTTCTCGGGTGTACCAAAGTCTAATCAAGCATTTGGTATTGCATCGCTGGTTCCATGGAGTGAGCGTGAAGCGAGTCAGGCTGACGTTGTTGCCCGCATGGCAGAAGAAGTGAAAGACATTCCTGGCATGGCAGTAACAACGTTCCAAATGCCAGAGCTTCCAGGAGCTTCATCAGGTTTGCCAATTCAGTTCGTGATCACCACGCCAAACAACTTCGAAAGTCTGTTCCAAGTTGCCTCCGATGTGCTGGCAGAAGTGAAGAGCAATCCTCAGTTTGTTTATTCAGACATGGATTTAAACTTCGACTCAGCCACGATGAAAATCAACATCGATAAGGACAAAGCTGGCGCATACGGTGTGACCATGCAGGACATCGGTATCACCTTGGGTACCATGATGGCAGATGGTTACGTAAACCGTATCGATCTTGATGGCCGCTCATATGAAGTGATCCCACAGGTAGAACGTAAATACCGTATGAACCCTGAATCAATTGAGGGCTACTACGTGCGTGCTGCTAATGGGGATGCCATTCCTCTGGGTTCTCTGGTAACAATTGATGTTATTGCTGAGCCTCGAGCACTGCCACACCTCAACCAGCTAAATTCAGCCACTATCAGCGTTGCAGCAGCAGGCATGCCAATGAGCGATGCCATTGCTTGGTTTGAAAATGTCGCCAAAGAGAAGCTCCCAACGGGCTACCAACATGACTACTTGGGTGAGTCGCGTCAATTCGTGACGGAAGGTAGTGCTCTGGTCGGTACTTTCATGTTGGCACTGGCGGTAATCTTCCTTGTTCTGGCTATCCAGTTCGAATCTCTGCGTGACCCACTCGTGATTTTGGTTTCGGTTCCTCTGGCTATTTGTGGTGCCTTGATTGCGTTGGCTTCCGGTGCAGCAACGATGAACATTTACTCTCAAGTCGGTCTGATCACCTTGATTGGTTTGATCACCAAGCACGGTATCCTTATCTGTGAAGTGGCGAAGGAAGAACAACTCCTACGCGGCATGTCTAAGATGGAGGCCGTCACGGAAGCAGCAAAGGTGCGTTTACGTCCTATCCTGATGACAACAGCAGCAATGATCGCAGGTCTTATCCCATTGATGTACGCCACTGGTGCGGGTGCGGCTCAGCGATTCAGTATCGGTATTGTTATCGTTGCGGGCTTGGCAATCGGTACTTTGTTCACGTTGTTTGTACTGCCAGTCATTTACACCTATCTGGCCAGCAAACATGAACCGCTACCGGAATTTGAAGAAGACCAAGAGATTGCGGCTTTGGATAAACCGGCCCACTGATCCTACGTCTCGACCAAAAGGCCTCTTTCGAGGTTTTACAATAAGGCATAACTCATTGTATTTTTTAGATAAATAAACCGACACTTCCACATATCGACCACGTGACCACTTAAAACATGAAAAAGCCGCTCAAATTGAGCGGCCTTTTTATCTAATCTATACAGCCAATAACATTCATTTGTAAAAAACTCATTTATGCACTAAATTTAATATCGACATAATGAGACAATAATAATAAAGGCGTTAACTATCTCCCTAAATTAGCCAGCCCGCTCTTGCCTGTAGCAGGCTGGCATTTTTTATTTACGTTTACGCGGTGTCTTTTTCTTCTTGGTCGTTGAGACTCTCACCGTGCCGCCGCCTTTCTTGAACTTGTAGCCTTTCTTGAGCTTTCCGTTCGCTTTTAATCCTGTCTTTGCCATGGTGTTACTCCTTGCTAATCATTGTCATCGTAATGGGGAGAGATTTTGCGTCGAACTCGGTCAAACAAGGTTTCAACGCGTGTTTCTATGATGGTGATGCGTTTTTCTATGCGCCATAAGAACAAGGCAATCGCCAAGAACGTCGGGCTAATACCGTAGTTCACCATTTCTTGTATCAGTTCAGCCATTTACACTCCTTTTGTTTTGCTTGCCAACCAATGCTCAATGGCCACACGTAGCATGCGCCTAAAGCCAAAAGTATCGATATAAATCATGGCCAGCGCATACCAGTAGTATTCGGGTACATTGTCCGCCAGTGCCTTAAATCCTGCGCCCACGTACGGGGCAAGACTGGGCACAAAGGCCAACATGATTGGCAAGGTGGTCAGTATGAGTAAGTACTCGTCTTTCCAACCCCGCTGGGTGATGCTCAGGCGGTCAAGCTCTGCCGCGTTAGTATCCCCTTGTGCAATGCGCTGGGTTTGTGCTGTGGTGATGGCCTCTTCCAGTTTGTCTTGCCGCTCCTGTTGCCGCGCCCTGATGGTTTGGCGGTCTTTGACATAACCGCCAACCATGCCAAGCACGCTGGTAATGAGTCCTATCATGCTGCTATCCCCGCCATGGCCGCACCTTGGCGAACAATCGCCATGTCAAGGTAACGCCCGTTCTCATGTTTAATCATGTGATAAAGCAGTGTTGGAATGTCTGCCTCTCGGAGTGGCTCATAAGGGCTGACACCCAGCTCATGCGCCACATGCTCAACATAGGCATAGGTATTGTTTTCACTATCCGGTGCCCAGCGGTTGATGATGCCGTGCACGGTTTTCAGGCCGTAACGGCGCATGTAGGTTTGCACCAGTTTCGTACCTGCCCTTACGCCATATTCCATGGAGGAAAAGGTCGCAAAGCGGGGCGGGTTGCCGCTGGTTTCTAAGCCTGTCTGCCCGTCCCATTGATTGGCAGGGTGGTAGTCAATGTTAAGTGGGTTGTTGTTTCTAAACCCACGTGGGGTAAACACGTTACTTTTGGTCATCATAAACCTCACGAGAAAAAGGATAATGAGCAGAGCGAACCCGATACGCATCAAGGTTGCTCAGTC
>NZ_FUXU01000010.1 GCF_900167155.1 Enterovibrio nigricans DSM 22720 | reverse complement strand
AAGCCTTCCGCGACTTGAAAAGTCCCGCATATGGACTGGCTCTGAGACACAACCGAACGCGTTGTATTAAGCGCCTCAACATCTTGCTATTGATTGCGCTGTTGGCAGAGATACTCATGTGGTGGAACGGCCTCATTGCGACAAAAGCCAAATGGCAATACGACTTTCAAGCAAATACTATTAAGCATCGGCGTGTTCTTTCCATTCCTCGTCTGGGCCGCGAGGTGAGAAATCATCGGCGATATTGCATCAATGAAAAGCAATATCAATGGGCTATGCTCGAATACCAGAAGCTGACGCATTCATCAGGGTTGGGCGAATTATGAGGGGATCCTTCAGCACTTAAAGTAATCGTTGGAGGCAGTATCAGATGGTAAATAATTTTATCAAAAAAATGACCCCAATAGTCACTAAGCACCAAGGAAAAACCAAAAATAGAATCATACTCATACTTTCGCTATCCTTTATTATTTATGTTTTCTCCAGGAATATTGTATTTTCAATTGCAATGTCAATTTTATTTGAATCTATATTTGTTGATGCATTCACGGATAGGTTATGCCCTCCTGCATTTTATTTCAAAAGCCACACTGACAATAATAAAAATCAAGTTATGTTATTTCTATCTGTTAATGGTGGTGTAATGTTGTTGGTTTTCTTTATTGCACTACTCGATTAGATTGGATATGGATTGGCGGGACAAGACCCCCTCAGAGATGCCCAGCACCCCATCTGTCTGCAACCATCTGTTAGGTAGGTGTTTTTACTACCAAAGTCTCAATGACGTTTAATGATCAGATTTCGTACGAGTTCATGCCAAGCATAGAAAAAACGAAACATCCCCAACATTCACAATTTCAAACATACATCAGGAAATAAAGTGGAAATAAAAAAAGAAAAGATTTTATATTATTCATTAGTGGCATTTTTCATAACGCTAACTCTAACTCTAACTCTAACTCTAACAATCCTCACCCCAACCTTAAGTCTACCCGAAACTACAAATAGATTCATTTACACTATATATGGAGTTTCTCTATTTTCTTTAACATTATTCCTTTGGGTTTTGCCATTGTTTATTATTGTAATTGAAAAAGAAATTAATGATAGAGCTTTGCTATTTTTTGTATCATTACTTTTCCCTATAGTTGGAGCTTTCTTACTTTACAAGTCAATAGCTAACAATAGACGAAAGCCACAGATATGATTTACGACACAACTAACTGAATTAGATATACTAAGAGACAATCAATTACACAGGAATCTAAAAAGGGTGATATAAATGAAAGGATTACTAGTGTTTACTTCCCTCTTGGCTATTCAAGGTTGCATCGAGTCATATGAAACACAAAATGTGCTAAACAATCAATTTGTGATAGTGAAAATGAGAGAAATTGAACAGGACATCAACTACAAATATGGTGCATTCGTCCTACGAGCACAAACCAAATCTAAAGCACACAATTTATTATCTTATGACTGGTACGTATTCGAAGACCCAAGCCTAGGGTTCAAGAATGGCAACTTTAAAATGGGTTCAAAATTAAATTCTGAAGGACAAGGAACCCACTTCGGTGACTTTTTCATACAGTGGTCATATAAAAATAAGGGGGTCGGACACCTTATTTATAGTGAAGGAGATTATAACACTCTATTTTGCACAACAAAACTCACATCAATAAACAACACAAACATTAAAAAAGCATGCAGTAATAATAAATGGGTACTCAATAGCAAATCAATTTCAATCAAACCTTAAAACAAATATTATGGTCACTTAAAATGGCACACATTATAACTACGCATACAGAGAGCGTTAACTCTCTAACACCCATGGGCTATGTTATTGTCAACAAAGAAATCATCCACAACACAAAGGATATTGGTTATTTCTATCGTGAAGTTACTGATGACAAACGAGACAGTGGTTGGCGGTTTTTTACCGGATATGAAACACAAGAGTTCTCTGATAACGCAGAAAATTTCATGCTCTACAAAGCTTCCAAACTAACGGTTCTCCATCCAGAAATAGCTTCATTCTTAGAGACAAAAGCACCAGTCGAGTTTGAGTGGAATGGAACAGAATACGTAGAAATCGAGAGCTAATGCATTGGCATGGTTAAAGGTATAAAACGATCAATCAATAGCTTCGACCAAAACACATTTCTGCCTTCAACATCTATTTTCCCTCAATATCAACAGCATGATACTCCCTTCCCCGCTATTCTTTATCTATAAGAAAGTGATGCGAAGGAGCAATCGTCATGCCGAAAGTAACATTCAGTAGAACAGGCAACGCTGTCGAGCTTACTACTGGTAGCTCATTGATCGATCTTGAAGACACAGGTAAAAGCGAAGTCCCCTTCGGCTGTCGTTCGGCGACTTGTGGTACCTGCTTGATTGATGTTGTCACAGGAATGAGTAATCTCAACCAACGCACAGAAGAAGAACAGGACCTTTTGAGCGATCTTGATATGGATGGTGAAAATCGTCGTCTCGCTTGCCAGTGCAAAATTCACGGCGACATCACTGTGAATCCCCTGAATTAAGCCTACACACAATCTGTGGCGTGGGTTTAAATCAGACTGTTAAAACGGCCGGCGAAACCAGTGGATTGAAAGCAATGATTGCTTGATCTAACCCGCGAGTTTTACCTGCAATTGGTGTAGAATTCCCGCCCTTTTCCGTGATAATACGGAATACTCCCTTGTTCTCGTCTTTCTTCAAAGGTTAACGCGTGATTTCCAAACTGCCCAAATGGGTCGAATACGGTGCTTTTATTCTCGCCCTTACCGCTGGGTGTATAAACGGCATTGGCTTGCTAGGTTTCGAGCATCAGGCCATATCGCATTTATCTGGGACGGCAACACTGATTGGAACGGATTTCATTAACGACCATCCTGTTAAGCTGGTTCATTTATTACTTATTGTGGCGGGATTTTTCGGTGGGGCCACGCTCTCTGGCTTGGTATTGAAAGACGGCACCTTGTCACTCGGTCGCCGTTACGATTTACTGCTGGTTATTGAAGCAATGCTGTTGCTCGGCGCTGTGTATCCCCTTTCTCATAACGCCATTTATGGATTGTACTTCGCCTCTGCGGCCTGCGGTTTACAAAACGCACTCGTTACCAGCTATAGCGGTGCCATTGTACGTACCACACATATTACTGGCATCATTACCGATCTTGGCTTGATGTTTGGTGCCTTGCTACGTGGTCAGCCACTTAACAAACGCAAACTGATTTTGTTTCTCGTCATCGTCGCTGGTTTTGTGTTGGGTGGTGTATTGAGCGGTATATTATTTCCTATGATGGGGGCGTATAGCTTTGTCGTGCCAGCAGCTGTTTGTATATCGTTAGCTATTGTTTATCGTATCTATATGTGGCGAGCACGGATTCGTATGAGATAACCCAAACACCAGGCGCGGGCGCTTTCGGCCGCGCCGTCTGTTCTACTCATTATCCCCTTCCCGCCCAATTGTCTCTCATCGAAGAATATTGAGCCTCGACAAATTTCGCCTTCCTTGTTTGTGCCGTAGTGAAGAATTACCGTCCTCACCTCATTCAAGGAAGAACAATGAAAGACGAAACGTTAGCTATCCATGCTGGCTACCAAACGGACCCAACCACCAAATCTGTCGCTACGCCTATATACCAAACCGTTGCCTACGAATTCGACAGTGCGCAACACGGTGCTGACCTGTTCAATCTTGAAGTGCCGGGCAACATTTATACCCGCATAATGAACCCAACCAATGACGTGTTAGAGCAACGCATGGCTGCACTTGAAGGCGGTATTGCTTCACTGGTTGTCAGTGCTGGTAGCGCCGCTATTCATTATGCCATTCTAACACTGGCCGAAGCTGGCGATAACATTGTTTCTACGCCACAGCTTTACGGCGGCACTTACACCTTATTTGCCCATATGTTGCCGAAACTCGGCATCGAGGTGAAATTCGCGAAAGACGACAAGCCGGAATCTCTGGCTGCGTTAATTGACGAGAATACCAAGGGCGTTTATTGCGAAAGCATTGGCAACCCTGCCGGCAACATCATCGATTTAGCGAAAGTAGCCGAATTGGCTCACGCACAAGGTGTCCCCGTTATTGTCGATAACACTGTCGCGACGCCAGTGCTTTGTAAACCGATCGAATTTGGCGCTGACATCGTTGTTCACTCACTGACTAAATACATTGGTGGGCACGGTACGACGCTTGGTGGCGTTATTGTCGATTCCGGTAAATTCCCTTGGGCACAACATAAAGACCGTTTTCCGGTATTCAATCAGCCAGAGCCTTCTTATCATGGTGTGGTGTATACCGAAGCATTTGGCGAAGCGGCATTCATTGGGCGTGCGCGTACCGTACCGCTGCGAAACACAGGCTCTGCTCTTTCACCAATGAACGCTTTTATGTTGATGCAAGGGTTAGAAACCCTGTCTCTGCGTATGGAGCGCCATGTGGAAAATGCGAAGAAAGTAGCGGAATACTTACAACATCATGAAAAAGTGAGTTGGGTAAGTTATGCAGGCCTGCCAGAATCGGAACACTATGCCTTGGCGCAAAAATACATGAAGGGTAATCCTTCGGCGATCTTATCCTTTGGCCTAAAAGACGGCTACGACGCAGGTGTACGCTTCTATGATGCGCTGGGTCTGTTCAAACGCTTGGTGAACATCGGCGATGCAAAATCACTGGCTTGCCACCCGGCTTCAACAACGCACCGTCAGCTAAATATCGAAGAGCAAACACAAGCAGGCGTGTCGCCAGAGATGATTCGCTTGTCAGTGGGGATTGAGCATATCGACGATATCCTTGCCGATCTGGAGCAGGTGTTAAACGCTTAACCGACGAATGTTATTCAGCCCACCGTTCTCGGTGGGCTTTTTTGTTTCTACGCCAAAGAAAAAGGGTTCTAAGCCTTAGAAAAGCGCACGATTTTGCTAAAGCTCAGACTAATGTTGCCGATAAACAAAAGGTAACGAAGATACTGACTGAGAATTATGCAAGTTCACGCGCTCGACAAAGCCACGCTTATAACGGATGTACAGCTAGGGAATCACCTTGGCCACGCCGTTACGCAAGGTCGTCGCTCGGATTTTGCTCTCATGTTAGCCCTTCTTTCTGGCGATGCCACTGAAACAACCCCTCTTACTCCAGCCTATCCAGAAAAGCCGACAGATGCCGAGCTAAGAAAAGTACTCGAATTGCCCGAGCCAAGCCGTTTACTCGCCGAAGATGTGGACTATGAACTCTGTGGTGCACAAGCAAACGCATTCCATACTTCAAGCATTACTAGCGCGCGTTTAAATCACTGCGTCACACCTAGTGCCTTACATTTTCCTGCTCACGGCACGCATGAATTGGGTGAAGATGTTTATCACAATTTGTCTGGTCACCAAAGAAGACAACTTGCGGAAGAAAAACCAAACCTCACCGCATATAATCCGGTAAATCTCTATAACCAACTGGTACTCTCCAAACGGTTTCAAGAGCTCAACACTACCGCGTAAGACGTTGTAATTAATACAATTATCACCATTTCCTATCATAGCTAATTTACTAAATCAACTTCTTCCACCCGAAAAAAGCAATCTGTGATCACTAACTAATAATTTAATTTTGCACACAGTTTGCACAACCTTTTTTGAACAAATTCACACCATATTCACAATTCTTGGTCCAAGATTGTTATCCACCTTTGAAAAAGCTGGGTGTAAGTTGTTAACTTTCTGGGTGCAAAATGAGATCGGTCGAAAATATAAGAAAAGGTCAGACAATGGACATAGCGAAATCTGTCATCGTGATTACTGCCGCTGGCACCCCAACCGGAAGAGCAATGGCTGAATACTTTTGTAGACTCAATGCCCGCGTTGCACTCGTCGATACGGATAGCCCAACTCTGCAGACAACCTATGAGAATTGTCTGAAGGTCGGAGGGATCTGTTATTCGTTCTGTCTTCCTAGCCGTAGCGTGGAAAACATTTCGCATTTGTTTACGGAAGTGAATCGTGAGATGGGCGCTGTGGATGTTTTGATCAATTACTGGCAAGCGGGAGGCGGCGTTCCTAGCCTGCTCGCAAGCAATACCATTGTCGATCAAACCCTTGCGGATCAAACCATTGCTGATGTTGCATCAAACCTCTACCTGTTTGGACGAGGTGCTGCCATTAATATGCTTGATTGTGGCCGTAAAGGGGTGATCGTTAATATTCCTGGCCTTGGCTCTGCTAACGAGGCAAGTCTCAATTTAGACAGTTCAAACGCCGTCATCCGTGGCTTGACCCAAAGCTGGGCGCAAGAACTTGAACACGCCAACATTCGCGTTGGCGGTGTTCTTCCTAGAATGCGCCACTATGATGATGGTGTTGTTCATTATCACTCCGCCATCAATTACGACATGATTGACGGTGCCGCGTATATCGTTGAAAACGACAGTTTCACTGGCCGTATCTTAGAAGCAGCAAGTTAAACGGCCAGTGAGAGTTTGCCGTAGCCGCTTCGACTACCTAATCATATTGTAAAGTCTGAAATCAAAAGGAAGCCTCCATCGCTTAACCGCGAGCTGGCAAAAGGACGTTTTCTCTTTGATTCCATGTACAGCGCAATATTGGGTATGCCACTGCCAATAAAAAAGCCCGCTTAATGCGGGCTTTTTTTCATGCTTTCAGAGAATTACGCTTTAGCAGCTTCTTTCTTCTCTTTTGCAGCTGGTTTCGCAGCAGCTTCTTGGTCAGCTTTCTTCTTGATAACAGAAGTGCCTTCTACTGTTTCGCCTTCAACGAATGCTTTACCGTAGTAAGAAGCCAACAGAACTTCTTTCAGCTCAGCAATCAGAGGGTAGCGTGGGTTCGCACCAGTACATTGGTCATCGAACGCTTCAACAGCTAGCTCGTTAACTTTCGCCAGGAAGTCTGACTCAGATACACCCGCAGCTTGGATAGACAGTGGGATATCTAGGTCGCCTTTCAGCTCTTCCAACCAACCCAGCAGACGCTCGATTTTCTGAGAAGTACGGTCGCCAGCTTTAGACAGACCCAAATAGTCAGCAACTTCTGCATAACGACGACGTGCTTGTGGGCGGTCGTATTGTGAGAAAGCAGTTTGCTTGGTTGGGTTGTCGTTCGCGTTGTAACGTACAACGTTAGAAATCAGCAGTGCGTTCGCCAAGCCGTGTGGCAGGTGGAACTCAGCACCAATTTTGTGCGCCATTGAGTGACATACACCCAAGAATGCGTTAGCAAACGCGATACCTGCGATAGTTGCTGCGTTGTGAACTTTCTCACGTGCAATTGGGTCTTTTGCAAGGTTCGTGTAGCTTGAAGGCAAGTATTCTTTCAGCATCTTAAGTGCTTGCAGAGCCTGACCGTCAGAGTATTCGTTCGCCAGAACAGATACGTAAGCTTCCAGTGCGTGAGTTACGGCATCGTAACCACCGAACGCAGTCAGAGACTTAGGCATGTTCATTACCAGGTTCGCATCTACGATTGCCATTTGTGGTGTCAATTCGTAGTCAGCCAGCGGGTATTTCGCGCCAGTTTTGTCGTCAGTTACAACAGCGAACGGTGTAACTTCTGAACCTGTACCTGAAGTGGTTGTGATACATACCAACTCAGCTTTTTTACCCATTTTAGGGAACTTGTAGATACGCTTACGGATATCCATGAAGCGCATTGATAGTTCTTCGAAATGCGTTTCTGGGTGCTCGTACATTACCCACATGATTTTCGCTGCATCCATCGGTGAACCGCCGCCCAGTGCGATGATTACGTCAGGTTGGAAGCTTTGCATTGCTGCTGCACCTTTTTCAACAACAGACAGTGTTGGGTCAGCTTCAACTTCGAAGAACGTCTGAACTTCCATGCCTTGTGCTTTAAGCAGCGCAACGATTTCATCAGAGTAACCGTTGTTGAACAGGAAGCGGTCAGTCACAACCATTGCGCGTTTTTTACCTTCCAAATCGCTCAGTGCGATTGGCAGGCTACCACGGCGGAAGTAGATAGATTTAGGTAGTTTGTGCCACAGCATATTTTCAGCTCGCTTCGCTACAGTCTTCTTGTTGATAAGGTGCTTAGGACCAACGTTCTCAGAGATTGAGTTACCGCCCCATGAACCACAGCCCAGAGTCAGTGAAGGTGCAACGTTGAAGTTGTACAGGTCACCGATACCACCATGAGTGGTTGGGATGTTGACAAGAATACGTGCAGTTTTCAGCTTGTCACCGAAGTAGCGGATGCGATCTTGGTTTACGTCTTGGTCAGTGTATAGGCCAGATGTGTGACCTATACCGCCGATTTCAACCATGGTTACTGCTTGAGCAACGGCATCTTCGAAATCATCAGCGCGGAACAGACCCAGTGTTGGAGACAGTTTCTCATGGGCGAATTCGTCGTCATAAGACACTTTACCAAGACCTTCACCGATAAGTACTTTGGTGTCTGCTGGAACCGTTACGCCTGCCATTTCAGCAATTTTAACTGCTGGCTGACCAACGATTTTCGCGTTAAGCGCACCTTCAATCAGAAGTACTTTACGTACTTTCGCTGCGTCGTCTTTGTTCAGTACATGACCTTTGTGTGAAGCAAAACGTGCTTTCACTTCGTCATACACGGAATCAACAACAATCGCTGCTTGCTCAGAAGCACACACTACGCCGTTATCGAATGTCTTAGACATCAGGATAGAAGCAACAGCACGTTTTACGTCTGCAGTTTCATCGATAACAACTGGAACATTACCCGCGCCAACACCGATAGCTGGTTTACCAGAAGAGTAAGCCGCTTTAACCATGCCTGGACCGCCAGTCGCAAGGATCAGGTTGATGTCGTCGTGCTTCATCAGAAGGTTAGACAGTTCTACAGAAGGCTCATCAATCCAGCCAATGATGTCTTTTGGTGCGCCCGCTGCTACTGCTGCGTCTAGAACCAGTTTTGCTGCATCATTCGTTGAGTTTTTCGCACGTGGGTGTGGCGAGAAGATAATACCGTTACGTGTCTTCAGAGAAATCAGAGATTTGAAGATCGCTGTTGAAGTAGGGTTGGTAGTTGGGACGATACCGCAGATGATGCCGACTGGTTCAGCAATAGTGAAAGTACCGAACTCTTCGTTCTCTTCCAGAATGCCGCAGGTCTTCTCATCTTTGTATTTGTTGTAGATAAATTCTGAAGCGAAGTGGTTTTTGATTACCTTGTCTTCGACAATACCCATGCCAGACTCTTCTACCGCTTGTTGCGCCAGAGGAATACGAGCATTGTTAGCAGCCAGAGATGCAGCACGGAAGATTTTGTCTACTTGCTCTTGTGAGTAAGTTGCAAATTCTTTTTGCGCATTCTTAACACGTTCAACCATTGCGTTGAGTTCGGCTACGTTAGTTACAGGCATAGTTGTCTCCTACATACCTAAAGTTTGAAAATTATTTAGTAACCACACGCTCTTTGCTTAGAGGCCTAAACAACACATTCCCTCCGTGCTGTTTGGCAAGCGTTTAGTAAATAACTTTCAAAACCGATTATAGAATTTCGCTAAAGCAGAAAGTTGATCCGGATCATGTGTAGTAAACTTTCATAATCTTTTTCACTAATCGGTTAAATACCCATCAATTCATGCGGAATCCGTGCTTAAAACAATCAAAACCGCAAGAAAACTACGTGAATGTACCACATGTGATTCGTGTCTCAAATGTGATTTTAGGTGCGTTAGTTCACATATTTCGAAGCGCGAAATTAATTGCGACACACATCAAACTTTCAGTCTATTTTAGATGCATTTCAATAAAAACCTTAAAACTCAAATTGTTTAATTGTCCTACTGTAAATCCAAGTAAACACTGCCTTAGTTCCGATAAAAAGAATTTTCACCTGCAACACTCTCACCTTATTGGCATTTAATCTTTCGTCGCTATACTAGCGTCCCGAGACGCGGGTTATGAGATCCACGTCAGGTTCTGTCCTTTATACGCCCACAGAGTGAATGGGAATGAATAGCATCGAGCTTGTAATATTTTTTCAATTTTTTATTGGTTTGTTCGCCGCAGTTAACCCTTTGGGAATAATGCCCATTTTTGTTTCTCTAACTGCGCATCAAGATCCTGCTGAACGAAACAAAACGGCCTACACGGCCAGCATCGCTGTCGCTGCGATTCTGACTGTTTCCCTGCTGGCAGGTCAGTTACTGCTTGATTTCTTCAGCATCTCACTGGATTCATTCCGCGTTGCCGGCGGTATGCTGCTCGTTAGCATTGCGTTTACTATGATGAGCGGTAAACTCGGTGAAGATAAACAGAACAAGCAAGAACAGTCTGAATCCGTTAGCCGAGAGCAAATTGGCGTAGTTCCACTTGCAATGCCTCTGCTAGCAGGACCCGGTGCTATAAGTTCAACGATTGTTTATGCCAGTCGCTATCCTAGCTCCGTCGACACAGTAGGTTTGATTGTGTCTATCTGTGTATTTGCGGCGGGTATTTGGGGTTTACTCAAACTTGCGCCAACCATTGTAAAATTCTTGGGTCAGACTGGTATTAACGTGATCACACGTATCATGGGTTTGATTCTCGCGGCACTCGGTATCGAGTTTATCGCGAATGGCATGCGTGCCCTCTTCCCTGGCTTAGTCTAAACAATGCTCGGCCAGTGATTGCTGGCCGAGCATCGCTCATCCCTTCTCAACACCCTAAGCATAAAACTCGTCCAAGCAGGATAAAACGGTGAACCACCAAACCGCGAAGAAAGCCCTATACGACACTATATTTGGTACAGAAACGAAAGCCGGAAAGTATTTCGATATCGCCCTTATTGGCGCGATACTGTTTTCGGAGCTGCTTCTCATCCTCTCTTCCGTACAAGATGTCGAATCATTATTCAGCATTTGGCTAACGCGATTAGAATGGGTATTCACCATTCTGTTTACGATTGAATATGCGTTACGCTTGTATTGCTCGCCAAAACCTTGGGCCTATGCCAGAAGCTTCTATGGCATCGTAGATCTTCTTGCTGTTGTACCGAGTTATTTAGCCCTGATTCTGCCGGGTGCCAGCGGATTATTGATGATCCGCCTGCTTCGCGTTATGCGTATTTTCCGCATTTTGAAATTAACGAGATACCTGCAAGATTCCAATATTCTGCTGCGCTCTCTCTTAATGGCGCAGCGAAAGATCATTGTGTTTTTTAGCACTGTCGCCATTATCGTGACGGTACTAGGCTCGCTACTTTACGCTCTAGAAGGCCCTAACAATGGGTTTTCCAGTATTCCAATGAGTATCTATTGGGCAATCGTGACGATCACGACGGTGGGATATGGTGACATAGTGCCGCAAACCGACGTGGGTAAATTCATTGCGGCATTTACCATGCTGTTAGGCTATTCCATCCTTGCGGTGCCAACGGGCATTATCACGGCAGAAATCAACCAAGAAATGAAGCATCGCCGAAACCTTGTTCGTTGTAGCAATTGCTCAACGAGCGGCCATGATATTGATGCAGATTACTGCCGGAAGTGCGGAACAGAGTTGCCCGAACAACCCTAGCATTGAATAAAGGAGCCCTTCGGCTCCTTTGCTTTTTTTGGGGATTTTAGAAATCGTAGCGTAGACCAATTTGGACTTGGTCATCATTGCGGTGACCGCTGGTTTCCATACGATCAAACTTGTAACCCGCATACGCCGTAAAATCGTTGCTTACGTTATACGCGCCTTCAATCGCGTGGTAGTTAACTTCATCAACACCTTGTAGCTTGCTGTTGCTATCTACGTCTTTGTAGTTATAAACGTACTGAACAACAAAGTGGTTTAGGGTGTACGAAGCAGCCAGCTCGTAGCCTTCCAGATCGACATCGTCGATTTCACCACGGGTCACTAACGCACCTAAGTACAAATCATTCAGCGAGTATGCAGCAGATAGGTTGTATTGCTTCGCGCTCTCGTCGTCTTGTTTACCGTCTACATAGCCTGCGCCCACTTGCAGGCCAAATGGCAGTTCATAGGCAACAGACGCACCAGAGCTGTAGTTACCTTTCTCTTCCTCTTGGGCGTGGTTCAGCGTAACAATCACAGACTCTGCAAAGGTGTTGCTGTAAACAAAGTTATTGTCCACTTTATCCGCGTTACCTGTGGTCAGGTCTGCCGCATCACCACCAAAGGTATATAAGATGTCAGTGGCGTTAGTCAGTATAACCTGTGCCGAGTCTTGCTTACCGTAGGAAAATGCACCGTATGTCGTGTCAAAACCCGCAAAGAGGTAGCGGTTATCGATGTCTGACGTTTCTGCATTTAGCTCGGCTTCGTAGAAACCAAACACGGACACGTCGTCATTCACCTTCGTCTCACCTGCGATATTGATACGCGCTCGGCTAATATCATCAAATGAAGAGGTCGAGTCTGACTCATTCGCATCCGAGATATTGAAACGCGCTTCTGCACGGCCACCAATTTCCAGGCTTGAATCATCGTCAGAATAGACCGTAATAGCTTGAGAGGAAGCGGCAGCAAATGTACCCAAAATAGCAGTAGCTAAAACAACTTTTTTCATTTTATTACCTATAAGTTCAGGAATTAATCTCCTGAAATGAAGGTAACGTCTCTTTCTATTTGATGAAATACAATTCGAGAAGTTGTTTAGGATACATTAAGGTTTATTTCAATTAGATTAACAGGATAGGATTTTCATTCATGACACCTTTACCAATTAAAGGAGCAATGGCGTTGGTGTATATTTTAATTAATTATTATACCTTATGTCCATTCAGGCATCATTCAAGAAAGTGTGTTAATAGTCGAAAATCAGATAATTACACCCATGCAACGGATACAATTTTTTCATTTTAAATATAGATTCAACTTATATTCAGGTTAGTTTATTAAAGTAGCGTTGAAGGCAGCATAGAACGAGAGGGACCTAGTTAGCCGCCTTCAACTGCGGGCCAGGAAGGCAGGCAAGGTTACTTCTTGTCCTTTAGTAACCTTGACTGGAAGATCTCCCCTTGCAGAATGCCGTCTCAACGCAGCGATTCTGTCTCCTTCCTCGCCCGCTCCCAATTAAAAGCTGTAGCGAATACCCGCTTGCAATTGATTGTCGTTTGCTTTTCCATCCAAACGATTAAATTCATAACCTGCGTATGTGACAAAGTTATTAGTTATATTGTAAACGCCTTCTATAGCATTGCTATTCACCGCATATTCACTTATTTGAGTCGCTGACTTATAGTCTGAGTCTCTATAGTTATAAACATACCTAAATATAAAATCATTAATTGTATATTGCGTGGCAATTTCATAACCTTCAACGTCTACTTTATCTATATCCCCTGATACATATAGTGCGCCGATATAAAAGTCTTCCCATGTATAAGCTAGGGCAAAGTTATATTGGTTAGCATCGACGCTACTTTGTTCACCAGAGATATAACCCAAACCTACCTGTATGCCGATCGGTGACGTGTAAAATACCGACCCACCGCCCGTGTAATTTCCTTTGTCATCATCTTTGATGTAGTTCAGTGTCAGCGTCAGATCCATCGGAAGCTGAGCGAGGTAAACAAAATTGTTTTCTTGTTCATCCGCATTGCCGTTCAAGATATCTGCCGAGTTACCACCAAATGTTTCCATAATATCGGTCACGTTAGTGACAATGACCTGCGCTGAATCTTGAATACCATAAGAGAAGGCACCATACGCCGTACCAATACCTGCGTACATATAGCGATTTTTGATATCGGAGCTCCCCGAATACATTTCCCCATTGTAATAACCAAAAACATGAATATTATCAGTGACTTTTGTTTTACCGTCGATGTAAAGGCGAGCACGACTGATGTCATCAAATGAACTTGAACTGCTCGAATTCAGTTCGTTGGCATCTGATATATTAAAACGAGGTTCAACCCGGCCACCTATGTCTAATGACGCATCTGCGGTTTTGTAGATATTGACTGCTTGTGCACCAAAGCTAATCGTACTGCTGATTAAGAATGCGATAGTCGTTAGCTTGTTCATACTTCCTTCCTCAAATCCGAACTTGAAAACGATGGCTCAGGTGCATGTAGGAATAGGTTTATGCTTTATCCAACACTCGCCGCCACGCAAAGCCACCTTTGATCATAAGACCACCAGTGAAGGATTGTCGATAACAGCCACTCTTTAGTTCTAACTAGTGAGAAACAGCGAAAGATAGTAATCCTGTTCCATAACACGGAAAGAATTGTTAGCGGTGCGGCATTGGATTCTGTATGAGAAATACAACTTTTAAGTCACGGATTGAGCTAGAAAAAACGGCGCGAATGCGCCGTTTTGAGAAGAAAGTTTCGAATTACTTACGACGCCAAGTCGTGCCTGCCGCACCATCTTCAAGGACGATACCCATTGCCGTCAGCGCATCACGCGCCACATCTGCTGCGGCCCAATCTTTGCTTGCACGCGCATCGTTACGCGCTTTGATCAGTGCTTCGATTTCGGCCACTTCATCATCTCCGCCTTGCGCATTACCTTGTAGGAATGCCTCTGGCTCTTGGCCCAACAGACCTAACACATCCGCCAGTTCACGCATGCGTACCGCCAACTTAGATGCTGCAACGACGTCTTCCGCTTTGATGCGGTTAATTTCACGCGCCATTTCAAACAGCACTGAATATGCTTCTGGTGTGTTAAAGTCGTCATCCATCGCAGCTTTGAAGCGCTCAACGAATGCTTCTCCGCCTTCAGCAACCACAGACAAATCAAGACCACGCATTGCCGTATACAAACGCTCAACCGAAGCACGCGCTTGTTTCAGGTTTTCTTCGCTGTAGTTTAGTTGGCTACGGTAATGACCGGACATCAGGAAGTAACGAACCGTTTCTGCATCGTAATGTGCCAGAACATCACGGATAGTGAAGAAGTTACCCAGAGACTTTGACATTTTCTCGCGGTCAACCATCACCATACCGCTGTGCATCCACGTATTTACGTACTGGGTGTCATGTGCGCAGCAAGATTGTGCAATTTCATTTTCGTGGTGCGGGAAAGTCAGATCTGAGCCGCCACCGTGAATATCGAAATGGTTACCCAAAATGGCAGAGTTCATTGCAGAACATTCAATGTGCCAACCTGGACGACCTGGCCCCCAAGGTGATTCCCACGTTGGTTCGCCTGGCTTAGACATTTTCCAAAGCACAAAGTCCAGCGGGCTCTTTTTGGCTTCTTCTACATCAACACGTGCACCCGCTTGAAGTTGGTCTAGATCTTGACGAGACAATTTGCCGTATTCATCAAATTTCGCCACTTCAAACAATACGTCACCGTTGGATGCAACGTATGCAAAGCCACGTTCAATCAAACGCTCTACCAGCTCAATGATTTCGGCAATGAATTGCGTCGCACGCGGTTCAACATCAGGACGTTTCATGTTCAACGCATCAAAATCTGCATGCATTTCGCCAATCAAACGGTTAGTGAGTGAATCACAGCTTTCACCATTCTCGGCAGCACGTTTGATGATCTTGTCATCAATGTCGGTGATGTTGCGAACAAAATTCAGGTCGTAACCCAAAAAACGTAGATAACGAGAAACCACGTCAAATGAAACGAAAGTACGACCGTGGCCGATGTGACACAAATCGTAAATGGTAACCCCACACACATACATGCCAACCTTGCCAGGCTGAATAGGTTTAAATTCTTCTTTTTGCTTGGTGAGGGAGTTGTAGATCTTCAACATGGTAGTCGGATTACCCATTACAATAAAACAGTGAAAATGATAAAGGCATATTACACCCTTTCCATCCGTTTTAGGCAAGGCAATACAGGGGAAGGTTAAAGAATTCGACCAAGAGAAAAGCACTTGGCGCGATCTATCTGCTTTTTTCTACTGAGATCGGTTGAATGTACCTACCACTACGATAGAATCGACCGTTTAAAGCCAAATGCGTTCAGGGACCTGTGTTGCTACATGTTGAGTCCTTGGGTTGCAACGTTAACAGTCCGTCATTAGGAACATATCATGGTTACGCTTCATACCAACTTTGGTGACATCAAAATCCAACTTAACACTGAGAAAGCACCAGTAACTGCAGAAAACTTCCTGCAATACTGCCGCGACGGTTTCTACAACGGTACGCTGTTCCACCGTGTAATCGATGGTTTCATGATCCAAGGCGGCGGCATGGCTTCTGGCATGGAAGAGAAAGAAACTCGCGCATCGATCAAGAACGAAGCAAACAACGGTCTGAGCAACAAAATTGGTACGCTGGCGATGGCGCGTACTATGGAACCACACTCAGCAAGCTCTCAGTTCTTCATCAACGTGAACAACAACAATTTCCTAGACTTCAAATCTGAGTCTATGGACGGTTGGGGCTACTGTGTTTTCGCAGAAGTCGTTGAAGGCATGGACATCGTGAACAAAATCAAAGATGTTGCAACAGGTAACTGGGGTTACGTTCACCAAGACGTACCTGTAGAAGAAGTTATCATCGAAAGCGTTACCATCGAAGAATAAGACTCTGAGGGACAGTGGAATTCCACTGTCCTCTTTCTATGACCGTACTATTTATTTCAGATCTCCATCTCAGCCCATCTCATCCGGAAATAACACATTGCTTTTTTCGGTTCTTAAAGGAAGAGGCAACAAAGGCATCTGCACTTTATGTGTTAGGTGATCTTTTCGAGTCTTGGATAGGCGATGATGATGAAACCCCCTTACACTTGAGTGTTGCAGCGGCGTTTAAGTCTTTGCACGATCATGGTGTTCCCGTGTATTTCATTCACGGCAACCGTGATTTTCTGGTTGGAAAGCGTTTTGCAAAATTGGCGGAAATGACCTTACTGCCAGAGCATTGCGTCATTGACTTGTTTGGTAAACCGACACTGATCATGCACGGTGATACGCTTTGCATTCAAGATGAAGCCTACCAAAGATACCGTAAAAAAGTACATAACAGACTGATTCAATGGCTATTCTTCCGCTTGCCTTTACGTATACGAAAGAATATTGGAGAGAAGCTACGCCAAAGCAGTAGTGACAGTAATCAATACAAGTCGTATGACATCATGGACGTGGACCCTGCCGAAGTTGTTCGTGTAATGAATGATGAAAACGTAACCCAAATGATTCACGGTCATACCCATCGCCCTGCTAAGCATGAGATGAATATTGGCAATCAATCTGCACGTCGAATTGTACTTGGTGACTGGTATACGCAAGGATCCATATTGCGTTGCACCGCCAATGGATGCGAGTTAGAAACCCGCGCATTTGACGCGATACCTCCTTAACGATAAATCTCATAAAGAAAAGTTTGCCAGATCAAGATGAGAAAAGTATGGTTTACGCCGTTAATTTTCATCGCGAAATATCAGACTTAATTAACACTCTCATCATTGATGATATTTTATACACTTAGTCTCGTATCTTAATTTCAAGGCACATCGAATTTTTTATGAGTTCTCGCATCGCACGACAAGCCATTTTCGACCGACAACACAACGTTGTGGCTTACGAACTCCTCTTTCGCGAAGGTCAAAGTGATTGCTTTCCTTGTGTACCTTCAAGGTATGCCACTCAATCAGTGTTGGATATTTTGTTTTGCCAAGGGTTGCAACCAATCTCACTGTCAGACAATAAGCCCGTTTTCATCAATTTTGGTTTTGAAAGTCTGGTGGACGGCACCGCGTTGCAATACCCAAAAGATTCTCTCATCGTCGAAGTATTAGAAGATTGCGAACCCAATGCTGCCCTGTTTTCGGCGCTCACTACGCTCAAATCCCATGGCTATAAAATTGCGTTCGATGATTTTGTACCGAGCGAACGCTGGCTGTCGTTTATCCCTCTCGCGGATATCATCAAACTGGATTTTCAACAGCTGTCGTTTATGGAAATTGAAGCTTTCGTTAACGAGTACCGGAACGCCCTATCTTTCCAACTGTTAGCTGAAAAAGTTGAGACAAAAGCTGAATATGAGTTTGCTTTTGATTTAGGGTTTGATTTGTTTCAAGGGTACCAGCTTAGTAAGCCAGAACGTCTCGAACACGCTGAAGCCTCAAAAGTCGCATGAAAAAAGGAGCCAGTGGCTCCTTTCTCATTGTTTCGACCTATTTCATTGTGGGCATAATAAAATCTGCTTGAGCCCTTAACCCCGTGGGCCAACGTGCTGTGATGGCTTTGCGTCTGGTATAGAAACGCACGCCATCGGGTCCATGCATATGTAATGGCCCAAACAAAGAGCGTTTCCAACCGCCAAAGCTATGAAACGCCATCGGCACCGGAATAGGTACATTGACACCCACCATCCCCACTTGAATTTCATGACAGAACTGACGGGCTGCATCACCATTTTGGGTGAAAATGGCCGTACCATTGCCAAACTCGTGCTCATTAATCAGTGTCACTGCGGTGGCATAATCTGGCACACGCACGACGGCAAGCACCGGACCAAAGATTTCATCGCGATAAATCGTCATCTCCGGCGTGACGTTATCGAACAAACAGCCGCCAAGGAAGAAGCCTTCGCCACCTTCAGGTTCAACACCACGTCCATCGACCACCAGCGTGGCACCTTCTTCCACACCAGCGGCAACATAACCTTCGACTTTTCTAAGATGGTCAGCGGTCACCAATGGTCCCATTTCCATCCCTTCGATTACCCCGTTGCCAACGCGCAGAGCTTCAACTTTTGGTGTCAGCTTTTCTATCAAAGCATCCGCAACGTTACCCACGGCGACGGCGACAGAAATTGCCATACAACGCTCACCCGCCGAACCATATGCAGCGCCCATTAAGGCAGCAACGGCTTGATCCAAATCTGCATCCGGCATCACCACCATGTGGTTTTTCGCACCGCCTAAGGCTTGAACACGTTTACCGTGTTGTGAGGCCATGCTGTAGATGTATTCTGCAATCGGGGTTGACCCTACAAAACTAACAGCCTGAACATCGGGATGCGTCAGCAATACGTCGACGGCTTCTTTGTCTCCATTCACCACATTAAAGACACCATCAGGGAGACCCGCTTCTTTCAGAAGTTCTGCAATACGCATGGTTGAACTTGGATCTTTTTCTGACGGCTTCATGATGAAGCAATTACCGCACGCGATCGCTATCGGGAACATCCACATCGGCACCATTACGGGAAAGTTAAACGGGGAAATGCCGGCCACCACACCGAGCGGTTGGTTGAGCGACCACGAATCAACACCATTCGCGATTTGTTCAGTGATTTCACCTTTCAACAGATGCGGAATACCACACGCAAATTCCACCACTTCCAAACCACGCGTCAGTTCGCCTTTGGCATCATCCAATACCTTGCCATGTTCTTGGGTAATCAACGCGGCAAGCTCGTCGATATTTTCTTCCACCAATGATTTGAACTTAAAAAGCACCCGCGCTCGACGAAGTGGTGACATTTCAGACCATGCTGGAAACGCTGCTTTGGCAGAGGCAATCGCCGCCTCGGTTTCACTTACAGATGCTAGAGATACTTCCCCACTGATTTCGCCCGTCGCTGGGTTATACAATGCCTGTTTGCGTTCGCTTTGTTCCGTATGTCGTCCATCGATATAGTGCGTTACTGATGCCATGCTGTTCTTCCTTGAAAGTTATATTGCGTTTCGTATCGCTTTTTCTAGCGTACTTACAATCTGATCAATGTGTTTCGATTCAATAATGAGCGGTGGCGACATAGCGATAATATCTCCAGACGCACGCACCAACAGGCCATCATAAAAACATTGTGTAAACACATCATAGCCACGCTTGCCAACGCCCTCTTCACTTGGCGCAAACTGTATGCCTGCGATAAGTCCCGTGTTTCGCACATCGATAACGTTAGGTAAATCGGCCAATGAGTGCACGGCGTCCTGCCACTCCATTTCCATCTCGCGCGAACGCTCAAATAACTTATCATCGCGATAGATGTCCATGGTTGCCAATGCCGCAGCGGCCGCTACTGGGTGTCCGGAATAGGTATAACCGTGGAAAAGTTCAATGGTATCTTCAGGCGCTTGCATACACGCGTCGTAGATTTTCTCGCTGACAATCACAGCGCCCATTGGAATCGCACCGTTCGTTAGTGCTTTAGCCGTGGTAATCATATCGGGTACCACGCCCCAACGTTGGGCTGCAAACGCATCCCCCACACGACCAAATGCCGTGATCACTTCATCAAAAATAAGCAGGATGTCGTGCTTGGCTGTGATTTCGCGAAGGCGTTTTAGGTAACCCACAGGTGGAAGAACAACACCACCCGAGCCAGACATGGGTTCCACCATCACAGCGGCGATATTCTCTGCGCCATGCTGCGCTATCAAATGCTCAAGGTAATCGGCTTTTTCAATACCGTGTTCTGGCAAGCCTTTTGAAAATGCATTGCGTTCAATATCGAGAGTATGGGGAAGATGGGCAACACTCGGAAGGAGTTGGCTGTTAAAGGCTTTACGGTTATTCACCATACCACCCACAGAAATCCCGCCAAAGCCAGTACCGTGGTAACCAAGCTCACGACCGATAAACATGGTGCGGTTAGAATGGCCCCTTGCACGCTGATACGCTAACGCAATTTTCAGTGCTGTATCACCTGACTCTGAGCCCGAGTTGGTAAAGAAAACATGATTCAAATCACCGGGTGCCATGTCAGCCAATCGCTCAGCCAGTTCAAACGGGAGAGGATGTCCCATTTGGAACGTCGGCGCATAATCCAGCTCAGAAATTTGTCGACTCACCGCCTCGGTGATTTCCTGTCGACTGTGTCCGGCATTACAACACCAAAGGCCTGCGGTGGAATCCAGCACCGAATTGCCTTCTACATCGGTGTAATACATACCTTGTGCTTTGACGAGCAACCTCGGAGTAGCTTTATACTGTCTGTTAGCCGTAAACGGCATCCAAAAGTTGTTCAGACCCGTCCCTTCGCTGTGTGTTTTCTGCACTGCCATCGTCACGTTTCCTTACTCGTTACACGTTGTCGTTTAGACAACACCATGTCAAATATAATGAACAGTATATAAACTGTGTTCAAGATAAAAAGAATAATTTGCGAAATTGTAAAATATTTTGAAATGGTGCACAGTGAGTACGTTGTGTGTGTTGGGTATAAATCAGACGAAAGGAATGGAATTTATGAGTGCTCGATTGTCTCGCAATGACTGGGAATTGATGGCGCAAACTCTGACCATCGAAGGCCGTGCATTTATTGATGGTGAATACCAAAACGCCGCCTCTGGTGACACCTTTGACTGCTTTAGTCCTATTGATGGACGATTACTCGCTAAGGTTGCAAGTTGTGATTTGAACGACGCAAACAAGGCCGCTGTCAGTGCGCGAGAAACCTTTGAGAGCGGCGCATGGTCTCACCTTCCACCCGCTGAACGGAAAAAAATCGTTATCCGCTTCGCTGAGCTCATCGAAGAAAATGGCGATGAACTGGCACTGCTTGAAACGCTCGATATGGGTAAGCCTATCCGCTATTCAAAAACGGTAGATGTGTACGGTGCAGCACGTGCTATTCGCTGGTCAGGCGAAGCCGTCGACAAAATCTATGACGAACTCGCCCCCACGCCTCACAATGAAATCGGCATGATCACCCGTGAGCCTATCGGTGTTGTTGCCGCTATCGTTCCTTGGAATTTCCCCATGTTGATGGCATGTTGGAAGCTCGGCCCAGCGCTCGCTGCCGGTAACTCGGTGATCCTTAAGCCGTCCGAAAAGTCCCCCTTAACCGCTATTAAGCTAGGCCAATTAGCGTTAGAAGCCGGCATGCCAAAAGGCGTACTGAATGTTCTTCCGGGCTTTGGGCACACGGTAGGCAAATCGCTCGCCTTACACATGGACGTTGATACCTTGGTGTTCACCGGATCTACCCGCATCGCCAAGCAACTGATGATTTATGCAGGCGAATCCAACATGAAGCGCGTCTGGCTCGAAGCTGGCGGAAAGAGCCCTAACATCGTGTTTGAAGATGCGCCGGATTTAGATGCCGCCGCAGAGGCTGCTGCCGCAGCAATTGCCTTCAATCAAGGGGAAGTTTGTACCGCAGGCTCTCGCTTGCTCGTTGAAGCTTCAATCAAAAACACCTTCGTCTCTAAAGTTGTTGAAGCACTTAAGGCGTGGCAACCGGGCCACCCTCTGGATCCCGAAACACAGGTCGGTGCCATGGTAGACCAACAGCAACTCGATACTGTGCTTGCCTATGTCGAAAAAGGACAAGAAGCTGGCGCCGCATTGCTTTGCGGCGGAAAACCCATTATGGAAGAAACCGGTGGTCTGTTCGTAGCGCCAACCGTGTTCGATAATGTGAATAACGAAATGGCGATCGCACAAGAGGAAATTTTTGGCCCTGTTCTGTCGGTCATTACGTTCAACTCACCTGAAGAAGCCATCACGATAGCAAACGATACTGCCTATGGCCTCGCATCTGCGGTGTGGACATCAGATATCAGCAAAGCACATAAAACGGCCAAAGCGTTGAAAACAGGTATGGTGTGGATTAACCATTATGACGGCGGCGATATGACAGCACCGTTCGGAGGCTATAAGCAATCCGGCAACGGACGGGATAAGTCGCTGCATGCCTTTGAGAAATACACCGAAGTGAAGGCGACTTGGATTTCGATATAGTTCGCAATAGACAACCCTGTAATGAAAAACGCCCCGATTTGGGGCGTTTTTCATGGAAAGACAAAAATCATTTTAGCGCTTCGAGAATCTTGTAATACGTCATCCCGATGGCCAGCAGCGGAGAGCGCAACAATGGTCCCCCAGGGAAGGTCATGTGCTTTACCTTGGCAAACACATCAAACCGCTCTGCCGTGCCTGAAATCGCTTCTGCGACCACTCTACCCGCCATGTGTGTCGCGTTAAGGCCATGTCCTGAATATGCCTGAGCGAAGAAGATATTCGGTGCGTCGGGCAAGGTACCAATTTGAGGTAGACGATTCGCGCCAATGCCAATCATGCCACCCCATTCAAAGTCGATATTCACACCTTTTAGCTGCGGAAACACCCGCTCTAAGTTTGGTAATAACGCTGCGGTAATGTCACGCGGGTCTTTGCCTGAATAGGTGCACAAACCACCAAATAAAAGCCGATTGTCACCAGAAAGGTGGTAATAGTCCAACGCAATACTCAGATCAGCGAACGACATATTCTTGGGAATCGTTCTCGTCACTTGCTCATCGGTAAGTGGTTCCGTCGCAATGATATAACTTCCCGCAGGTAGCACTTTCCCGCCAATGTAGGGTTCAAGTTTATTGCCAATATACGCATTGCCAGCCAGTAACACGTAACTGCATGTCACCTGTCCTTTGGGCGTTTTGATAAGTGGCTTAGTGCCTTTTTGTATTTCAACCGCTGGGCTGTCTTCAAACAACTGAACCCCAAGACCAGCTGCGGCAACCGCTTCCCCCGCCACTAAGTTAAGCGGATGTAAGTGACCACTCCCCATATCTAACATGCCGCCGATATAACGCTCTGAACCAATCACTTCGGCTAGCCCTGCCTTATCAAGCATACGAATTTCATGGGGATAGCCGCTGTCAGCCAACGAATCAAAATCGTCCTGAAGTTCCTTCATGTGCGAAGGTTTCAACGCGAGATCGCAATATCCCATGACAAGATCACAATCGATGTTAAATTCACCAACGCGATCTTTAACGATCTGAACCGCTTCCACGCCCATTTGGTTGATGGCATCCACCCCTTCTCGACCGATCTGATTGGTGAACTGTTCAATGCCATGACCGATGCCACGGATAAGTTCACCGCCATTGCGGCCTGATGCCCCCCAACCAATCTTGTTCGCTTCCAGCAATGCTACGGAATAGCCTCTTTGCGCCAATTCAATGGCACTGTTCACCCCGCTAAGCCCCCCACCGACGATGCACACATCGACGTCGATGGATTCAGTCAGTTCAGGATATCGCTGCAGGTACTTAGCCGTGGCTGCGTAGTAAGACTGCGTATGAGGGAGTTGAGTAAGAGGCATACCCATAACGACTTCCTTTGTAAAATATAATTAACAAAGACTAACGCATTTTCACAAAAGGGGTGAAGCATAAATTGTACACATTCCAATCAATATCATGCTTGTGTCACGTTACCGATTTTCTTTGTGAATACCCCTAAAGGCAGAGGTGGTTGGTGAAAAATAAACAGCGTGTTGCGTCTGGCAAATCTCACCTTAACCACCATTTTGCTCGATATTCTTTACGAAACCCGCAAAGGGAGACAAAAAACTTGATATGGCGCACTAGGTAAGTAGGATGAAATGTTCAATATCTATTACATTTCAATAAATACACACAGGGAGCATGAGACATTGGATATCGGTGCAAACCTCAAGGCAGTACGAAAAGGCCGCGGGCTTTCACAGCGTGAATTGGCAAAACGTGCTGGTGTCACCAACAGCACCATCTCAATGATTGAGAAAAACAGTGTCAGTCCCTCTGTCAGCTCACTCAAGAAAGTGTTGTCAGGTATTCCAATGTCATTGGTTGAATTCTTCTCAGCTGACATAGCAGAAAGCGACACGACGCCCGTGGTTTATCGTCAAGAAGATTTGCTCGAAATCGGCTCTGATACCGTCTCTATGAAAGTCGTTGGAAAAGAATTTCCAAATCGTGCCCTGTCTGTACTTTCTGAAATTTACCCACCCGGCTCAGACTCTGGTGACGACATGCTTCAGCATGACGGCGAAGAGTCCGGCATTGTCATTGAAGGTCGATTAGAACTCACCGTGGGCGAAGAGGTTTTCGTATTGGAAAAGGGCGACAGTTACTACTTCGACAGTAATAAGCCGCACAAATTTGCCAACCCGTTTGATGCGACATGCCGCCTTTTCAGCGCGACAACGCCAGCGAATTTTTAGCGCAATTTACGTCGCTGATTGAAGTCGACCTCTATTGGGGCGTCCTGAGGAACAGAAAATGGCAGAAGCAATGACAGTGATTACTCTGGTACTCATCCTGTATTTCAATCTTGCCGTCACATACTGTGTCATGCTTTCCGACAGTTTTACCGCTTACCAAAAGCTAGGCGCTTTATCCATTTGCTGGCTGGTTCCAGTAATAGGTCCATGCGTCATACTCTATGCCGTGCTAGATGACATCGCCCAAATTAAGAAGCGGGGATGGCCTTTGGTCAATCTGTTGTTTCTTTCATGGGTCATCATTTTGAGCACTGGCGATCACACAGACCAATGCAATGATTGCCAACCTATTGATAATGACCAAGACTAACCTCGATCATTATCAAACCCCCAGCTTATCTCTCAATGTGTAATACCACGCGCCCAGCGCGGAAAATGGCACACTTAGCATGTGACCACCGGGGAAAGGAAAGTGCGGCAAGCTGGCAAACGCATCAAAACGTTCAGCCTGACCACGCAGCACTTCTGACATCAAGCGTCCCGCCAAATGGGTATAGGTAACACCGTGACCGCTGCAACCTTGGGAATAGTATATGTTTGAGCCGATTCGCCCCACTTGGGGTAAACGTGACAACGTCATTAAAAAATTGCCTGTCCAGCAATAATCGATTTTTACCTCCCTGAGCTGTGGGAACGTCTTCAGCATTTTGGGACGAATAATCGCTTCGATGTTGGCGGGATCACGCGCACCGTAAACCACACCACCACCGTAAATAAGACGCTTGTCGCCCGATAAACGGAAGTAATCCAACAAGTAGTTACAGTCTTCGACGCAGTAATCTTGTGGTAACAGGCTCGCCGCCATCTCATCGGACAAAGGTTCTGTCGTGACCACTTGCGTGCCGCACGGCATGGATTTGGCTTGCAACTCTGGCATCAATCCGCCGAGATACGCGTTACCAGCCACGATGAGAAAATCCGCCGTTACTGAGCCTTCTTCGGTAAATACAACCGCAGGCTCTCCACGTTGAATTCGAACGGCTGCAGAATGCTCGTAGATTATCCCACCCAGACTTTCAACCGCCGCAGCTTCACCCAGAGCAAGGTTGAGCGGATGAATGTGGCCACCGCTTTTATCCAGCAAACCGCCGACATAGCACTCTGTATTCACCATGCTGCGAATATCCGTGGTTGAAAGAAGCTCTAGCTGGTTATTCCCATGGCGTTCCCAAAGGGCTTTTTGATGCGCCAGCTCTTTCATTTGTTTGTCATTCAATGCAGCAAAGATGCCACCGTCTTTCAGGTCGCATTGAATGTTGTACTTCTCGACGCGCTCTCGAATGATACGGCCGCCTTCAAACGCCATTTCACCAAACAATACGGCTTTCTCTTTGCCGACGGTCTTTTCAATTACATCAATGTCGCGACTGTAGCTATTTACAATCTGTCCGCCGTTTCGCCCAGATGCGCCCCACCCAACCCGAGCAGCTTCTAGCACGACAACATTAAAGCCGGCCTCTAGCAAATGTAGTGCTGAGGACAACCCTGTATAACCCGCACCGATAATGCAAACATCGGCCTGAATATCATCACGCAGTATGTCTCTTTTGGGCGAAGGGTTGGCAGACGCCGCATAATAGGACGGCGCATGTTCCGTTTGAATCGCCTGTTTTGTTTGCTGCAACGTTAGCGTTTCTGTTTGTTCCAACATAATGATTCCGTCCTGATTTATGCTGTTTTAATGGCTGCAATGCTCATGAAGCTTGTTCTGTTTCCTCTTTCAGTCGTTTCATTTCTTCCAGCGATTTTTGCTCCGCACGCTTAGCGATATACCAAGATAAGAAAGCAAACAGGGATACAACGACAATAATAAGCGTCGCTAACGCGTTAATTTTCGGTGACACACCTAGCCTTACCGAGGAAAAGACCACCATAGGCAAAGTCGTTGAACCCGGGCCAGAGACAAAACTCGCGATCACCAAATCATCCAACGACAAGCTGAAACTCAGCAACCAACCAGCAATTAACGCGGGGGCAATCATAGGCATAGTGATCACGAAGAACACTTTAAGTGGCGTTGCCCCCAAGTCCATTCCCGCTTCCTCAATAGAAAAGTCCAGCTCCCGTAATCGGGAAGACACCACCACGGCCACATACGCCGCACAGAACGTAGAGTGTGCTATCCACACCGTTGTCATGCCTCGCTCTGCTGGCCAACCGAAGAGCTCTCCCATCTGCACGAACAAAAGTAGAAGCGAGAGGCCAATGATGACATCTGGCATAACGAGTGGCGCGGTAATCATGTTCGAGAGCGTTAGCCTGCCCCATGAACGCCTGAAACGTGTCATCACAAAAGCAGCTAATGTGCCGATGATCACTGCCATGGTTGAGCTGTAAAACGCGATGCGTAGACTCGTCCAAACGGCTTGAAGTATCTGTTCATCTTTGAACAGCTCTCCATACCATTTTGCGGAAAAGCCCCCCCACACCGTCACCAGTTTGGATGCATTGAAAGAATAAATAATCAAGATCAGCATGGGCAGGTAGAGAAACACTAATCCTACCCAAAGCATGACCGTGGAAAACTCCCAGCGTTTCATCGGTCAGCCTCCATGTCCTTGGACTGATAGTGGTGGAACAGCGTGATGGGGATAATAAGCAGTAACAGCATCACTATCGCCAGTGCCGACGCTACCGGCCAGTCACGGTTATTAAAGAATTCCTGCCACAGCACTTTGCCGATCATCAGCGTTTCCGGGCCACCCAGTAATTCTGGGATAACCACTTCCCCGACAGCAGGAATAAACACCAGCATGGAGCCGGCAATAATGCCGCCTTTTGACAGAGGCAACGTGACCGTCCAGAAGGTATTAAAGTTGCGGGAGCCGAGGTCTGAAGCGGCTTCCAGTAGGCTGCCATCCAGTTTCACTAAATTGGCGTAGAGAGGCAGCACCATAAACGGCAAGTAGGTATACACAATGCCGATATAGACGGCGACATTGGTGTTCAATATTTGGATCGGCTCTGAAATGATGCCAATCCACATCAAGGTATTATTGATGATGCCAGTGTTACTCAGCAGCCCCATCCATGCATAAACGCGAATGAGAAAAGAGGTCCATGAAGGGAGCATGATGAGAAGCAGCAAAACTGTCTGCATTTTGGCAGGCGCACGCGCTATGGCATACGCCATCGGGTAGCCCAGAAACAAACAGCCGAGCGTCGAAATAAACGCGATTTTCAGTGAGCTTAAATACGCAAGGTAGTAGAGATCGTCATCGAGAATACGTAGGTAGTTTTCAAGGTTGAGTGAAATCTCAATCACTTCATCAACGTATTCGAAAATAGCTTCATAGGGTGGAATCGCCAGTGCCGCCATGGAGAAACTGATTTTGAAAACAATCAGAAACGGGACCGCAAAAAACAGCGACAGCCAAAGATAAGGGATCCCCATGGTGATGTGCCGGCCTTTTGGGAACAAGACACGGTTTTTATGGGGCGCTTTGATCAAATCAGACACTGAGGTTTTGGGTTTCGTTGATACGGTCATACGCGTAACACCACACCACTGGTGGCCTCCCAGCTGATAAACACTTCATCATCCCAGGTAGGGCGTTCCTGTCGGCGAGATATGTTTGCCATGCTACACATCACGACTTTGTTGCTGGGCAGTTTTACGTAGTACACAGAAGTACCACCGAGATAGGCAATGTCATGCACGACCCCTTTTGACCAGTTGTAGTCTTCTTGGGGTTCATCGCGAGACAGCAAGGCTTTCTCTGGTCTCAGAGCCAACCAGATTTTTTTATCTTCCACATTGGTATCAACGCCGTGCCCGACATAAATGGGTTTCACGGTTTCATGAGATTCGATAATGCAGTGGTCGGTTTCATCCACCACAATTTCACCTTCAAACAGGTTCACTGAGCCAATGAATTCCGCAATCATGCGGCTATTCGGACTTTCGTAGATATCGGTAGGTGTACCCGTCTGTGCAATCCATCCTTCATGCATAATGGAAATGCGGCCAGCCATGGTCATGGCTTCTTCCTGATCATGGGTCACCATCACGCAGGTCACGCCGACACGTTCAAGAATTTCCACCACTTCAAGTTGCATTTGGGTGCGGAGTTTTTTGTCCAGTGCGCCCATGGATTCGTCAAGTAACAGAAGTTTTGGGCGTTTCGCTAACGAGCGTGCCAATGCAACTCGCTGTCGCTGACCACCTGAGAGCTGATGAGGCTTACGTTTTGCATATTGATCCATGTGAACCAAACGCAGCATTTCACTGACGCGCTCGTCAATTTCGGCTTTTTTCAGCTTGTCCTGCTTGAGGCCAAAGGCGATGTTTTGAGCCACGGTCATATGAGGAAACAACGCGTAAGACTGGAACATCATATTGATCGGGCGCTCATACGGCGGCATGTCGGTGATATCTTCACCGTCGAGAAAAATGCGCCCGCTAGAGGGCTTTTCAAACCCTGCGAGCATGCGCAACAAGGTTGATTTCCCTGAACCTGAACCACCAAGCAGAGAAAAGATCTCACCCTGTTCAATCGTCAATGAAACATCATCAACAGCACGCACATCACCAAAAAGTTTGCTGACGCGATCTATCTTTAGCAGTTCTTGTTTTGGCTGCCCGGCTGTGGCGGCCTGTAGATTATTGGTCACACCCCGTTCCTCCCTGTCACTTCTCAGGCTTTATTCAGGTTTTGTATTTGGGGGAAAGCCCACGATAGACTTTCCCCTCCTCATTACCTGCCCGTCTTCATTCGGGTCCACGTTCGGTTGTTTAAGCGACTGATCTTAAGCGGTAACACTTCGGACACGAAAAGCTTCGCCATAACCTCTTGGGAAGGATAGATGGAAGGGTTATTCAGGACGTCAGGATCCACCAGCTTATTAGATGCTGGATTTGGATTGGCATACGCCACGTAGTCCGTGATCGGTGCAATCACTTCAGGGCGCAGGATGTAATTCATAAAGGCGTGTGCATTTTTAGCGTTCTTAGCATCAACAGGAATGGCCATCATGTCGAACCACAGCTGTGCGCCTTCACTAGGAATGGCGTAGTCAATGACCTGCCCATTCCCGGCTTCTTCAGCACGATATGCGGCTTGGAAAATGTCTCCAGAAAAACCGTAAGCAAGACAAATATCACCGTTTGCAAGGTCAGTGATATAGCGAGAAGAATGGAAATAGGTCACATAGGGGCGGATTTTCGCTAATGCTTCTCCCGCTTCTTTATAGTCACTTTTCTTCGTGGAGTTTGGATTGTGACCTATGTATTGCAGCACTTGTGGCATAACTTCATCGGCGGAATCCACCATCGCAATACCACAATCTTTTAGCTTGGCGGCGTATTTCGGATTAAGCAGTAAATCCAGTTTGTTCTCTGGAATGTCATCGCCAAGGCGCGCTTTGATTTTATCGACGTTATAGCCAATGCCATTGGTTCCCCACATATAGGGGATCGCGTATTGGTTGCCTGGATCGGCCATTTCAAGGCGTTGCATCAGTTTTGGATCAAGGTTTCCGCTGTTCGTCAGTAGGCCCTTATCCAATGGCTGGAATGCACCTGCTTTGATTTGTTTAGCGAGGAAGTTGTTCGACGGTACGACGAGATCATAGCCTGAGTTGCCTGACAGCAACTTCGCTTCGAGTACATCGTTACTGTCATAGACATCGTAAGTGACTTTGATGCCCGTTTCTTTCTCGAAGTTTTCAATCGTATCTTCGGCGATGTAATCGCTCCAATTATAAATACGAAGAATTTCCTCAGCATGTAGCCCAGTTGAAACCATTAGGCCTGCAAGCACGGTTGCCGTGACCTTGAGTCGGGTTGCCATCTTCATGTTCTCTCCTTTGGGTGCTTTCTTTTCGGAGTTAGCTCCACACTGATTAACTCATCACTAAAGAGAGCGTCAGTGTTGATGGTTTGCTGATGCTCAAGAGCACCAGCGCTTTAAACCGTTTTGGTGCTATTTAACGAAGCGTCAAACAACGCCCTGAGCCTGCAAATGCGATAGCGTCAATTCCAATGCCAACCAGGCTTCCTCAATCAATTCGTCCACTTCTTCATGGGTGATCACCAACGGGGGGCTGATGATCATGGTGTCACCGCAGGCACGCATGACGAGACCGTTCTCGACACTGAGATCCCGGCAAATCTCGCCAATACCCACGTTTTCGCCAAATCGCGTGCGTGTTGCTTTATCCTTCACCAGCTCAATTGCAGCAACCAATCCCACCCCACGCGCCTCACCCACCAACGGATGCTCTACCAGTGTTTGCCATTTCGCTTGAAGGTAAGGTCCAATGTCACTTTTTACATAGTGAATGAGGTTTTTTTCTTTGATGACTTTAAGGTTTTCCAGTGCAACCGCTGCAGCAACAGGATGACCTGAATAGGTATAACCATGGTTAAAGTCACCGCCTTTTTCCTCAAAAACATTGGCAACTCTATCACTCACAATCACGCCACCCATCGGCATATATCCCGATGTCATTCCTTTCGCAATCGGCATAAAGTCAGGTTTGATACCGTAATATTGGCTACCAAACCATTCGCCAGTACGCCCAAATCCACAAATAACTTCATCGGCAATCATTAGGATGTCGTATTTCGCCAGAATGCGGTTGATTTCAGGCCAGTAGGTTGACGGTGGGATCACCACATCACCCGCGCCTTGAATAGGCTCAGCAATAAACGCTGCCACCTTGTCTTCTCCAATGTCGAGGATCGCTTTTTCCAATTCCTGTGCTGCCTGAATACCGAACGCTTCAGGAGAAAGATCACCACCTTCCCCAAACCAATAAGGCTGGGGAATATGGTGAATTCCAGGAATAGGTAGGCCGCCTTGTTTGTGCATGGCTTTCATGCCACCCAAGCTGGCACCCGCGACAGTGGAGCCGTGATAGCCATTGTGACGTCCGATAATGGTGAACTTTTCAGGTTGACCCTTGACTGACCAATAGTGACGCACCATGCGAAGAACCGTATCGTTGGACTCGGACCCTGATCCCGTAAAGAACACTTGGTTCATATGCTCAGGTGCCAATGCGGCAATTTCTTTTGCCAATTCAACAACCGGTGGATGCGCACACTGAAAGAAACTGTTGTAGTAAGGGAGTTCCATCATTTGGGCGTAAGCCACATCCGCGAGGCGTTTTTCACCATAACCGATATTGGTACACCAAAGGCCTGCCATACCATCAAGAATACGGTTGCCGTCGCTGTCCCAGATATAGACGCCTTCCGCACGCACAATCATTCTCGCTCCCTTTTCTCGAAGCGACTTGTGATCGCTGAACGGGTGCAAATAATGTGCGTTGTCCAATGCTTGCAGAGATCGTGTATCTAGATTTTGCGCGGCGTGAGTCATATCGCCTCCCACATCCTTGTACGTGACTGATTGGCAACCTGTAGGTTGTCCCCGATTACACTGTTAGTAGCAGAAATTCACGTTCCCACGAGCTGATCACTCGTTTGAAATTCTCCTGTTCTTTTCGTTTCACGGCGATGTAACCACGGGCGAAAGATTCACCTAAGTACTCCGCCACTTCATCACAATCCTCCATTCGCTCCAGTGCATTTTCTAAGGTGTAAGGCAACGCAGGGCTCCGAAGTTCATAGTTTCTGCCTTGGGCTGGTGGTGTGGGTTTGAGGTCTTTCACCATACCTATGTAGCCGCAAAGCAGACTTGCCGCTATCGCGATATAGGGGTTCGCATCCGCTCCCGGTAACCGGTTTTCAACACGACGGCTTTGTGGCGAACAACTGGGAACACGTAGGCCACAAGTGCGGTTTTCTTCTCCCCACTCCACATTGACGGGCGCAGAGGTGTCAGGAAGGAATCGGCGGAATGAATTCACATTCGGCGCAAACATGGGAAGCATTTGCGGAATGTATTGTTGAAGGCCAGCGATGTGCCCATAGAACAGCGACGAGCCGGTTCCGTCTTCGTTGGTGAAAATATTTTTGCCGGTTTCAGTACTCACAATGCTTTGGTGAAGGTGCATCGCGCTACCGGGTTCATCCGTGATGGGTTTGGACATAAAGGTCGCCACGACTTCATGCTTGAGAGCCGCTTCACGTAAGGTACGTTTAAACAAAAACACCTGGTCGGCTAATACGAGAGGGTCACCATGACGGAAGTTGATCTCCATCTGTGCCACACCTTCTTCATGGATCAAGGTGTCAATGGCGAGTCCTTGCGTTTCACACCAGTCATACATGTCTTCAAACAGCGGATCGAACTCGTTGGCAGCATCAATAGAGAATGACTGACGCCCCGTTTCCACGCGCCCTGAACGGCCAATCGGGGGTTCCAACGGCAAATCAGGATCGTCGCAACGCGCCGTGAGATAAAACTCCATTTCAGGCGCAACAACAGGTTTCCAATTGTTGTCTTCGTATAGCTTCAGCACTTTCTTCAGTACATTGCGAGGTGTCAGGTCGATAGGATTTCCCATCTTATCGAAGGTGTCATGAATGATTTGCGCAGTTTTCTCAATCGTCCATGGGAGCAGGTAAACTGCATCTTCATCGGGCTTACAAATGAAGTCGATGTCCGCTTCATCAAGCAATGCATAATACAAATCGTCGTCGACATAGTCTCCCGTGACGGTTTGTAATAGCACACTTTCAGGCAGCCTCATTTCTCCTTCGTGGAGAAACTTATCGACGGGTGCAATTTTACCGCGAGCAATCCCTGACAGGTCGCTGACGACACACTCCACCTCGGTGATTTCGTTGTCCTTTAACCATTTCTTAAGCTTGTTCATAGTCTTTCTCACGTTCCTTTGCCCTCAGCCGACAGGCGTTTCCGAATACTTCGAAGATAGCTGAATAAAAAGGATTTTTTGTGACCTCCCACTCAGGATGCCACTGAACCCCTAGAGCAAAATGTTTAGCATGTATGACAGAGACAGCCTCAATGAGACCATCTGGCGCGTACGCTTCCGGCCGCAATCCCTTGCCTAATCTGTCTATGCCTTGAGTATGAACAGAGTTAACATCAGCAGAGGAACGGCCCCACACCTCGCAGAGCACGCCCCCCGGTTCAATTTCAATTGTGTGAGACAAACCATATTGCACCTCTACAGGTGCTGTTTTGTCTTCACGGTGTTCAATATAGCCACCCACATCGTGCAATTTTTGATGAAGGGAACCACCAAACGCCACGTTCATTTCTTGGAAACCTCGGCAAATTGCTAATACAGGAATACCTAGCTCGATCGCGCGTTTCATCATAGGCAGTGTGGTGGCATCACGCGCAGGATCATGATGGGTATCAGGATCACTGGCTTCGCCAGCGTAATGGTGAGGTTCGATGTTAGAAGGAGACCCTGCAAACATCAGTCCATCAACATTAGAAAGAAGTTGATCGATGGGTAAGGTATTTGCCAAAGCAGGAAGAATAATGGGGCAGCAACCCGCGCCGTCTACAACGCTTCGGACATACTTGTCGCCGGCAATATGGAAAGAATGCAGACCAAGCTGGCTGGTACACGCTGTTACACCAACACATGGCATGACAGATTTGGGCATAAACACCTCGACTTCCTATCGTTAAAAAGCACTGCTTACCCAGAAAGACAAATCGTTCACATGAACAAAGCGTTCAATTTTTCACACGCTACACGTTAAAAATAAATGACGCAAGAGAGCTAATCAACACTTCCAGTTAAATTATCAAACATTTTCTTAACATTGGTAATCCACCAATTCATAAGGATTTATCGCATTGATTTAACGCCAAAAGATGCAAATCGTGATCTTGGTCTCGGTTGACAAAATGGGCGGTTTACTATTCACTCAGGGATATCATTTGGAGTGATTGATATAATTTACACCCAGGTAGGTGACACATGCGATATCAAACAGACAGGGAAATGTTTACTTCAGCCGATGCCAATTTACCGGATATAAACGAAGCCGTTCAGTTTCTGAAAGACAACCCGGATGTTGAGTTTGTCGACCTGTTGCTTTTGGATATGAATGGGATTGTCCGAGGCAAACGTGTTGAAAAAGGCAAGCTCACAAAAGCCTACGAGTTGGGTATCGCACTCCCCATCTCCATCTATGGAATGAACATCAAAGGTACCCCCGTAGAAGAAACCGGATTAGGTCTGGAGATTGGCGAATCGGACGCCATTTGTTTTCCTGTCACAGGCACGCTTGCACGCCAGCCATGGCAAAAACGCGTGATTGCTCAATTACTTCTGGAGATGTACGAATCGCCAGAGACGCCCTTTTTTGGCGACCCAAGAATGATCCTCCGTCGCACGCTGAGACAAATGAAAGCGCGCGGTCTAACGCCAGTATCTGCATTTGAACTGGAGTTCTATTTGATCGATGCGAAAGATGCAGGTAAAGCTCCCTTACCCCCTATTTCCCCTGTGACCGGCAAACGTCCTGAAAACACACAAGTTTACTCGCTGGATGATCTCGATGAGTATGCCGATCTGCTGACGGAAATCATTGATGCTGCACGCGCGCAAGGGCTCCCTACGGATACCATAGTGGCAGAATCCGCACCGGGGCAGTTTGAGATTAATTTAAAGCACACAGATGACGCACTTGCATCTTGTGATCATGCTCTGCTGCTTCGACGTGTCATAAAACAAGTGGCGCATAACCACGAATATGATGTCACCTTCATGGCCAAGCTCTACGCCGATCAAGCGGGCAATGGCATGCATCTTCATCTCAGCTTACTCGATGACGACGGTAACAATGTGTTTGAACCCGCGCAGCAAGGCGAGATGACCGACACCTTGAAACACGCACTGGGTGGCTTACTCTCTTTGCTTCCCCATTACCTCGCCATTCTGTGTCCAAACATCAACTTTTATCGCCGTTTCAGCCCTGATTTCTATGTCCCCAGTGCGGCAACGTGGGGCGTAGAAAACCGCACAACAGCGTTGCGCATCCCAAGCGATGTTCCCGCAGCTACCCGAATCGAACACCGCGTAGCTGGCACGGATGCGAACCCTTACTTAATGATGAGTGCATTTCTCGCTTCCATCATGCATGGCATGGATAACAACATTGAGCCTCCAACGGAGATCGTCGGTAATGCCTACGATGTGCCAAATACTCCCTTGCCAAATAACCTTCGTGATGCGCTGCGAGAACTGAGTGACTGTGACATTCTCCGTCAGTATCTGGGCACAGATTTCATTGATGTCTTTGTAACGTGCAAAGAGAAGGAACTGGAAGAGTTCGAGCAACATATTACAACGCTGGAATATGACTGGTACTTAAGAACCTTTTAGCGTCTTGAACAACTTGACTAACACGAGAACGATTCAGAGAATATGCGCGATTTTTTATTAATTCGGTGTCTTATTCATGACCGCAGAACTTTGCCCTTGTGGTAGTCAGGCTAACTACAGTCAATGCTGTGAACCTATCCACTTAGATCACGCGAAAGCCGATCATCCAGAGAAATTGATGCGTTCTCGCTACAGTGCGCACGTCAAAGGTTTGGTCGATTATGTCGTCAATACCTATCACTCTTTCTGCGGTGCGGAACAACATCGAGATGCCATTGCCGATTCCATTAACAGCGAATGGTTGATGCTCCAAGTGCTGAACAGTTCTGTAGACGCCAATGGCAAACAAGGCTTCGTCGAATTTAAAGCCCATTATATTGATGACGGGAAGCAATACACGCTGCATGAAAAGTCACGATTTTTGAATGAAGAAAAAGACGGTAAAAACCTTTGGTTTTATATCGACGGCGAATACCCAAAAGCGGAAAAAGTAGGACGTAACGATCCGTGTCCTTGTGGAAGCGGTAAAAAGCACAAAAAGTGCTGCGGTTAAAAAACACTCAAGAAGTTCAATAGTTAGCCGATAACATGGGGGAGCAAATCATGGAGCATTGCGATGACTTGGTTCCCCAAAATTTCAGACCTGTCACCTCAAAAAGTGCACACGGTGTTGAAACAAGATAAAGCAAAACAACAGCAGCAGAAAATCACTGAGGAAGAAGAGCGCGAAGAGGTCGAACAAGAACCGTCGCCATCAGAGACTCAAAAGAAGAAGAACAGTCTGCTGGATATATACATATAACGAATACTATTTCTGGGTGCGCGAGCACATCGCACGGCCCCACCTTCGTTTGCACTTATTCCTATATATTACCGTCACTTGCCTTTCATATGCTCGCGTCCTTTTTTTTCAAAATACCGACTTTTTATGGCTCTGTGTTAACAGCACCGCTAAATGGCAAAATCCCTCAATTACTTGTTGCAATATTTAGTGAGTTTGTTAGTGTGATTACCAAGTAGACGTTAAACGTCCTGCAAATTTGAATCACGGAACGAGATACGCAGTATGCAGCAATCGCTAATGACCATTCACCATCATCACCATCCTGAGTAGTCTTTCGGGAGAGTTGGTTTCGACTGGAAGACGAGGAGAAGTTCTTCCAAGGTCATAAAACGCGAACATAAGTTTCAGACCCCCGGAAGAGCACCTTCCGGGGGTTTTTTACTTTTTAGGATTTAAAAATTGCGCTCAGACTTCAAGGAAATAGCGGTCGAGCGAAAAGATACAGGGAATAGATCATGCAAACAGAACGTCTAAGAATTGCCATTCAGAAAAAAGGCCGCCTTGCGAAAGAGTGTCAGGAACTGCTCAAGCGTTGCGGTGTGAAAATCAACTTTTCCGGTGACCGCTTAGTGGTTCACGCAGAGAACATGCCTATCGATTTGTTATTGGTTCGTGATGATGACATTCCCGGCCTTATCATGGATGGCGTGGTAGATCTTGGCGTGATTGGCGAAAACGAACTGGAAGAAGTTCGACTAGAGCGTGTTGCACTAGAAGAACCAAGCGAATTCAATAAACTTCGCCGACTCGGTTTTGGTGGGTGTCGTCTTTCTGTGGCCGTCGAAAAAGGCCAAGAGTATAACGGCCCTCAAGATTTGGCAGGCAAACGTATTGCCACTACCTACCCTAACATTCTTAAAGATTACCTTGATAAGCAAGACGTGAAATTCAGCACCTGTATGTTGAATGGTTCAGTAGAAGTTGCCCCACGCGCGGGTCTGGCTGATGCTATCTGTGACTTGGTTTCAACAGGTGCAACGCTGGAAGCGAACGGTCTGAAAGAAGCTGAAGTCATCTTCCGTTCAAAAGCAGTGCTAATTCAACGCACGGGCGAGTTTGCCCAAGATAAAGCGGCACTGATCGACCGCTTGTTGACCCGTATAAACGGCGTGATTCAAGCAAAAGAATCCAAATACATCATGCTTCATGCGCCAAGTGATACGCTGGAGAAGATTGTTGAGCTGCTTCCAGGCGCAGAGGACCCTACCATCTTGCCACTGGCACACGACAAACAGCGCGTCGCTGTACATCTGGTGAGTACCGAAAATCTGTTCTGGGAAACCATGGAAAAGCTCAAAGAACTGGGTGCCAGCTCAATTCTGGTACTGCCGATTGAGAAGATGATGGAGTAAGCCATGAAAACAGTGGTTTGGAAATCGCTCGGTGAACAACAGCAGGAGAAGGCCTTAGAGCGCCCTGCTATCTCTGAAAGCGCATCAATCACTGATGCGGTGACATCGGTCATTAATGATGTCCGCACGGGTGGCGATGCTGCGCTCAAAGCACTGACAGAGAAATTCGATAAAGTCGTCCCTGAAAACATCCGTGTTTCTCAGGAAGAAATCGATGCAGCGGCTTCTCGTCTGGGCGATGAAATTAAGACTGCTCTGAAGCAGGCTTACGACAACATCGTCTGTTTCCACAAAGCGCAAAAAGCAGAGCCTCTCACGGTTGAAACCATGCCTGGTGTCGTCTGTGAATTGGTTACCCGCCCGATCAACCGTGTCGGCTTGTATATTCCTGGCGGCAGCGCACCATTGCCTTCAACCGTATTGATGCTGGGCGTGCCGTCTCAAATCGCGGGATGTCGAAAAGTGGTGCTGTGTTCCCCACCGCCGATTGCGGATGAAATTCTTTATGTTGCCAAGCTTTGCGGTATCGATCAGGTATACAACCTTGGTGGTGCACAAGCGGTAGCAGCAATGGCCTACGGCACGGAAACCGTCTGCAAAGTCGACAAAATCTTCGGTCCAGGCAATGCCTTCGTGACAGAAGCTAAGCGTCAGGTCAGCAATGATCATTCAGGCGCGGCAATCGACATGCCCGCAGGCCCTTCTGAAGTATTGGTGATTGCGGATGAAGACGCAGATGCAGATTTCGTAGCCGCTGATCTTCTCAGCCAAGCAGAGCACGGCCCAGACTCTCAAGTTGTACTGGTAACACCTTCACCTGTGCTCGCCGAGAAAGTGGCAGACGCTGTTCAAAAACAATTGAAACAGCTAACGCGTGCAGACATTGCAAGCCAAGCATTGGGTTCAAGCGTGATCATCATTGCAGAGAGCCTCCCTCAATGCGTGGCTATCTCTAACAATTACGGTCCTGAACACTTGATTGTTCAGACTAAAAATCCACGTGAACTTCTTCCCCTTTTGGACAATGCAGGCTCAATTTTCTTGGGTGCATGGTCACCAGAATCCGTGGGGGATTACGCGTCTGGCACCAACCACGTATTGCCCACATACGGTTACACCCGAACCTATTCAAGCTTGGGTCTCGCAGACTTTAGCAAGCGCATGACGGTACAAGAACTGTCAGCGAACGGATTACAGGCTCTCGCCCCCACCGTGGTGGCGATGGCCAATGCAGAAGGCTTAGACGCGCACCGCAATGCAGTGACTATTCGCGTCGAAAAGCTCAACAAATTACAGTGATTTAGGGGTTTCTATGGACATAGAAAAATTAGCCCGTAAGGATGTTCAAGCATTGACCCCTTACATGTCCGCCCGTCGTTTGGGTGGCTCTGGTGATGTTTGGCTAAATGCCAACGAATCACCGTTCAACAATGAATACACCATCAACGGTGCGGGTCTAAACCGCTACAGCACCTGTCAGCCAGAAGAGCTGATCCGTGCTTACGCTGAGTATGCAGGTGTTCGCCCAGAGCAAGTACTGACCTCGCGCGGTGCGGATGAAAGCATTGAGCTTCTCGTTCGCACGTTCTGTGAAACAGGCGAAGACAGCATTCTGTTCTGCCCACCTACTTACGGCATGTACAGCATCAGTGCAGAAACAGCGGGTGTTGCACGTAAGACCGTACCGCTGACAGATGAATGGCAGCTTAACCTGCCAGAAATCGAGAAAAACCTCGACACCGTGAAGTTGGTGTTTGTATGTAGCCCAAATAACCCAACCGGTAACTTGATCAACCGGAACGACATCGAAGCGTTGCTGGAAATGACGGCCGGTCGTGCGTTAGTTGTGATGGATGAAGCCTACATCGATTTCTGTCCGGAAGCGTCAACGGTTGACCTTCTGGTTCGCTATCCTAATCTGGCCATCCTTCGCACTTTGTCAAAGGCGTTTGCGCTGGCGGGTTTGCGCTGTGGCTTCACTCTGGCAAATCAGCAAATCATCCAGTTGATGCAAAAAGTCATCGCACCATACCCAGTCCCAGTGCCAGTCACTGAGATAGCCTGTCAGGCACTGAACGAAGCAGGCCTAGCACGCATGAAGTATCAAGTGCTGGATTTGAATGCAAATCGCGCTTACTTACAAGCAGGTCTTTCAATGCTCTCTGGCGTGGAAGTATTTGATGGATACGGCAACTACCTGCTGGTGAAATTCCCTGACGCTGAACTGCTATTTAGTGCCCTTTGGGATCACGGCATTATTCTCCGCCGTTCTCCAATCGAAGGCTGCATTCGCATCAGCGTCGGCAACCGTGAAGAGTGCGAAAAAACGTTAACCTTTATCCGCCAACAGTTGGCATAAAAGCGCGAAACAAAAAGGAATTTGTTGTGAAAGAAAAAATCCTCTTTATCGACCGTGACGGCACTTTGATTGTCGAGCCACCTGTGGATTTTCAGGTTGATAGACTCGACAAGCTCAAGCTTGAGCCGTACGTCATCCCCTCACTGCTGGCTTTGCAGGATGCAGGCTACAAGCTGGTGATGGTCACTAACCAAGACGGTTTGGGCACTGACAGCTATCCACAAGCCGACTTCGATGCACCGCATGACATGATGATGGAGATTTTCGAATCTCAAGGCGTGAAATTTGCGGATGTACTGATTTGTCCTCACTTTGACAACGAAGGCTGTAGCTGCCGCAAACCAAAACTGGGCTTGGTGAAAGACTATTTGCAGCAAGGCCGCGTCGATTTCAAAACCTCGGCCGTGATTGGCGATCGTCAAACTGATCTGCAATTGGCCGAGAACATGGCTATTCGCGGCATTCAGTACAACCCAGACACCATGGGCTGGCAAAAAATCCTCAAGGACCTGACCACCAATCCACGCATCGCGACGGTTGTGCGCACCACGAAAGAAACCGACATCCGTATTACGGTGAACCTAGATGAAAGCGGCGGTAACAGCATCAATACTGGCCTCGGTTTCTTTGACCACATGCTGGATCAAATCGCCACGCACGGCGGTTTCCGCATGGAAGTGGCAGTTGAAGGTGATTTGCACATTGATGACCACCACACGGTGGAAGACACTGCTCTGGCATTAGGCCAAGCACTGAAAGATGCCTTAGGTAACAAGCGCGGTATTGGCCGTTTTGGTTTCAGTCTTCCGATGGATGAATGCCTTGCACAGTGTGCGCTCGACTTGTCTGGCCGTCCTTATCTGAAATTTGACGCCACCTTCTCACAAGAGAAAGTCGGTGACCTCTCTACCGAAATGGTGGAACACTTCTTCCGCTCGTTGACTGATACGCTGGCGTGCACCCTGCACCTGTCTTCAAACGGTGACAACACGCACCACATCGTAGAAAGTCTGTTTAAAGCGTTCGGACGTACATTGCGTCAGGCAATTCGCGTGGAAGGTAATGAATTGCCAAGCAGCAAAGGGGTGTTGTAATGAGCAAGATCGTTATCATTGATACCGGTTGTGCCAACGTCAGCTCAGTACGCTTCGCCATTGAGCGATTGGGCTACGATGTGACAATCAGTCGCGACCCCGACGTTGTTCTAGCCGCAGACAAACTGTTTTTACCAGGCGTCGGAACCGCAACCGAAGCCATGAAAAACTTGGAAGAGCGCGATTTGATTGCGCTTGTCCGTCAGGTAAAGCAGCCACTTTTGGGCATTTGCCTTGGCATGCAACTTCTCGGTAAATCTTCACAAGAAGGGAAAGAGGCAGTGAACTGTCTGGGTCACGTCAATGCCGACACTACCTTGATGGAAACGGGTGATCTTCCGTTGCCTCACATGGGTTGGAACACAGTAACCCCTGTCAACAATCACCCTCTGTTCAAAGATATTCCTGAAAACAGCTATTTCTACTTCGTGCACAGCTACGCCATGCCTGTTGGTGATTACACCATCGGCCAGTGCGATTACGGCAAGCCTTTCACTGCTGCGGTACAAAGTGGAAATTACTACGGTGTGCAATTCCACCCAGAGCGTTCCAGCAAAGCGGGCGCACAACTGATTAAGAACTTTTTGGAGTTATAAGGATGATAATTCCTGCATTAGATTTGATTGAAGGCCAAGTCGTCCGCCTTTATCAAGGCGATTACGGGCAGGTCACTGAGTATAAAGTCGACCCAAGCGAACAGTTCGCGATTTATCACAATGCCGGCGCAAACTGGCTGCACCTCGTTGACCTGACGGGCGCAAAAGATACGACCGCTCGTCAACTGCCACTGATTGAAAAACTGATTGCCAGCACCCCTGCCAATATTCAGATTGGCGGTGGCGTACGTAAAGAAAGTGATGTGGTTGAGCTTCTGCGTGCTGGCGCAAAGCGCGTCGTGATTGGTTCGACCGCCGTTAGACAGCCCGAAATCGTCAAAGGGTGGATGGAAAAGTACGGCCCTGAACACATTGTGCTGGCACTGGACATCAACATTGATGAAAACGGAAATCGCATGGTTGCCGTGTCCGGCTGGCAAGAAGACTCTGGCGTGACGATTGAGCAACTTTTGGAAGACTTCCTGAAAGTGGGTCTCAAGCACGTGTTATGCACGGATATTTCCCGCGATGGCACCTTGGCGGGTTCTAACGTCGAGCTCTACAAAGACCTTAGTGCGGCTTACCCGCAAGTACAATTCCAGTCTTCCGGTGGTATCGGATCACTCGCTGACATCGAAGCACTAAAGGACTCTGGTGTGGCAGGGGTCATCGTAGGCCGTGCCCTATTGGACGGTAAATTTACCGCAGAGGAGGCATTCGCATGTTGGCAAGAAGGATAATCCCTTGTTTGGACGTTCGTGATGGTCAGGTGGTAAAAGGCGTTCAGTTCCGCAACCACGAAATCATTGGTGATATCGTTCCCCTCGCCGCTCGCTATGCCGAGGAAGGCGCGGATGAATTGGTGTTTTACGATATCACCGCATCCAGTGATGGCCGAGTCGTCGATAAAAGCTGGGTAGCTCGCGTTGCAGAAGTCATCGACATTCCTTTCTGTGTGGCAGGCGGTATTAAGTCAGCCGAAGACGCAAAACGCATTCTGGAATTCGGTGCAGATAAAATTTCCATCAACTCCCCTGCACTGGCAAACCCAGAGCTGATCACTGAACTAGCAGAGAAGTTCGGTGTGCAATGTATCGTTGTCGGCGTGGACTCTTACTACGACAAAGAGACGGGCAAATATCAGGTATACCAATTCACGGGCGATGAACATCGCACCAAGGCAACCCAATGGGAAACCCGTGATTGGGTCCAGGAAGTGCAAAAACGTGGCGCGGGCGAAATCGTGTTGAACATGATGAACCAAGATGGTGTTCGCAACGGTTACGATCTTGAGCAACTGAATATGGTACGTGAAGTCTGTCATGTACCACTTGTTGCTTCAGGTGGTGCAGGTGAAATGGTTCACTTTGCTGACGCCTTCGAAAAAGCAAATGTTGACGGTGCGCTGGCAGCATCTGTTTTCCACAAACAGGTCATTAATATCGGCGACCTGAAACAATACTTAAAACAGCAAAACGTGGAGATCCGCTTATGAGTCAGACACAAGGAAATGCTGCACTGGCGGAACAAATCGATTGGGAAAAAACCCAAGGCTTGATTCCTGCCATCGTGCAGAATGCCAAAAGTGGTGCGGTACTGATGTTGGGTTACATGAACCAAGACGCTTTGGCTAAAACGCTAGATACCCAACAAGTCACCTTCTGGTCCCGCTCAAAGGAGCGTCTTTGGACCAAGGGCGAGTCCTCAGGCAACATACTGCAGCTTAAGCATATCTCCGTCGACTGCGATAAAGATACCTTACTGGTTCAGGCTGACCCCATCGGCCCAACGTGCCACCTGGGTACGGAAACCTGCTGGGGAGAAGACGACGCAAACAAACCCTCTTTGGTGTTTCTTCATCAACTGGAGCAAGTGTTGGCTTCCCGTCGAGGATCCGATCCTTCAACGTCTTATACGGCGTCCTTGTATGCTAAGGGCACCAAGCGTATTTCGCAAAAAGTGGGCGAAGAAGGCGTCGAGGTCGCGCTTGCAGCGACGTCGGGCGATAAGGAGGAGTTAATTAACGAATCCGCCGATCTGATGTATCACCTGATGGTGTTGCTGCAAGATCAAGGCTTCTCGCTGGAAGACGTAGCAAACAAGCTAAAAGAGCGTCATAAGTAATCAAATTACACAAAACTTCACCGAAGCAACCCAATGGGTTGCTTTTTTTTGGACAACCAATCACGGAGTGCGTATTTTTCTGCGATCTATGATCTACCTCTGAGATACAATCTCGTCAAAAGTTAACCGCTATCGCAAAAACCTCGCCTTACGTTATGTTCTGCCGTCGCAGAATATCGGCATCAATTTTGCTGGTACGTTTAAAGTACTACTTACTGCTTTCATACTGAGATTCAATGGTTAGTTATAGTCGACAATCAATCAGCGATGCTGATGTTCAAGCTGTAGTGGAAGCTTTACAGTCTGAACTCATTACACAGGGTCCAAAAGTACAATCGTTCGAGAAAATGGTCGCCTCGAAAGTCGGTGCTGAATATGCAGTAGCAAGTAACAGTGCCACTTCAAGCCTACACTTAGCTTGCTTAGCATTAGGCCTGAAAGAAGGTCAGCATCTTTGGACTTCACCCGTTACATTTGTAGCATCTTCAAATTGCGCCCTTTATTGCGGTGCCAGAGTAGATTTTGTAGATGTTGACCCGATTACATATAACATTTGTCCTATCCAGCTAGAAAAAAAACTCGCAAGAGCAAAAATTGATAACAAACTACCGAGCATTGTTGTCGTTGTGCATATGTGTGGGCAAAGTGCTGATATGGAAGCAATTAACGCACTCTCAAGAATTTACAACTTCAGGGTAATTGAAGACGCATCGCATGCTATTGGCGGAAAATATGCGGATCGATATATAGGAGATTGCCGGTACAGCGATATCACTATTTTTAGCTTCCATCCGGTAAAAATAATAACAACAGCAGAAGGCGGCATGGCGACAACAAATAGTGCCAACCTCGCAAAATCAATGGAAAGCTTGCGCAGCCACGGGGTCACCCGGGAACTTGATTCGCTTAACGACAAAGACCAAGGAGCTTGGTATTACGAGCAGCACGACCTTGGCTACAACTATCGAATGACGGACATTCAAGCCGCGCTTGGCATTTCGCAACTATCACGCCTTGACGACTTCATCGCTCGCAGAAATTATTTAGCCAAACGTTACCACGAAAAATTGTCTGAACTGCCGATAAAAACACCAGTAGTCGCAGACAACTCCTTATCAGCATGGCATTTGTATGTCATTCAACTGGACAACCCTGATTGCCGCCGACAAGTATTCGATGCTATGCGCGCTGCTGGCGTCGGTGTCCATGTGCACTATATTCCGGTTCATACTCAGCCTTATTACCGCAAACTCGGTTTTGACTGGGGGCAGTTTCTTGCCGCAGAAAACTATTATCACGCTGCACTTACGTTGCCTTTATTTGTAGATATGACAGAAGAAGAACAAGACTTCATCGTAGAATCATTGGCTAAAGTACTTGTATAGAAGGGTTACATGAGAGTCTGTATTATTCCCGCGAGAGGTGGCAGTAAAAGGATTCCAGGTAAAAACCTGAAATCATTTATCGGTCGCCCAATTATTGCGTATGCTATTGACGTTGCAAAGAAATGTGCACTTTTCGATCGAATCATTGTTTCTACGGATGACAATGAGATTGCAGCTATTGCGAATGAATTAGGGGCTGAGGTTCCTTTCATTCGCCCTGCAAGTATTTCTGATGATCACGCCACAACACTCGATGTGATTAAACATGCAATCGAGTGGCTACAAGCCGATAAATGCCAAACGATTGAAGCGGTATGTTGCCTCTATGCAACAGTGCCATTTACAAGAGCGATGGACCTGGTCGAAGGGCTTGCACTCCTGGAAAGTCACGATACCCAATACACCTTCGCAGCAACGCGTTTCTCGTTTCCCATTCAGCGCAGTATTCGGCTAAACAGTGACGAAAACGTGGAGATGTTTTGGCCTGAACATTTCTCTACTCGCTCGCAGGATTTAGAGCCTGCTTACCACGATGCAGGTATGTTCTATTGGGGTCGACCTGACACCTTCTTAGCGGGTTTACCGATTTTTGCACCGCACTCGAAAGTGGTTCAAATTCCGCACTACCGTGTTCAAGACATCGACGAGCCAGATGACTGGATCCGCGCAGAAATGCTCTATCAAATACTCTCTCAGCGAGGAGAGCTATGAAGGTAGCCATCCGTGTAGACGCGTCCCGTTTTATTGGAACGGGGCATGTTATGCGCTGCCTCGTCCTTGCACAAAAATTGAAAGAGCATTGTCATGATGTTGTGATGCTAAGCCGCGAGTTAGAGGGCAATTTCATTGCCTATTCGCAGCAACAAGGCATTGATGTCATTGTATTGAACACGATTCAGCAAGCAGCACCTTCTGCGCCCGATGACTACCAACACTGGCTCGGTGTTTCTCTCCAAGAAGATGCGCGTGAGTGCTTGGCGAATCTAAAAGATTTTCACCCAAATTGGATTGTCGTCGATCACTACGCGATTGAAGAAAACTGGCACGGTGCGATGAAAGTAAGCGGGGCAAGCATCCTCGCTATTGATGACCTCGCCAATCGACCGCTTAACTGCGAAATTGTGCTCGACCATAACCCTTGGCCAGATTTCGAAAATCGTTATAACGCCGTTATACCAACACACTGCACACCACTTCTAGGACCGAAATACGGGCTTTTACGACCTACGTTTGCCACATTACGCGCTAACCCTGTGCAGCCGCTCAATAATCAAGTGATTGCCTTTTTTAGTGGCACCGATCCAAGTGGCGAATGTCTGAAGCTTCTCAACGCGAGCCAGAAGTTTTCTGAATTGCCCTTTGAACTCACCATTGTCTTTGGGATGGCGAATCCTCGCAAAGCCGAATTGTTAAGCGAACCCTTACCACCTTTTGTCACGTTGACGGAAGTGCTTCCAGACTTTGAAGCCGACTTGGCCGCGTGCCGTTATGCATTTGGTGGGGCTGGTGTCAGTGCCATTGAACGAGCAAGCCTTGGCGTTCCTGGCACGTTAGTCTCTGTTGCAGAAAACCAGCGTCTGATGGCAGAACATTTGGCGAGTAGTGGTATTTACCGCTATTTGGGCAATAGCGATTTGACGACCGCAGACACGTATTTCAGCGAACTAACTTGGCTTTCAGACAATTGGGAATCTCTTCCACATCGGCTGCCCCCATCAGACATTGATGGCAAGGGTGCGGAGCGTGTCGTTGCTGAAATGGAAAGTGAGAAAATCACCTTTCGACCTATGGCAGTCCAAGACCTATCGATGGTCAGAAACTGGCGCAATGCACCGGAAATTCGCGAAAAAATGTTCTCCCAGCATGTAATCCAACCAGAAGAACATGCGCGTTGGTTTGCATCAATCCAAGGCGATGAAAGCAAGCAGTTCTTTATTGCGTTATCTCAAGGAAAGCCAGTTGGCATGATGTCGTTCACTGATATCAAAGACGGCGTCGCGGAATGGGGGTTTTATAAATCACCACAAGCTCCCGCAGGCACTGGCAAGCAGTTACTTCGTGAATCTCTGGTGCTTGGCTTTGAATGCCTCGGTCTTAACCAGATTGACAGTCGCGTACTCGCCAAAAACCCGAAAGTACTTCACCTTCATGAGATGCTTGGCTTTCAGAAATACGTACAGCAGAAAATGATGCTACAGGCCGATGGTTCGGAAACGCCGTACTTTGCCTTTAATCTCACTAAAGCAGGTTGGCAGAAAAACAAGCGCGCCAAAACTATGAGTGAAAAATCATGACTCCATTTATCACTATCGACGGGCGTAGAATTGGGCCCGATCATAAGCCCTATATCATTGCAGAAATGTCAGCGAACCATAACGGTTCCATTGAGCGTGCATTTCAGACCATTGAAATGGCAAAACGCGCAGGTGCCGATGCGATTAAAATGCAGTCTTACACTGCCGACACCATCACGCTCAACTGCGACGCTGAAGAATTTCAAATCAAAGGCGGATTATGGGATGGACGTACACTGTATGACCTGTACCAAGAAGCGCACACGCCGTTTGAATGGCACAAGCCGTTGTTTGATAAAACAAGGGATGTCAGCATCACCCTGTTCAGCACGCCTTTTGATTTTACAGCAGTAGATTTACTCGAAGATCTTAATGCGCCAGCATATAAAATTGCCTCGTTTGAAGCCGTCGATTTGCCGCTGATTCGCTACGTTGCCCAAACGGGTAAACCAATGATCATTTCTACGGGCATGGCGAACGACGAGGAAATTGCAGAAGCAGTTGCAACAGCAAGAGATAACGGCTGCAAGGAATTGGTGCTGCTTCATTGCATCAGTGCCTACCCTGCTCCCGCCTCGCAAAGTCACCTGCGCACTATCCCCGATTTGTCCGCGCGCTTTGATGTAATTGGCGGGCTTTCAGACCACACCTTGGGCACAACAGTGTCGGTAACCGCCGTTGCCTTGGGTGCTTGTGTCATCGAAAAACACGTCACATTGAGCCGTAATGATCCGGGTCCTGATTCGACCTTTTCATTAGAGCCCGATGAGCTCACAACACTTTGCCGAGACACAGAAACAGCTTGGCAGGCACTCGGCAATGCTGGATATCAACTGAAAGAAGCGGAAAAAGCCAACGCCCAATTCCGTCGCTCCCTTTATGTCAGCAAGGACATCAAAAAAGGCGAGTTCTTTACCGCAGATAACGTGCGCAGCGTCAGGCCCGGCTTTGGTCTCGCACCAAAGCACTATGACAATATTATCGGCCAAACTGCGAGCACAGACATCAAAACCGGTACTGCGCTACATTGGGATTTAATCATCAAAGACTGAATGGCTTTTTAGTCCTTCCCTTCATCAGCCAATCCCATTAATCTGCCATGAATCGGAGGTGCGAATAGCACCTCACCCGCTATTTTCTGGAAACCTGCAATGTCTCGTTCTGAACCACAAAAAACCGCCATCGTGGATAACTTTGTTGCCGATGCCTGCAACGAATTCGTGGAAATTTTGTATCAAGATGACGATATCTTACTCATCAATAAGCCCAGCGGATTGTTTAGCCTCTCTGGCAAAAATCCAGAAAATTGGGATTCTGTGCATTACCGTTTGGTTCATGGCCAAGAGGGACACACGCCTGCATTTCCTAATGCTATCTTGCCGCACCGCCTAGATATGGGTACCTCTGGCATCATGGTTGTAGGGCTAAACGCCATGGCGGGGCAGCATCTGAATAAACAATTTCAAACTCGCACCATTCAAAAACGTTACATGGCGATGCTGGAAGGCTGGGTGCAAAATGATGAGGGTGAAATCAGCGCACCGATAGCAAAAGACAACGCACTTTTCCCTTGCGTGAAAATCTGTCAGGAGACGGGAAAAGCGGCAACAAGCGGATACAAGGTACTGCAGCGATTCGATAACCCTCCTCGAACCTTGGTCCAATTTACGCCCATTACAGGACGCACCCACCAACTGCGGATCCACAGCAAAACTTTTGGCCATCCTATCCTCGGTTGTGACTTGTACAAAAGTGAGCACAGCGAGCAACTGGCGACGCGATTACAGTTACATGCCAGTGAACTGTTTTTTACGCACCCAACCAGCGGCCAGCAAATTCACGCGACATGCCCTTGCCGGTTTGCACACGACTAATCTATTGAAGACAGCCTCGGTGTCATTGAAAAATACAGTGGCACCGAGTCGCCCCAGTTAGCTTTCCCTCCAATATTAATCTTTCATGACAACCCTGTGTGATGGTTGACTGAGTATCTACAATCTTTAATATATGCATATCCATATATAGAGATATGCAAATGTTACCGCATCAGTTCTTCAAACTACTCGCAGATGAAACCCGAGTGAGATGTTTATTACTCATCGCTCGTGAAGAGAAAGCCTGTGTGGGCGAGTTAACGGAGGCACTCAACGAGAGCCAACCTAAGATCTCCCGCCACTTGGCTCAGCTACGTTCGAGCGGTGTCATTATCGATACCCGACAGGGGCAATGGGTGTTTTACCGCCTTTCAGACCAACTGCCGGGTTGGATGAGAAAACAAATTCAAGGGCTGATCGATTCGAACTGCCTAAAACAGGAATACCAGCAAGATACCCAGCGTTTGTCAGAGATGAAATCTCGCCAAGCATGCTGCAAATAGAGGGAAGCAAGATGTCTATCAAAGTAGGAATTAATGGTTTTGGTCGTATTGGCCGTTTAGCACTGCGAGCGGCTTTTGATTGGCCAGAGTTGGAGTTTGTGCAGATCAATGATGTCGCCGGAGATGCTGCCACACTCGCACATCTGTTGGAATTCGACTCAATCCAAGGTCGCTGGCATCACGAAGTATCCACGGATGGCGACACCATGCTCATCAACGGGAAAACCATCCTAACCACGCAGAAAAAAGCCATTGCAGATATTGATTGGTCTGGTTGTGACGTGGTGATTGAAGCGACGGGTGTTCACCGTAAATCAGAGTTTCTAAACCAATACCTTGAGCAAGGTGTAAAGCGCGTGGTTGTTTCAGCCCCCGTGCAAGAAGAAGGCATTGCAAACATTGTAGTGGGTATCAATGACCACATATTCGACCCGGAAACTCACCGTATCGTGACAGCAGCATCGTGCACCACAAACTGTATTGCGCCTGTCGTGAAAGTGATCCACGAGAAGCTTGGCATCGAACAATCCGCGTTTACCACGATCCACGATCTGACCAACACGCAAACCATTCTGGATGCACCACACAAAGATCTGCGCCGTGCTCGCGCTTGTGGCATGAGCTTGATCCCAACCACCACAGGTTCAGCGAAAGCGATCATAGAGATCTTCCCTGAATTGGAAGGCAAGATTAACGGCCATGCAGTTCGTGTACCTCTGGCAAACGCATCGCTGACTGACATCATTTTTGATGTGAAACGTGACACGACGGCAGAAGAAGTGAACGCCCTTCTGAAGGAAGCTTCAGAGGGTGAACTGAAAGGCATTCTGGGCTTTGAAGAACGTCCGCTGGTTTCCATCGATTATAAAGGCGACCAACGCTCAACCATCGTAGATGCCCTTTCCACCATGGTTGTTGGCAAACGCATGGTGAAAATCTACGCCTGGTACGACAACGAAATGGGTTACGCGACACGCACAGCAGAACTGGTTCGTAACGTCGGTTTAGCATAATTGGTTGGCAGAAATAGGTAGAAAAAAAATGACACATCCAACGTGGGAATTGCCGTTAGAAAACGCGGCAGGCTTGGTGCTAACGCCGTGCCCAGGAACCAAAGACGTGACACTTAGCGACAGCATCGCTCAGCTGAAAGAGCAAGGCGTAACGGTTGTCGTTACTGCGCTAAATCAAGAAGAAATGGACACCAAAGGCGTTGGCTCCCTGCCTGAAGAAGTCAAAAAGGCCGGGCTAGCATGGTTTCACGCGCCTATCGAAGATGACTGCGCCCCAGAAGACGCATTTCAAACTGGTTGGAAGGGAATTTCACCTTCAGTTCATCAGGCTTTAGATAACGGAGAGAAAGTCGCGCTGCATTGCATGGGCGGTTCAGGCCGTACCGGTCTTCTTGCCGCTCATATTCTATTGGAAAAAGGCTGGGCGTTGCCTGACATCGTCACGCAAGTGCAAGCTCTGAGACCAGGTGCCTTCACCAAAGAAGTCCAAGTTCAGTACATCAATCAGTTTGCTAACAAGTAGCACCCAAAGGCACTGCTTATGCAGTGCCTTTTAAGAGAGTCTTCATGCTGTCTCAACTTAACTCTCATGTTCGCCAGTACATGCTGGTGACATTTAACTACTGGAATTTCACCGTCACTGATGGTGCACTGCGCATGTTAGTGGTGCTCTATTTCTACGATCTCGGTTACTCCAGCCTCGAAATCGCTTCCCTGTTCCTTTTCTATGAATTTTTTGGCGTCGTAACTAATTTGATTGGAGGCTGGTTAGGCGCAAGGCTAGGCTTAAACCGCACCATGAATATCGGCTTAGGCATGCAGATTTTCGCCCTTTCCATGCTTGCGGTTCCCGCTTCTTGGCTCAGCATTCCTTCGGTTATGGCGGCACAAGCTCTGTCTGGTATCGCCAAAGATCTCAACAAGATGAGCGCAAAAAGTGCCATCAAAACACTGGTGCCAGAAAATGCACAAGGTGCATTGTACAAGTGGATCGCGATTTTAACGGGTTCGAAGAATGCACTGAAAGGCGCAGGCTTTTTCCTCGGCGGTGCTCTACTGGCCTCGATTGGCTTTCAATATGCTGTCGCGGCTATGGCAAGCGTGTTGCTGTTAGTGTTTATCGGCAGTTTGCTTTTCTTGAAATCAGACATGGGTAAAGCGAAAACCAAGCCTAAGTTTTCCGAAATCTTTTCAAAATCTCGTAGCGTGAATATTCTGTCTGCTGCACGTATGTTCCTGTTTGGCGCGCGAGATGTATGGTTTGTCATTGCTCTTCCGATTTACCTCGGTTCTACCTTTGGTTGGGACCATAGTGCCGTTGGCGCGTTCTTGGCGACTTGGGTAATTGGCTACGGCGTGATTCAGGGTATTGCCCCCAATATTACGGGAAAAGCGTCAGGTCGCACACCAGAAGGCAAAGCCGCTATCTACTGGGCCCTGATTCTTTCTATCGTCACAGGCCTGATCGCATTTAGCGTGCAGCAAGAGTGGCACCCAGAAATGGTCATTATTGTCGGCCTCATGCTATTCGGCGCGGTGTTTGCTGTGAATTCTTCCCTGCATTCGTATCTGATTGTCAGCTACGCAAAGGGAGATGGCGTTTCATTGGATGTTGGCTTCTACTACATGGCCAATGCGATGGGTCGATTGATCGGCACCATCTTGTCTGGTTGGGTATTTCAAATGTGGGGCTTTGTGGCGTGTCTGTGGGTGTCGTTTGCCTTTCTTGCTATCACCACAGTGATTTCATTCTGGCTGCCAACGAGCAAACCCGAGCAAGTGATTCACCCGTAAGCAGTTCAGGGAAGGCCATTGCCTTCCCTGCTTCGTTACAAGCCCGGCGAATAGCACACAAAGCTAATCAACGGTTACGACTTCATGCGGCTCAGCATATTCAGCGTGATCGCAACTGAATTGTCTGCCGTCACTTGCTTCGCTTCTGAATAGACCATGTGAGCAGAGCCGTCTGCTTTATCAGAAATCGTGCGAATCACCACCAGCGGGATATTCAGCATGTCCGTCACTTGAGCGACCGCTGCGCCTTCCATTTCTACCGCCAGTGCATCGAACTCTTCTTGCAGCATTTTTACCACGGTTTTGTCAGCGATGAACTGGTCGCCCGTAGCAATGATACCGGCATGCACACGCGATTTACCGATCTCATCATTCGCGGCTTCCAACGCTAACGCCTGAAGCTTCTTATCTGCGTAGAAGTATCTGTCATCGTAGCCACTAAGTTGACCTTTCGGCGCACCGAACGTCGTTAGATCTACGTCATGCTGAACCAGTGCTGTCGAAATAACAACGTCGGCAACGTTGAGCTTTGGAGATGCAGCACCGGCAATACCGGTAAAGATGATGCTTTCTACTTTGAAATGGTTAACCAGCACATAGGTGGTAATCGCCGCGTTGACCTTACCCACGCCAGAGCGCGCAACAACTACGGGCTGACCATCAATAGTGCCGGTGTAATAAGTGTTTGAAGAGATGGTATGGACTTGCTTGTTGTCGATTTCAGGTAACAGTTTTTCAATTTCTGCATCCATCGCGCCTAGCAAGGCAATGGGTTGTTCTGCAGCTTGTAGAGTGAAAGAAAACGTCGATAGTACTAAGGAAAAAGCTAAAAGTAGTTTACGCATAACTGCCGCGCTAAAAGGTTGAGAGACGCGCATCATACCCTCAAATCTATAAAAGAAAAAACGAATGCAAACGTTTGCGCAAACGATAACCAGTGCACTGGAGAGAGCGAGCAATTAGTTGAATGAAAAAGAGCTCGCAATGTGCGAGCTCTTGAGAGAGATTATTTTTTGCATCAGGTACTTCGCTGTTCATCGCCTGATGCTTGTGATTTTTGCTCTGTCGATTCTGACGCGTTTTCCACTTCATCGAACCACAATTTATGATGTTGCTTCGCCCAAGTTTCGTCGACATAGCCTGTCGCCATGCCTTCCAGTGCACCTTCAGTACCTGCAGTACCGATATAGATATGCCCTAACGCGGCAGCAAACAAGAGTAAGGAAGCAACGGCGTGAATGACGTTTGCAATCTGCATCTCTTGACGTGTTTGGCCAAAGATGGGGAAATCAAGGAATAGGCCACTAATACACACCACAACGCCAACCGTCGCTAACAACCAGAACCAAATTTTCTCGCCACCATTACAAAATCCAGCATCGGGGTGTTTCCCATTAGGAAGTAGCCCACCACCTTGCTTGAACCACTCTATGTCTGTTTTGTTTAAGAAGTTGTTCTTCATCCACTTTATCAGCATGCAAAGCAGGCCAAGCACAAACAGAGGGCCAAGGTAGTTATGGGCAACTTTAGACCCGTTAATAATGGCTCCCCACACATCTAATGGCACTATGGGTAAGATGAAGTGCTTGCCATAGAGCAACACCACGCCGGAAAAGCCAAGAATGAGAAAGTTAATAGCAGTGAACCAGTGCATCGCTCTTTCAAATGGCGTCCAACGCAACACCTTTTTCCCCGTTCGCTCATTGGCTAATTGAATACGACCCGCCCAAAGATAAAACAGCAATAAGGTGCCCGCTGACCCACCAAGGAAAAGTAGCCCAAGCGGCGTTACCCATTCATTCCTCACTTCGCGCCAACGCTGGCCCACGACGTTGATAAGCTGAGTGTGTTCCAATGTCACGGAGGTACTTTTGCCGTCTTCACCTTCTCTAAGTTTGTGCCAGAATTCTGCCCCAGTCAGCTGGATCATTTCGCCTTCGGCATTAAATTTATCCTGCTTTTCAAGGTCTGCATATGCACCAAAGGTTGTTATCACCAAAAGCATGGCGATCAATGTACGTAACATATTTCCTCCTCAAAATGGCGAGCACCTGCCCGCCATTTTCCATGCTTATGAGTTACCTGAAGCGTCGTATGCAAGCTCATCACCATCCGTCCAACCCGCACCTTTCGCGCCACGCTCGACCACCCGTTGACGGAAAATGTCCGAAATTTTCGACGCATCACCCGCTAGAAGTGCTTTGGTTGAGCAAAACTCTGCGCACAATGGCAACTTACCTTCCGCAATACGATTCGCGCCGTAGAGTTCTTTCTCTTCCGCAGAACCGTCGGGGGCTGGCCCACCTGCACAGAAGGTGCATTTGTCCATTTTCCCACGCTCACCAAACGCTGCTGTACTTGGGAATTGCGGGGCACCAAACGGACAAGCAAACAAACAATAGCCACAACCGATACAGGTTTCTTTGTTGTGCAGCACGATGCCTTCATCAGTGCGATAAAAACAGTCCGCTGGGCAAACCGCCATGCATGGCGCATCTGCACAATGCATACAGGCTACGGAAATCGAGTTTTCACCCGGCTCACCATCATTCAGCGTCACAACACGACGACGTTGAATACCCCACGTCACCACTTCTGAGTTTGCGTTCGAACATGCGGTCACACACCCGTTGCACTCGATGCAGCGTTTGGTATCGCAGAGAAATTTCATATCAGCCATAATGTGTTCCCTCCGTTATGCTGCTGAGATTTTGCAAAGGGTAACCTTGGTTTCCTGCATCACTGTCACAGGGTCATAACCATAGGTCGTTGCCGTATTCGCCGCTTCACCCACAACATAAGGCTGAGAGCCTTCTGGGTATTTTGACAGCAAACTCTCGCCTTCGAACACGCCACCAAAGTGGAACGGCATAAATGCCAGCCCTTCTTTTACGCGAGGAGTGATCATCGCTTTCACTTTCACGCGGCCTTTTTCCGCACCTTCAACCCAAACATCCTGTCCGTCTTTAATGCCGATGTTGTTTGCATCCACAATGTTGATTTCAACAAACATCTCGCGTTGTAACGTCGCAAGCCAAGGGTTAGAACGGGTTTCTTCACCACCACCTTCATACTCAACGATTCGTCCAGACGTAAGAATGATTGGGTACTCGGAGGCAACATCAATGTCCTGAATCGATTTGTAGAGCGTGGGCAAACGGTAGATATCCGCTTTGTCATCCCAAGTTGGGTATTCCGCAATAAGATCGCGACGCGGCGTAAACAGCGGCTCTCTGTGAAGTGGCACGCGGTCTGGGAAAGTCCAGACAATCGCACGCGCTTTCGCATTTCCGTACGGCATACAACCGTGTTTGATCGCGACACGCTGAATGCCACCTGACAGGTCTGTTTTCCAGTTCTTGCCTTCTGCGGCAGCTTTCTCTTCTGCGGTCAAATCATCCCACCAGCCGAGTTGCTTGAGCATCTTGTCGGTAAATTCTGGGTAGCCATCTTCCAGCTCGCACCCTTTGGAATAGCTGTCCACAGCCAACAGGTTTTTACCTTCATATTCCACCCCGAAGCGGGCACGGAAGTTACCGCCGCCTCGTGCGACTTCTTTCGACGTGTCATAAAGAATATGAGAGCCAGGGTGCCCCAGTTCTGGCGTTCCCCAGCACGGCCAAGGCAGGCCGTAGGTTTCACCGTTCAATGGGCCACCTTCTGCTTCCAACGACGTAAAGTTAAAGGTATGCCAGTTCTGTTGATGAAGCTTCAGCCGCTCTGGGCTTTGTCCTGTCATGCCTATCGTCCACATTCCCCGATTAAACTCGCGGGTAATGTCTTCGATGACTGGCTCTGTCCCATTGATTTGGATGTTCTTGAATAGCTGATCGGAGAAACCAAGCTTCTTAGAAAGCAGATACATGATTTCATGATCAGGTTTTGAATCGAACAATGGCTCAATGACTTTGTCTCGCCACTGAATTGAACGGTTAGAGGCTGTAACCGAACCAAACGTTTCAAACTGGGTGGTCGCAGGCAGAAGATAGACGCCGTTTTTACGTTGGTTCATAACGGCGGCAACGGTGGGATAAGGGTCCACAATGACCATCATCTCCAACTCGTTCATTGCTTTACGCATATCCTGACCGCGGGTTTGCGAGTTCACCGCATGGCCCCAGTAGAACATGGCACTGATGTTGTTCTTCTGCGCGATCTTATCTTTGTCTTCTAATACACCGTCTATCCAACGCGAGACAGGGATCCCTGCACTGTGCATCGGATAAGTACCTTCGTATTCGCTTGGGTCATAGCGACCTTTTACCCAGTCAAAATCCACTTCCCATACTTTTGACCAGTGCTTCCAAGCACCTTCAGACAGTCCGTAATAACCAGGAAGAGTATGAGACAAAACACCGAGGTCCGTTGCACCTTGAACATTATCGTGCCCACGGAAGATATTGGCACCGCCTCCCGCTCTGCCGAGATTCCCTAGCGCAAGTTCGAGTATGCAGTAAGCTCGGGTATTGTTGTTCCCCGTGGTATGTTGGGTACCGCCCATACACCAGACCACACAACCCGGGCGGTTCTGCGCCAGCATTTTCGCGGCAGTTTCCATTTGTTCGGGGGTTGCACCAGAAACACGCTCCACCACTTCCGGTGGCCACTTGGCGACTTCTTCACGAATTTCATCCATGCCGAACACACGCTGATGGATGAATTCTTTATCTTCCCAGTTGTTTTTGAAAATGTGCCAGAGCAAACCCCAAACAACCGCGATATCCGTACCCGGACGAAGGTAGAAATGATGATCGGCTTTTGCCGCCGTGCGAGAACGACGTGGATCGGCTACCACAATTTTGCAGTCATTCTTCTCTTTGGCGATCAGAATGTGTTGCATGGCAACGGGGTGTGCTTCCGCCGGATTCGAACCAATGAATAGCACCGATTTGCAGTTATGCATGTCATTGAACGAGTTCGTCATTGCACCATAGCCCCACGTATTTGCTACGCCTGCAACCGTGGTGGAGTGACAAATACGCGCTTGGTGATCGACATTGTTGGTTCCCCAAAGGGACGCCATTTTTCTGAAGAGGTAGGCCTGTTCATTATTGAACTTCGCAGAACCTAGAAAGTAGATCGAGTCTGGCCCAAGCTTCTCACGAATTTCCAGAACCTTATCACCGACCTCGGTAATGGCCTGATCCCAGCTGATCTTTTGCCATTTTCCGTCCACCAGCTTCATGGGGTATTTCAATCGACGCGCACCATGACCGTGCTCACGCAACGCAGCCCCTTTTGCACAGTGACCACCCGCATTAAATGGGTGATCAAATGCAGGCTCTTGATCTGTCCAGACACCATCTTGAACACCAGCATACACACCGCAACCCACGGAGCAGTGGGTACAGATGGTACGCTTCATTTCTTTTGGTTTGCTGGAGTCAACATCCTTTGCACTGGCTTTTTTCATCATACCGGGAGCAAACATGCCTGCCGCTGCCACCCCACCTGCTGCTGCGAGGGTGGAATTGCGCATAAAGGCACGGCGAGAGACACCCAGCTGTTTTTCATCCTTACTGACTGAATCTGAACGTTTGGTTAGTTTCATTTTCAAACTCCATCCATCACAGTGGGTTACAGAGAGTCGTAATAGTCACGAATATGTTGCGTTTCGCGATAGCCTGACGCTGGTTTGTCTTCCGGCTTCACCTCAACCACATCAGCCTGTGCCGATGTGCTCGCTACCGTTGAAACCGCACTTGCCGCTGCTGCAACACCCAGTCCCTTGAGAAACTGACGCCGAGATTCACTCTGCTTTTCTGTTTCTTTCTTGCTATCCGACATAACTTGCTCCTTATGCTTCCCAGCACCATGTTGTTAGCTAACCGCGAGGTTTACCAAGGGCGCTGTGTAAAACGGGTCTTTTCTATAATGAGGAATTGCTTGGCCAACTCAGCCACTGCGGTGTAAAACACCGACGACGGGGCTTGCTTGACATCATCACAAAACGTCTCGAACCAAGGCGCGAGGTGGCGATTAAAAAACGCCGCCTGCTCACTAGATTCCGTGTCTTCCAGTAGCATTGCCATCACCTCCAGCAATGCCGCAATGTGGTCTTCTGGCTCTTTCGTCTCTTGCTGACGCTCAAAGCCCAATCGACGTAAATCCTGCCGCAAAATGGCAAGCGGCAACTCCATTAGAGAGCCCGTGAGATACCAAGACCCAAACGGGACAATCTCCCCCCTGCCTACACCAATAAATACAAGCTGATATTCATCTGCACTCTGTAGAGCATTGGTTTTTGCCGCGGAAAGCTTGAGCACTGACCACGCTGCAGCCATGCCCAGTACGTGCTCATCGCCATCAATCTCGACGGTCGATAACCACTCCAACGTTTGAGCGTCTGGGGGTTGTCTGAACAAGTGAGCCAGTAAGCTATAAATGCTTTGGCGGATTTGGTTCTCTTCGTTGCTGATATCGTCGATTTGAATCGTCTCTTGCATCGCCATTTCCGCCTCCTATAGCTTGAGTTGCTTTTCAGGGTGCTCCGCCAAATCGGATACAATGTCGCGAACTCGGCAGTCCTCACACATTGATAACCGTTTAATGGCGTCGTCCTGGAAATGGCTGTGACTACGCAGCTTTTCGATCAACATGTTGACCATCGAAGCGGGCGCGTAAGGTTTACCGCAGCGAATACATTCCGCAGCGGCTTCTTGATGAATAACGTTCCGAGCTTGGCGAGATTCCGTATCCCAATTGAATCCAGGTGAAAGGGTAATGACCGATTCGGGGCAGCTTTTTTCACACAGCCCACATTGCACGCAGTCCTGCTCTCTAAACGCAATACCCGGTGTATCACCGAGGGCATTAAGTGCATCTGTCGGACAAACCGCCACACACCCCATGCACAACGTGCAGTCTTGGGTATCGATTTCAATGCGCCCAAACGGTGCCCCCAAAGGAACCTCACTACGCGTCGTTAAATCGTGCCCCTCTGATAAGGCATCTAATGCAGCCGCTAATCTGTCACGTTTGCTTCCGGAAATGGGGGCTGAGCCGGACGTTGCAGGCTGCGATAGAAAAGAAAATGAAGTGAGATGATTCGGGTTAAACAGCGCGACACATTGTGTTGGCATACCGAGGTTAGTCAAAAAACCCGAGGCAATGGCAAGTTCGCCGTCCAACACGTTTCGAGTTTTCGGATGAAGTGTGTCGGTTTCCAGCAAGAGTACCTGAGAGGCACCAGACGCTATCGCGCTAAACCAAGTATCTATGCCAACTGATGCCAGCTCTTCCAATCTCACGGGCAACAGATTTGAAGGTAAATTAGCTAAGTGCTGATTGACGAAGGCTTCATCTGCTTCTGCATAAAATAGAATGATCGGAAACGCGCCCCCAGCCTTCGAGTAGTGACCCAATAGTTGGTGAACGAATTGCTGCGTGTGTTCCGCTTCGGGCAACGCATAACTGATGGCTTCTGTCGGGCATGCCGTTGAGCACGACCCAAGTCCCTGACATAGATACGGGTTAATCGTGATTTTGTTTTTTACCGACTCAAGCGCATTCGCCGAACAGGCATCTATGCAACGCGTACATCCTTCTATTCCACGAGAAAAGTGCGCGCATTTATCCGTATCAAGCCGGAAGTACTTCGGTTTATCAAACGTACCGACTGTGTCTGAAACCGCCTCAATGGCGTCAGCCTCTTCTACCACGCCTCGTCCAACCGCGTAGTAACCCAAAGGTGGAAGCTCCGCGTTATGTAGCCCGCTTTTTGTCAAATCAACGATCAAATCAAAATGCGAGGTTCCCACTGCTATTTTCGCCAAATTCTGCTCGGTCATATTGTGGGTCACCGACACATCAAACGCGCCCAAGAAACCAGAAATCCGAACCGCCGACGCATGATATGGCTGCATATCGTGAGGCAGGCTGTATGACGAATCATCCATATACAGGAATACGCTGTGGTTACATGACTCAGAGAGCATAGATGCAGCAAAACGCGACACCGCATCACCCTCGCCCACCACCAAGGTGATACCACGTGACTCAAAACTCACAGTAGGAGGGATCAGATTTCCTCTACGCACAGAGCGCTGCATCGCTTCTAAGCGCGCAGCGTTATCTATGTTGGATTGATCCTCTACAACCTTTGCGATTGATTGTTCTGCTGTCGACATTGTCTCTTTGGTTATGTTTTTTTGAGTTAAGGTTTCTTTTGTTGCTGGTTGTGATGCTTTACCTACAAAAGTGCTGACTGCCTTGTTATTTACGTCCATATTTCTCCACCCTTGCGCTGGGGTAATTTGCGCTGGCTTTTTCTTTGGCGTTAACGGCTTCGCGTTTAATCCGTTAGCGAAACCTGTCCGTTAGCGAACTATTCCGCTTGTTAATCAACCAAGATGCTCTTCAAACACTGCGGGAGAAAAAACTTTCAAATAACGCAGAGTAGTAAGAGCAAGTACCGAACCAGCATTGAAAAGAAAAAAATGACCTAAACGGAGTCAGGATCCGTCTGAATTCTTTTCCTGTTGTTCGGGTGAGACAATTTGTCCCACCTCATCAGACAAAATGTCCCTTTTTTCCTCATGGGTACTTTTTGTCCCATCTTCAACAAGCTCATTCTCTTCCTGCGTCATTGGCTTTACTGGTTGCTCTGCATTGGGTGATGTTTCTTGTTCTTGCTGCAGCTTATCGAGCGCCTCCTCCTTGACACTTTCCAGCTTGTCTTTAGTCCAATGCCGCAACGCCTGAGCGGCTTCCGCCGTCAGATTTTTCGCTTTCGAGTAGTCGAGATCGTAATCATTCATCCCATCGAGCACATGGTAGGCCTCGCCCTGAAACAACTTTCTCAGCGCCGCTTTTTTCACTTCAGCAGAGATTCCCTTGGCGAGAAACGCGACTGCAGAATCACCGTCTTTAAGCTTGCCGACATCTTCCATCGTCAGTTCAGGCTCATCTTCGGTCGCCTCAACATCTTCCTCCGATGTATCCAACGCTATCTCTGTATCAATAACGTCTTCGGACACCTCGGCTATCGATGTGTCTTCCTCTTCCGGTTCTTGTTCACGCTTGCGTTTCGACCAACGACTTAGAAATGGTTTATCTTCCACTCGCCCTCCCCGCGCCTTTTTTGCGCTTCTTCTTAGGCTCTTCAATCAGTTCACCGTGCCGCCCGATAAAGGCTTCCATCCACGCTTGAACCGCAAGAGGTATGGTCACAGCTAATACGAGGTAATCCCCATCCAAATGCGTCGCAGCGATTGTTTGAGATGCGGACACCCTAAGCGGCACCACAGATTCGTCCTCGTTCACTTCAAAGATAAAAAACAAGTGAGGGTCACTGGAACTGAGATTGAAACGGTAGTCAGTCCGCTCATCGCGATAGAGCGTCAATAACAAGGAAGGCAGCCCTTCCTCAACTTCGCTTTCTTGTGTAGGGAGGTTTAGACGCCCCACGGTTCGGCGGGTTGTCATCCACCGTCCGACTTCGACGTCTTCATTAACCAACTCGTATTGGATCAGCCATTGGTTGGGGCTTTTTATCACTTCTGTCACGTATCGCTCCTTGCATTTTTTCGGCCTTCAAATGCCATCTGATGCAGTGTCAGATACAGACCAAAAAGCAAAACGCATACCAGCGACAAAAATATCAGTAAGGCTGGAACAGGAATTGCTACTTCTGTTCCTTCACCCTGGATAAGACTCCCGATGCAAAGGAAGCCGGAGATATGACCCACCCCAAAGTGATAAAAACACAACACGACGTCCCGCAAACCACGGATGTCACGGTTTACGACGAGTACGGGGATCCGCTAACAAAACAGATCGCGTGTGAACGAGCACTGACCGTTTATTTAAACTGGAGAGAGATCGTCACACTCATGACGCTCGGTGCGCGGCCCGATATGTTGGTGCTTGGATATTTGAAAAATCAGGGGCTAATTAATGATGCAGATGCGCTGGACTCGGTGATTATCGATTGGGAAACGCAGTCCGCCGCCGTGGTGACGCGAGAAGAAAATGCAAGCATTGAAGAAACACTTTCGCAAAAAACAGTAACCTCTGGGTGTGGTCAAGGCACCATGTTTGGTAACGTCATGAAACGCCTTGAAACGCTTAAACTTCAAACGCCAACCATCAAACAATCTACCCTTTATGGGCTTTTAGAAGCCCTGACTCACCACAACGACACCTATAAAGCCGCTGGGGCTGTTCATGGTTGCGCCGTGTGTAAAGGGACAGAAATCCTCTCGTTCGTTGAAGATATCGGCAGGCACAATGCCGTTGATACGTTAACCGGTGAAATGTGGTTAGAAGGGGAATCCGGTGACGACAAGGTTTTCTACACGACAGGGAGACTCACCTCAGAGATGGTTATCAAGGTCGCGCAAATGGGGATCCCTGTTTTGCTGTCACGCTCTGGTGTCACCCAAATGGGCTATGACCTCGCGAATCAGCTTGGGATTACCATGATTGCCCGCGCCAAGGGCCATCGTTTTCAGGTTTTTAACGGTGCTGAGAACATTGTGTTCGATGTGAAAGGCGGAAAACATGAGTGATTTCCCCGAATTTATGAATGCGCGACAAGTCGCTGAATATCTCGACCTTAATGAAAAGAAAGTTTATAGCCTGGCCAATGATGGCGTATTACCCGCCACAAAAGTAACGGGGAAATGGCTGTTTCCCAAAAGCCTTCTCGACAGGTGGTTGCTTGAATCCAGCCACAACGGTGTTTTCAACGACAGACTTTTGATTGCGGGTTCCGATGACCCCTTGCTTCAGCACATCGTAGGAAAAATGGCCGCAACCTTGGGCAGCACAGCACTAGTAGGTTACACCGCAACTGGCACGAAACAAGGGCTTTCAATGCTAGAGAAAGGCCATGTCGACATGTGTGCGATACATTGGGGAACCGCAGAAGAAGCCAGATTACGCCATCCCGCATTGTTACAGCAATACACGGGACACAAGAACTGGGTGCTGTTGCATGCCTTTGAACGTCAGCAAGGTCTTATTGTTCGTCCTGAGTTGGTTGAATACCTTAACGATCCACACCATTTCATCAACAGTGATTGGCGTTGGGTAGGAAGGCAAGAAGGTGCTGGGAGTGCCCGGGCACTTGAAGAATGGCTATTTCGAAACGGAAAAACCGACGACATGCTCAATGTGGTCGACACCTGTTTAAGTGAGCGAGAGTTGGGCTCAGCCATTGCACGGGGCGCGGCAGATATCGGGTTTGGAAGTAAAAGTGCGGCGGGTGAGTTTGGCCTTGCTTTTCATGCTGTTGCCGACGAAGCGTTTGAACTGGTGATCCCAAAAAACATTTTCTTCCGCGCACTGGTTCAGCAAGTTATCCATCACTTGGATGCGCCCGACACACGGAAAAAAAGCGAACAATTCGGCGGTTACAATTTTCAGCACGCAGGAAAACAGGTTTGGTCGGCAAATCAATAAGCCAGAAGCTACTCCACCACTTTTAACGAGGCGATGTTGTCACCCTGAATTTTGGACCTGAGATAAAGCGTAAACGTGCTGCCTTTACCGAGCTCAGAGTCCACTTTTATTTCTCCGCCAAGCCCGCTGACGATACCTTGTGTCACGGATAACCCCAGCCCTGTCCCAGAGCGTCGGGTCGTGAAGAAAGGGTCAAAAATTTTAGTGAGGTTTTCATTCGCAATGCCGCAGCCAAAATCCTGCACAGAAATTTTCGTCCCTACCGCATTGCCCGCATCATCTAACCAATCTTCGGAGCGAACGATCAGTTTACCTTCATCGTTCATCGCATGAATGCCGTTCATTTGCAGATTGACCAAGACTTGAAGTAACTGATGGCGATTTATTTCGACGCTGCATTTTGCCTCAAGCTGGGTGATCACTTCCACGTCATGCTTTTTCATCCCTGAGCGTACTAAGGTGACACTTTCTTCAATCACTGGATTCACATGCTGCCAAGTGATCTGATCTTGTACCCCACCTTGCCTGCTGTATTGCAGCAGACTTCGTGTGATGTTCCTGATCCGATCGATTTGCTCCAATACCGCTTCCATTTCTTCCGACACCAGACTTGCATTTCTGCCAAGCTCGTATTCCATCAACTCGATATTTCCGAGGATCACTGCCGTCGGATTATTAATCTCATGGGCGATCCCCGCCGTTAACTCCCCCAAGGCAGCAAGCTTTTCATTAAGCAGCAACTTGTTGCGGGTTTGCTCTAACAGCTTAATGTTTTGCTCAAGAAGTGCCGTTTTTTCATGCAGGCTCGCGGTGCGCTGTTTCACTTTATCTTCCAGTTCCAGCGCATTTTGCTTTATTGCTTCGTTTTGTTGCTTGAGCTGATCCAACATGGTGTCGAACTGACGCGCGAGGATTGCCAGCTCATGTTCTGGATCTAAGCCTAGCTTTCCAATCCGCGCATCTTGATCAAACCTCACTAAGCGAACCACACGGTGGATTTTTTCAATCGGCCGAAACAAGTCTTTTGCACCGCGATAAACCAGAAGTCCAGAGACCAGCAACGTCAACAATACCCCGATTCCTAACTCAACGATGTTCGTCAGATATTGGCTGATGAGCGGCCATTCGAGATACCCCGTGTATAGCATGCCAATCACATTGTTATTGAAATCACGAATGGGCTTGTAGGCCGAGATATACCAAGCGTTGTACACGTAAGCCCGGTTTACCCAGTCATCCCCCTTAAGCAAAACCGTTTCTCGTACTTCATCAGACACACGGGTGCCGATGGCGCGACCTTGTTTGTTGCTGCTGTCCAAAGGCACATTGGTACTGACGCGGATATCATCCATAAACAAGGTGACCGTACCAACACTCGACTCTGGCAACGTGCCAACAGGGAAAACAAGATCCCTGATTTCATCAACGAGTTCAGTGCTGTTGTTAAGTAAGATCCCACCATCGACAATCCACTCCAATTTGCCATTTTCATCAAACAAGGGGAGAAGACTTCGACTGATTAACCCCCGCGTTTCTGTACGGTTTTCGTTACGTAATGAAATTTTGGCTTGGGCGGACAGGTCTGGCGTTAGCACATCCATTTCCACTGCAGACATGACTTGGAAGAACGTTCTCTCACGGCCTTCAATCAGAGGTTGCCGCAGTGCCAATGGAAGACGTTCGATATCGCTGGCTGAGTAAACAGCAAGAAAATCGACGCCATACTTATCAGCGCGAGACTGCGCCCATGACAGGATGTCGGGATTAGCTTGACGAAGTTGGTTTTGAAAATCATATGAGTCTGCAATCGCGTGAAGCTGACTACGCTGCTCTCGTTGTAAGACCTCCATGCTGTTGCTTGCCACGGCGAGATCAGCACGTACACCTGCTAATGCACTTTGCCATGTGTAAGCGAGCGTCCAGTAACCCGTCAGTGCCATCAACACCAACAAGGTCAAGTTAATAGGCTCGGAAGTCAAAACAAGAAGGCGATATCGCACCATGGTACGAAGTCGTTGACGCCATTTGTGCACGAGCCTCATTCAGTTTTGCCTCTACTTTTTGGCTTAGTCGTAAAGCCAGTCTTTGAACTTACGTTCCAGTGTTTTTCTCGCCACACCTAACTGACGTGCTGCCGCAGACTTATTGCCTTCATTAGCTGAAACCACTTTTTCAATATGTGCCCGCTCCACGTCTTTTAAAGCCCAGCCTAAAGGATACCCCTCTCCCGTTAAGGCGTGAGTATCAAAGCCATCTGGTGATTCAAGCACTTGTAGTGTTGGTTCTCCCAACCAATGCCCTACATCAGGTTTCCCAAGCAAGATCGCTCGTTCGACGGTGTTTTTCAGCTCTCGGATATTGCCCGGCCAATCGTATTGCTGCATGGCAAATAACTCAGCATCAGACCAAACCACGGGCTTCAGCCCCATATCCCTAGCCAGCATTTCAGAGAAATGATTGAGCAGCAATCCGATATCATCACTGCGTTCCCGAAGTGGAGGTAACTCTACCGACAAGACATTTAAGCGATAAAACAAATCTTTCCTGAATCGCCCCGCTTCCACTTCCTCCAACAGATTTCGGTTTGTCGCTGCGACAATCCGCACATCAACATTGACTTCACGCTCTGCGCCAACGGGCCGTATGGTTTGTTGTTCAAGGGTTCGAAGCAAAGATGCCTGCATAGAAAGTGGCATTTCGCCAATCTCATCAAGAAACAAGGTGCCTTTGTCCGCAACACGAAACAACCCGTCTTTGCTCTTTCTGGCGCCGGTGAACGCACCAGACACATGACCAAACAGCTCACTTTCGAGTAGTTCAGGGGCGATAGCACCGCAATTGAGTGGTACAAACGGTCCTCTTCGCGCACTGAGCGCATGCAGTGCACGCGCCACCAACTCTTTACCTGTTCCTGACTCCCCTTCAATAAGCACTGCTGCTGGAGAAGGCGCAAGACGGGAAATCATTTCTCGCATTGCTTCTGTTTTCGGCGCGGTTCCAATGATATCGACAGGAAAGGAACGCGCGACGTCGCGCTGCAAGGCAACATTACGTCTTTCCATCATGCGCTTATCGAGACAACGCTGAACGGATTGCAGCATTTGCTCCAAATTAAATGGCTTGAGAATAAAGTCGGACGCCCCCGCACGAAGCGCTTTTATGGCGGTTTCTAGTTCTGCAAACCCCGTCATAAAAATGATGTCACTACGACGGGACTCGTCATTAAAGGCTTCGTGCCAATCAATACCCGAACGTCCAGGGAGGTTAATATCGACGATCAGAAGGTCAAAGTGATTCCGCTTTCTGAGGGCCTCCGCCTCTTCCAGAGAAGACGCCGTCTCTACCTGCGTCAGTTTCTTTGACAAAGCTTTGTTTAAAATCGTTCGCATTCCCGGCTCGTCGTCAACGACCAGTGCTGAGAACCCAAACTGCTGCAGCGCATCTTTCATTACGTAACAAACCCTCACGACATTTAACATTTATACTACATGAGACATTTTGTCGCAGTCCAATTTTTATACAACACATCTCATCGTTTTGCTGACCTCAGCATCAACATGAAAAACAATATAATCCATAATAAACAATGCGTTATACTTAAAATCTCTAACGTTAAAAATGTGGCATTTTTGTTGCTATAGGTAATTTGTGATGTTTGTATTTCACACCCTTGCCCGCCGATGTCGGGAACAATGCTCAAAGAAGAAATTTAGAACTGTCACCCACGTCAGGAAGACACAATGAGATTTATAAATAAAACAAAAACACTTTTCCTTTTGGCTATTGCGCTCACCTTTTCCGTTACAAGCAATGCTGCTGAAATCGTTCGGCTTGCAACAACGACCAGTACCTACCATTCCGGATTATTAGGCTTCCTGCTACCTGAATTTAAAAAGGACACAGGCTATGACGTACAAGTCATGGCGGCAGGAACAGGCAAAGCTTTGAAGATGGGAGAGAATGGCGATGTTGATGTCGTGATGACACACGCGCCAAACGCAGAAGCCGCGTTTGTTCAAAAGGGGTTTGGCGTGCAACCACGCGCATTTATGTACAACGATTTCGTATTGGTGGGGCCCAAAAACGACCCGGCAGCGGTGCGAGGAAGCAAAGATATCACTGATGCATTGAAAAACGTGGCAATGGCTAACGCTGAATTTGTCTCACGAGGGGATGACTCTGGGACCCATAAAAAAGAACTATTGCTTTGGAAGGCATCAGGCTCAGAGCCTTCATTTAGTCAGTACAAAGCGATAGGCCAAGGAATGGGACCCACGCTGACCATGGCAAATGAACTGCTTGGTTACACCTTGACAGATAGAGGCACTTGGCTGGCCTATCAAAGCAAGTTAGATCTGGTTGTACTCGTCGAAGGTGATAGCCGCCTGTTTAATCCCTACCAAGTTATTTTGATCAATCCTGACCGTTACCCCGATCTAAACAGTAAAGGGGTGAGAGCATTGAGCGATTGGCTGGTTGATAAACGCGCCCAATCTCTCATTGACAGCTACAAGGTTAACGGTCAGCAACTCTTTGTGGCAGACGCAGGCTAATGAACATGTGGGACACGACACAACAAGCCATTGCACTCCTTTTCAGTGGTGACACCACGTTATGGGGCATTGTTGGTGTGTCGTTTTCCGTTTCAGGCATTGCCATTGGGATGGTCATTTTACCTGCTCTTTTTATCAGCTTCGCTTTAGCTTACTGGCACATTCCGGGGAAATGGGTTGTGCTGTCCTTGGTCAACACCCTTCAATCTGTCCCTACGGTTGTCATTGGGCTTTTGCTTTACATGCTGCTATCAAGAGCTGGTCCTATGGGTGACTGGAAGATGCTGTTTACCCAAAAGGCCATGATCCTCGGACAGATGTTGATCAGCCTTCCCATCCTCGTATCCATGATGCATGCCGCGTTTCAAAGCAGCGACAGACGCGCTTGGGAAACCGCCTATACGCTTGGAGCATCGGTTCCAAGGGCGATGGTGACACTGATGTGGGAAATTCGATTTCCACTGCTCGCTGCGGTTATCACAGCGTTCAGCCGCATTATTACCGAGGTAGGTTGTTCCATGATGGTCGGGGGCAACATTTTGAATTACACCAGAAATATCCCCACTGCCATTGCGCTTGAAACCTCTAAAGGGGCTTTCGCGCAAGGTGTGGCTTTAGGCATTGTCCTTTTGGTACTGGCGCTCACACTCAATTTTTTTATCAGTTTTGGGCGGGGCAATGGTTATTTACGGACTTGATGGAGTGCAATGATGAGCCAAATTACGCTAGAAGCCGATGATCTCTCCGTGAAGTACAAACACCGTTTGCTCTTTCATATCCCTTCGCTGAGGATTTTCCCGAGCGATTCTATTTATCTCACAGGACAAAATGGCATTGGCAAAACCACCTTGCTGAAAGTCCTTGCTGGCATTCAAAAACCCACCAGTGGAAACCTCAATTTAAAGCGCCCTTCTTTACTTCAACGACTGGCGGGTTTTAAGGGACAAAGCGGCGTGATTTACATGCATCAGACGCCTTATCTCTTCGATGGTTCCGTCGCGGAGAATGTGGCGTATGGGCTGAAAGGAAAGCATTTCTGTCAAAGAACAAAACGACAGCTTACAATGAAAGCATTGCGTTTGATTGGATTGGAATCACTGAGCCGAGAGCACATTTCCTTGCTATCTGGTGGTGAAAAGCAAAAGGTGGCAATGGCGCGGGCGTGGATATTGAACCCCTCGATTTTGCTGATGGATGAGTCAAGCGCCAACTTGGATCCTGATGCCATTGATGCTCAAAAAATCATGGTGGATGATCTTCTGGATCGTGGATCTAGTCTGGTGATCACGAGCCACCATTCCAATCAATTGACCGCATGTTGTCACCAGCGCTGGATCATTGAAAACCAACGTCTACTTCAAAAACCAAAACTCAATATTATCGAAAAGGACAACCATGCCTTCGCATCCTGAAACCACGTGGGTCATTCTTGCTGGCGGACAAGCTCGCCGAATGGGCGGTCAAGACAAAGGCCTTGTCACATTGAACAACAAACCGCTGATTGATTATGTCTTCGCGCGTTTGTCATCACAGAACGCAACCATTGCGGTCAATGCCAATAGAAATCAGGACGTCTATGCGCAATATGGCAATGTGTTCAGTGATGTATTCGAAGGCTTTCCTGGACCACTGGGCGGTATGCATGCCGCAATGTCTCATCTGGATTCCGCGTGGATAGGGTTTGTGCCTTGTGATTGCCCAAACCTCCCGCACAACCTTTTGGAGAAGATGTACGCTGCCATCGAAGAAGATACTGAAATTGTTGTCGCACACGATGGTGAATCTGTTCAGCCCGTAGTCACGCTGATGAGCAAGAAAATTTTCGAACGTTTAGATAACTTCCTTGCCAATGGGGACAGGAAAATCGTACTGCTTTATGACCTTTGCAACACGGCATTCGTTGACTTCAGCGAAGAGCACGATGCCTTTATTAACCTAAACACACCCGATGAACTTGAGAAGTACGGCACCCTCTCATGAATTTATCGAATTGCTCGATACCGATTATTGGATTTGCCGCCTATAGCGGTACGGGCAAAACGACCTTGTTAGAGGCGCTACTGCCTCGCTTGGTGGACTCTGGGGTGCGGGTTGCAATGATCAAACACGCGCACCACAATTTCGATGTCGATATACCCGGCAAGGACAGTTATCGACTTCGGAAGGCGGGAGCATCTCAGATGTTAATCAGCTCTCGCTACCGCAATGCCTTGATGACAGAAACGCCAGATGATGATGAAGCCCTCCGTCAGCTCATCCAAAAAGTGAATCAGAACCAAGCAGATCTTATTGTGGTGGAAGGGTTTAAACATGAAAGCTTTCCCAAAATTGAACTGAACCGCGCAACGATAAACAAGCCCTTCCTCTACCCCACGGACGAAAACATTATCGCGATTGCCTGTGATTCTTTCCCAGACACATCACTACCAATACTTGATATCAACAATATTGAAAGCGTACTGGCATTTGTACTCAAGCAAATGGAAAGTCATCAAGCACAAACCGCAACCTGTGACTCTCTGTCTCCTACAATGCTTTCTGTCAAGCGTGGTCGCGAGAAAATATTGGCGGCACTTGAATCCCCCAAACAAACACACGTTGTGGATCTCGACGTGCTCACAAATCACGTATTAGCGTCGCCAATCATTGCACCTGTTAATGTCCCTTCATCCACCAATTCCGCGATGGATGGCTACGCAATTCGCAGTGATGATTTGGAAACAGGAACCTATGTCAAAGTCGGCGACGTCTTCGCGGGTAGCCGTTTTGAACATCCGCTGCAAAAAGGGCAATGCGTTCGTATCATGACCGGTGCGCCCGTGCCAGAGCATGCAGATACTGTCATCATGCGTGAGCAAGCCTCCGACGTTAACGGAGCCGTACAGTTCGATACGAGCAAAGGCAAGATACGTGCAGGGCAGAATGTCCGTCAAGCTGGAGAAGATCTTCGAAAAGGCAGCCAGGTTTTTCCAGCAGGAACCCGTATCAATGCACCAGTGCTCGGCATGATCGCCTCTCTTGGGTTTGATCGGGTAAACGTTTATACAAACGTCACAGTCGCATTGTTTTCAACGGGTGATGAAGTTCAAGCACCGGGCACGCCGCCTAAACAAAACTGTATTTATGATACGAACCGATTTTCGCTTAAAGGGCTGTTACAAAAACTGGGTTGTGACGTTCTTGATTTCGGTATTATCGAAGACAATGAAGCAGCACTGAGTGACACACTGAAACAGGCCATAGCGAGTGCCGATGTCATCATATCGTCCGGCGGTGTCTCAGTCGGCGACGCGGACTATATAAAAACGGTGTTAACAGCACTCGGCGATATTAATTTCTGGCGAGTGAATATGCGCCCTGGTCGTCCCCTCGCGTTTGGGAAGCTCGGGAATACACCCTTCTTTGGCTTACCGGGCAATCCTGTAGCCGTCATGGTCACCTATTTGCAGTTTGTAGAACCCGCTATTCGAAAACTGCAAGGCGAAGAAGGCTGGCAGCCGCAACGTATCGTCGCTATTACGCAAGAAAGGATACGTTCTCGTGTCGGACGCACGGAATATACGCGTGGTAGTTACAACATAAATGCAAATGGACAACTTGAAGTCAGATCTACAGGGTCGCAGGGATCGGGAATATTGCGATCAATGCATGAAGCGAATTGCCTGATTGAAGTCTCGCCTGATGTGGAATGTGCAGAAGTCGGTGATAACGTCACCATCATCCCGCTCGCTTCTCGCATTTAAAACAAACGGCCGACATTTGTCGACCGTTCGTACTCTCACTTCTTAGCGTTATTGACCTAACGCGTCTTTGTAATGCATTCGGCAAACAGATTCGTAACGGTCATTACCGCCGATCACCACTTGATCGCCGTCAGCAATCGCATTCCCTTCCGCGTCAGTTCGAATCACCATGTTCGCTTTACGACCACAATGACAAATGGTTTTCAGTTCTACCAGTTTGTCAGCCCATGCCAGCAAATATTGGGCACCTTCAAACAGTTCACCGCGGAAGTCTGTACGTAAGCCATAACAAAGTACGGGAATACGTAATTTGTCGACAACTTCGGTAATTTGGTGCACTTGCTCTTTGGTCAGGAACTGACACTCGTCAATCAGCACACAATCCACTTTTTTATTCGCGTTAATGTCACTGACCGATGCGAATATGTCATCTTGGTTCCCGTAAATCTGCGCTTCCGCTTGAAGACCAATTCGCGAACTCACTTTTCCTGCGCCATATCTGTCATCAATGGCAGCCGTAAAAATAAGAGGGTTCATCCCACGTTCTTGATAGTTAAAAGACGACTGCAACAAGGTCGTCGACTTACCCGCGTTCATCGCAGAGTAATAGAAATAAAGCTGGGCCATGAGAGTCTCCCGAAAAAATACGGTGGCATGCTACAAAAAAAGAAGGATATGTAAAAGCAGGAAAGTGCAGGAAAGTGCAGGAAAGTGAATTCCATAACCAAACTACTTGAAGGTTAAAGGGATTTAAGTGAGATAAAACGAAAAGGCCTCCAAGAAGGAGGCCCTTTGCACTTATGCCAGTTTACCCGGTCGACGCGATAGCCAACCAAAGAACAGACAAACCAGTACAAACACACTGAAACCACTTAACCATGAAATAGTTAATGAATCTGTATATCCCAGAACCAAAAATGAAATCGCTGCAATAACGGCACCCGCCAATGCATAAGGTAACTGGGTAGACACATGGTCAATGTGGCCACAACGCGCTCCCGTTGCAGACAGAATGGTGGTGTCTGAAATGGGTGAACAATGGTCACCAAATACCGCACCAGCCAGAACAGCAGACAGCATAGGTAGCATAAGCGCGATGTCAGTAGCGCCAGCCAGATCGCCGGCGATTGGCAGCATGATACCGAATGTCCCCCACGACGTACCCGTTGAGAACGCCATTGCCGCTGACAGCAAGAACAATAGGACTGGCAGAAGCTGAGGTGACAGGTTGTCTTCAATCAAGCTAGACAGGAATTTACCCGTTTCCATGTCACCGATGACGCTACCAATTGTCCATGCAAAGAACAGAATGAGAATCGCACCGAACATAGATTTTGCACCGATCCACATGGTGTTCGCGATATCGGCTTTTGGCAGGCCTTGCTTAAACACAGTGAACAACGCAGACAGCAAGCCCATACCACTACCGTAAAGCAGTGATTCGCCAACATTGGTATTTTCAAACGCACCTAATACTGAGAACGCAACACCATTAGCATCCAGTACTTTAGCACCAGAGAAAATCATCCAAGAAATAGTCGCAATGATCAGAACCATAATTGGCACAATGAGATCAGACACAGAACCGTTGCTGCTCTCTTCGATGCCAAGTTCGTCTTCAATCGACGCAGATGAATTTTCATCATCGCCCAAACGGCTACCCGTTGATGCTTGGTATTCGAAACGGCGCATTGGACCCACATCCATTTGGAACCATGCAACGGCGAATACCATCAACAACGCAAAAATGGCATAAAAGTTCATCGGGATCATATGGGCAAAGGCGCTCAGAGGCGTATATTCAGTCACACCGTGGCTAACTAAGATGCCACCAATCACAGTGATGATATAAGCCCCCCAGCTTGATGCAGGCATGATCACACACATTGGCGCAGCAGTTGAATCTAGAATGTAAGCCAATTTTGCACGTGAAACATGAAAGCGATCTGTCACTGGGCGGCTAATTGCGCCAACTGCCAGACTGTTGAAATAATCATCAATGAAGATGAAAACGCCTAAGAAAGACGCAAGAAGTTTTGCACCTCGCTTACTTTTAACTCGCGACTGCGCCCATTCAGCAAATGCTGCGGTACCGCCTGAAAGCGTCATTAACGCCGTTATCATTCCAACGAAAACAAGAAAGATAACAATGCTCATTTTGCCAAAGTTAATCGCTCCGTCAGATACAAACATGCTGAAAACTAGCGAAGAAATATATGACGTCGTATTCGCAATAGAAAAATCATTCAGCAATAAAGCGCCCGAAAGGATACCCAAGCCTAATGACAATAATACGCGACGCGTAACTATGGCTAAACCCAGCGCAAAAATGGCGGGTAAAATGGAAAAAGAAGAAGCGGAAAAATCGACTAAGTTCATGATCTCTATATCAACCTTTAAGGTTGGAGATCTACTGCAGACGTGGAAAACCAGACATTGTGAAAACAATGGTTACACACAAATTAAAACCCTACAGTAGCGCTCCATAGTTAAATCCCAATACTATGGCAGTGTTGTACCTCTTCGGTTACAACCCCAGCAGAATAGACCGATAATCAAATGTCTGCTTCGGCATTGTTTCCTTTCCTTCGCCCTCTTAGGCATCACCCTAAGACGAAATACTGATAAACAATGCACCTCTACGTGCATAAAGCTGAATCATTTTATGTGACATTTGCGCACATGCAATACAAACTTGCAAAGTTTTACACTTAAAAACCATACTAATTACAAGTATTAAACATTTCGTTGTTTGCATGGTCAAATCGCATGCAAAGGCAAACAATAGTGACAAAATTATTGTACAGCCATACGTTAAAATGACTAATCAGGCATTAGTTTTGACCTAATTTATATTTAAACTCGTACTTCCTTTAATTTTAATATCAAATAATATAGAATTTAATTCGTCGAATATTGCAAAGAAATAAATATTCTTGCTATTCTTACCTAAGTTACAAATTATTAGAAACGAGAGAATAGGAAAAACATTATGTCTGATGCACTGAAAGTTCTGTTGAATCTTCGCAGCCTGCGTGCAGTTGCACGCGAACTAACTCTTGAGCAACTTCAAGAAGCGCTAGAAAAACTGCAAGCAGTTGTTAGCGAGCGTGAAGAAGCAGAAGAAGAAGCTCAAGCAGTAGAAAAAGAGCGTCTGGAAAAATTGGAAAAATACCGTGAAATGCTGGTTAAAGATGGTATTGATCCAGAAGAATTATTGGCATCTCTGGGTGGCGCAAAACCTAAATCTAAGCGTGCAGCGCGTCCAGCAAAATACACATACACTGACGTAGACGGCAGTGAGAAAACGTGGACTGGCCAAGGTCGCACACCTAAAGCAATTAAAGATGCACTGGACGGCGGTGCTAAGATTGAAGATTTTCTAATCTAAATTGCATCAATATTTCGCCAATTGAAAACCCTGAGAGTTTTCCGTTGTAGCAAATATGAGAAAGAAAAGGAGCCTTAGGCTCCTTTTTATTTTCCGATGAAAAGCGAAATTCGTTGTGAACATTCAGCAGAGAAAAACACATGCTCACTGCTATCGTCGTACCGTACGGTTAATGGGTAAAGGTTCTATTATCCAAACTTGATTCGGTCCGCCAAATGGCTCACTGCCAATGCAAAGTAATGAGAGCGGTTCCACCTCATCAAGCTTTGATAATTTCCATACACTAAATAGCTTCGACCTTTTTCGTCATCAGGTTGAATCAGCCAAGCCTGAATATCAACATCAGGTAAATCACCATTATTCAGACGTCGAATACCAAGTTCTTGCCATTCAGATAACGTTTTTGCCTTTTCTTTATCTAAGCCAATCAAATCTTTATCAAGTTTTTTCGGCAACGCGACTTGGCGCCCCCATGTGAATTCATCGTCCCAGCCAGCATTTTTTAAATAGTTGGCAGAGGAAGCAAAAACATCAGGTCTAGAGTTCCAAATATCTTTTTTCCCATCGCCATTTCCATCCGCTGCGTAGGATAAAAAAGAACTCGGCATAAACTGGCATTGTCCCATGGCCCCAGCCCAAGATCCTTTCATTGAATCAACGCTAATATGACCTTCGTTCAATATCGATAATGCCGCAAAAACTTCATTTCTAAAAAAGGCTTCTCGTCGACCGTCATAAGCCAATGTTGTTAGTGCTTCCACAACATTATAATTTCCAGTGAACGCGCCGAAGTTACTTTCAACACCCCACAACGCGACCAAGAATCTCGGTTGAACACCAAACTCATCACCAATACGTTTTAAATCGTTGTAATGCTGGTCATAGAGTTTTCTCGCCTTCGCGACTTTCCAGTCAGGAACTGCTCGTGGAATATATTCATCAAGCGTCAAACGTTTCTCAGGTTGATTTCTGTCTGCTTTAACCGCTTTTTCACGATAACGAATACCGTCAAAAGCATCTTCCAGCAATACAGAATCAATGCCTTTCTCAGCACCTTCTTCTTTAAGTCCTGCTACGTAGCTTTCAAAACTCGGCTTCTCTGCCATTGCGGGTGCTGTCATCGCACACGCAACTCCAATCAGAATGCTAATTAACCCTTTGCGCATAACGATCCTTTTATAATTTGGTGTTTTTCTCTCTAATGTGTTGTAGTGCCGTATCTGGGGAAGGCGGAAGTTGTAGATAAAACCCATCCTCGTTCAGCTTTTCACGAACACTTTCAATGTTAGCTATTGCCAGCTTTTGTCGCTTTTCTAAATTGACCATCATAACGAACTGAGGGTTCCCAAAAGTTTTCAATAATTGCTCTGGGACATCCTTAAAATCGTCTTTGCGATTAATGTAAAGATAAGTGGAATCTTTTTTGCTGCTTTTATAAATCGCGCAATACACGTTGTATCTCTCCGTCAATTTCTTTCGAACCAATCCCAAATTAGAGAAATAGCTTATAAATTTATCACTAATTCGACCACATTTTCATCACTAACGGCCTTGGCGCTTGCCGCAAACTTAACGGGAATATACCATGCAATACACTGTCTGATAATGCATGTAAGCCGCTTATTTATTGGGCTACGTGCCAAAAATGCACACAGTTTTTGACGTTGTTGTTCTATTGTGTAGTCATCCACCTTTCGTCGTGAAGTAACAGCGCTAGATTCACGCTTTGCTTATCACCCCGTCGGAAGATCACAAGCACCCTGATCGCCTCGTCTTTTCGCTTTGCGCTAGCTGGATATGACATAATGACAAAAAATGCTGAACTCAAAGGCAGTTCGTTCACCCTTTCCGTATTACACCTGTTGGACAACGATCTGGCCAGTGCGTTGCAGGTGCTGGCTGAAAAAGTGAATCAAGCCCCCGCTTTCTTCAAAGGTGCCCCCGTCGTGGTAGACATATCGCAACTGCACACACAACCTGACTTCATTTCGTTAAAATCTACCATAGAACAAACGGGTATGTTGGTCGTAGGCGTTACAGGGTGTAAACAAAACCAAGCCCGCGAAGCAGCGAATAAAGCAGGTCTGGCGGTCATGAATCCGGCGAAACAAAGCCGTGTTAACGACCCAATTCAGACTCCGACCAAAGTGATTACGTCACCAGTTCGATCTGGACAGCAAATCTATGCCAAAAACGCGGATTTAGTAATACTGAATCACGTCAGTGCTGGTGCTGAAATTATCGCTGACGGTAGCATCCACATTTATGGCGTCTTACGAGGACGCGCTATTGCTGGCGCAAGCGGACAAAAAGAAGCCCATATATTCTGCCATAACCTGCAATCAGAATTGTTATCTATTGCGGGCACTTATTGGCTCAGTGAGACCATTCCAGAAGAGTTTGCTGCTCGATCGGTAAAAGTTTCGCTATCAAATGATTCAATCAATATAGAACACCTCACACTCTAATCTTACAAAGGACTGAGGAATGACCCGAATTATAGTAATTACGTCTGGTAAAGGTGGCGTGGGTAAAACCACTTCAAGTGCCGCCATTGCTACTGGCCTTGCGCAATCAGGAAAAAAAACCGCCGTTATCGATTTTGATATTGGTCTGCGTAACCTCGATCTCATCATGGGCTGCGAACGCCGAGTGGTCTATGACTTCGTGAATGTGATCAACGGCGAAGCCAACCTAAATCAAGCGTTAATTAAAGACAAACGTGTCGAGAACCTCTTTGTTCTTCCTGCTTCACAGACACGTGACAAAGATGCGCTAACCAAAGATGGCGTTGATCGCGTACTTGAAGAACTAAAAACCATGGGTTTTGAATTCATTATCTGCGACTCACCTGCGGGTATCGAAGCTGGCGCCCTGATGGCATTGTATTTTGCCGATGAAGCGATTGTCACCACTAACCCTGAAGTGTCGTCGGTTAGGGACTCAGACCGCATCCTAGGTATTTTGGACTCAAAATCGCGCCGAGCTGAGAATGGCGAGGAGCCAGTAAAAACACATCTATTGCTGACACGTTACAACCCTGCACGCGTAAATCGTGGTGAAATGCTAAGTGTGGCCGATGTGGAAGAGATTCTGCGCATACCACTCCTGAGTGTTATTCCAGAGAGTGAATCTGTTCTGCATGCATCGAATAAGGGTGAGCCCGTCATACTGGATTCCGAGTCAGATGCAGGTCAGGCATACGGCGATGCTATCACCCGTTTATTGGGTAACGAGTGTCCATTCCGCTTCTTGGAAGAGGAAAAGAAAGGTTTCTTAAAACGCTTGTTTGGAGGGTAACACATGGCATTGCTGGAGTTTTTTCGTCCGAACAAGAAATCGTCTGCATCGTTGGCCAAAGAGCGTCTGCAAATTATCGTTGCTGAACGTCGACGAGCAGGGAGTCCTGAACCTACGTACCTACCCCAGCTGAAAAAGGATATTTTGGACGTTATCCGAAAGTACGTGGATATATCACCTGAGCAGGTGACCGTTGCGTTGGAGCAACGCGATGACGACATTTCAGTCTTGGAGTTGAACGTTACACTTCCAGACGAAGACAAATAAACAAAAACCGGCCTTCTGGCCGGTTTCTTTTTCTGTGCGCTTGTTATTTTCGATCTAACAACGACAACAATTTTTCTTCTAAAAACGTTTTCCGCCAACCCGTCATTAGGTCCGGCATTTTTTCTGGATTACGTTCGTTAATCCATGCCCATTTCAGCACCTGATGAATTTGCTTTTTCGAACCAATAAACTCAGGAACAAACCCCAGTTTCTCAGCGACAGCATTGGTTTGCGTTTTAATGTCTTTCACCATCTGCTTATACACAGGCATATCCACAAGACGGACGATAGTTTCTGGGTAAAGTGCGGCAGGTGTTTTTTCTGCTTCCTGCGCAATGCGAATCAGACGATTGCCGTGTCGTTCAACCTCAAAACGATCGAACCCTTCATCGGCCATTTTGCTTAGTGACCGGATATCAAAGCGTGCCATCTTCCATAGGTGAAGCTCTTTAACGACAAAATTTAACGCAAGATCGCGTCGTCGCGCTTCACGTAAACGCCAACTCGCCAGTTTTTGTAAAACGGCTAATTGTTTTGGATGAAGTTGCCACGCATTTTTAATGTCCAGATACGCTTTTTCTGGATCTGGTGTTTTGCCGCGTTTACTCATCATCAAGTTACATTCTTGCAGCACCGCGTCTTCCCAACCCGCCGCTTTAATTTTTTCAGCTAGCAAGTTATAGAGTGGTAGCAAGTAATACACATCGGCTGCTGCATACTCCAATTGCTTCTCAGACAAAGGACGTGCACACCAATCGGTACGCGCCTCACCTTTATCCAACGTAACCCCCTGATACTCCTCAACCAGTGCCGCAAAACCCGTTGATAAACCGTGACCTAAAAAAGCCGCCATGATTTGCGTATCGACCATAGGTTTGGGCATCATTCCTGCGTAGTGATGGAATACTTCCAAATCTTCACTGCAAGCGTGCAACACTTTCACGACCGACTCATCGCCCAATAACGCCCAAAGTGGAGACATATCTTCCAACTCGATAGGGTCGATAAGAGAAAGCGTTTCTCCATCATACAGCTGTATTAAACCGAGTTGAGGGTAAAGCGTACGGGTACGAACAAATTCCGTGTCCAGCATGACCGCTGGCACTTTTCTCGCTTGTTCACAAACATGCTCAAGTTGGGATAGTTCAGTTACGATTTCAAAATTCACGCTGTTTTCCAATATTGGGTCGCTGCGACGATCAAAGTTTAAGTTAAGTCATGGAGCAAAAACAAAATATGCTGGCAAGTGCCAGCATATTTTTCAAAGGCATAGACATATTGTACGCGCTCCTGCATCCGATAGCACGAGCCCGTTGCGGATTATGCCTGCTCTGTTTTCGCGTCTTCTTCTTCTCGCAATGCACGACGAAGTATTTTTCCGACGTTGGTCTTTGGCAATTCCTCGCGGAACTCAACCACTTTAGGTACTTTATAGCCGGTTAAATGTTCGCGACAATGCGCCAATAACTCTTCCTTGGTCAGACTCGGGTCACGCTTAACCACACAGATCTTCACGATTTCACCCGATGTTTCATGTGGCAGGCCAATGGCTGCGACTTCCAGCACCTTGCCATGCAATGCAACTACATCTTCAATCTCGTTCGGGTAGACGTTGAAACCAGAGACCAAGATCATGTCTTTCTTACGGTCTACGATGTGCAGGAAGCCTTCGTCATCAAATTTCACTATGTCGCCGGTCGACAGCCAACCATCATCAGTCAGAACTTCCTTCGTGGCTTCTGGACGCTGCCAGTAACCCTGCATCACTTGAGGACCTTTCACTTGAAGTTCACCAATCTGGTCGTTACCAACCACATTGCCTTCATCATCAACGATACGAACATCTGTTGATGGCACAGGCAACCCGATGGAACCATTGTACTCAACCAGATCATACGGATACGCAGCAACCAGTGGCGAACACTCAGTCAGGCCATAGCCTTCCAGCAGGTGTTTACCCGTTACCTTTTTCCACTGCTCTGCGACAGCACGCTGAACGGCCATGCCGCCGCCTACAGTCAGGTTGAGATTAGAGAAATCAAGCTCGTGGAAATCTTCGTTGTGAAGCAGTGCATTGAACAAGGTGTTTACGCCCGTCAATGCAGTAAATGGATGCTGCTTCAGCTCTTTAATAAAGCCCGGAATATCACGTGGGTTAGTGATTAACAGGTTTTGACTACCCAATTCAATAAACAGCAGACAGTTAACCGTCAACGCAAAGACGTGATAAAGCGGCAGCGCAGTCACGACAAGCTCACGCCCCTCGTTGAGCACTGGCGCGTAAGTGCCTTTCGCTTGGAAAACATTTGCAAGCATGTTGTTATGCGACAGCACAGCACCTTTTGCAACGCCTGTCGTACCACCCGTATATTGCAGGAAAGCAACATCATCACCCGTGATAAACGGTTTGACATATTGCATACGGCGGCCTTTGTGCAAGGCTTTTCGCATAGAGGTTGCATGAGGAAGTGAGTACTTAGGTACCATATTCTTGATGTATTTCACCACGAAATTAACAATGGTGCCTTTAGCGCGTGGCAATTGGTCACCAAGGCTTGTCAGAATGACATGGCGAACACCAGTATTCTCAACGACTTTTTCCAGCGTGTGTGCAAAGTTAGAAACGATAACAATGGCTGCCGCCCCTGAATCATTTAGCTGATGCTCTAATTCGCGAGGCGTGTACAAAGGGTTAACGTTAACAACTACACATCCGGCACGAAGAATACCGAACAGAGCGATAGGGTATTGGAGCAAATTCGGCATCATGACCGCAACGCGATCGCCTTTTTTCAAACCCAAGTCATTTTGCAGGTAAGCGGCAAAAGCACGGCTGCGCTCTTCTAACTTACGGAAAGTCATGACCTGACCCATGTTAATGAAAGCAGTTTGATCGGCATACTTTTGAACCGACTTTTCAAACATATCCACCAGAGACGAGTATTGTTCTGTAGAGATCTCTGCTGGTACATCTGATGGGTAGCGGTTTAACCAAACCTTATCCACGTGAATACTCCTATTGTATATTGCGTGCGAATACGCACGCGCCAGACGCAAAAAAATTAAACAGGCGTTTAAACGCTGCAATTAGACCATGACTAACAATTAATTAACATCAACTCACTGTGTGAGATGTAGCTTGGTCACAAAATCTTTTATCAACGCGGTGGTTTCCGCCTGACTTTGAAGATGACAGTGATGCGTGCCCGCCACTCTCTCTACAGTCAGATTCTCAAACCATTCCTCACGCTTTTTCGCGAGGGGACCGCGTAACTCTGGGTAACCGTCATCCCCGATGATTGCCAATACAGGACAACGAATACCACGAATAAGGTGCTCGGCATGTTCAGTTGACATGCGATATACCGATTCGGTTTTCAGCTTGGCATCATGTCGCCATTGCCATTCTGAACCCACTTGCTGGATGCCTCTCGACACCAGCGGCGTTAGCTCTTCAATCGCAACTTTGTTAATACCACGTCGAAGTTTTAGTGCAGTTTCGAACGAAGGGAGTGAGCGAAGACCTTTCATCTCTGATCGGCTATCGATACCTCGTCTCAAGCGATCGACCACCTTGTCTTCGCACTCAGACATTGGGCCGAGTGCCTCGATCATGACCAACCCTTTCGCTCGCTCAGGAAATGCGGCACACCAACATGATGCCACCAACGCCCCCAGAGAATGTCCAACTAAATAAATATCACGCTCACCAAGCTGCAAAATCAACTGATGAAGGTCATCCACATAGTCAAAAAAAGGATAGAAGCTGTCTGCCCCTTTGTGGTCAGAAAGACCATGCCCAGGCCAGTCAGGCAATACAAGATCGAAGTGGTCTTGGAGCGATGGAACGAGCGGCTCAAAACTACCGCTGTTGTCCTGCCAACCATGAAGCAACAGCAACAGTGGTTTGCGTTTATCCGTTAGCTGGACTTGTGCTGCAAGATTTCCAAATCTCACCGCATATTTTGTTTCTTGTAGTGCCATAGTGCGCTATTGAATACCTTGCAGGTCGCGCACTCTTTTTTAGCGCGCGAAGCCTATCACAGTAAGGGTTGGTAAAGTGGTACGAGGAGTTAAATCCACACAAATTAGGGACGTAAACTTCAGTTTTTTAGGTATGCCTATACAAAAATATCAACACCAAACATGGCAATTAACTCGTCTCGCCTCGCTTGATTTTTAACATCCATATAGGCCTCTAACGCATTTCTGCTACGGCCATCGGGTAAATCATAGTGGATCTGCTGATGGGCTTCTTGGGCCAGCTCAGGATTTCGGATACCGCGTGATACCGCTTTCGCCACCAACGAAGGCTTGACGGTCTCCGTATCATTCTGGGGCTGTTCCGGTTTTTTACGTTTTGCGTTGTTAGTGCGCTGAACGTGTTGCGGTAATCCTTGGATTGATACCATCGCTGACCTTTTTCAATAGTTCGCCACGCGTTATCAAATGGCGAGGAAGCTTATTCGCGACCAGGCAGCTTTTTCCACGCAACCGTGTCACGAAGGTAAACAGGACTCGCGTTCTCAGCATCGACAGCTTCGCCGCGCTCAAGCGCACAATGCGCAAGAATAAGCATGTCTTCAGATTCTGGGTAAAGAACGCCACTTTCCGATACTGCTAATTGTAGCTGGCCTGTCAATTCAGGGTAAGCTTGCCACCCTGTTCCTGCTACATACCACTCACCTTCACCACAATTTGGTTTGAACATTTCAGGCGGTAATACGGCTTCTGAAACCACTGTTGACCAGTCACCATTTTCAAGACGTTGGTAGCCACCTACATAGATCTCGTTCATTCGCGCGTCGATAGTAGACAGCACCTGTTGAGCACCGTTTAGACGGTAAGCTTGCTGTGCCATTGCGGCCAACGTTGATACACCTACCATCGGTAAGTCAGCACCAAATGCAAGGCCTTGGGCAATCCCGATACCGATACGTACACCGGTAAAACTACCTGGACCACGGCCAAATGCCAGTGCATCCAGTTGGTTCAGGGTCAGCCCAGCTTCCGCCAATACGCTATCCACCATGGGTAAAATTTTGGTGGTGTGTTCACGCGGTGCAATTTCACAGCGAGCAATAATATCGTTGCCAACTTTAAGGGCGACGGAACAATTTTCGGTAGCCGTATCAACGGCAAGGATCTTAGATGTCATTTACACCTCAGGTGCGGCAAGACTGTCTGCCACATCGTTATCGTTTATTTCTACTGCAGCGAGAAATTCGCTGACTTTACCCAAATCCCGCGTTCGCGGAATGGGTGGCAAACTGCGCAGAAACGTTTGGCCATACTGTCGACTCACCAATCGGTTATCACAGATGATCAGTGCGCCGTGGTCTTTTTTGTCTCGAATTAGACGGCCAACGCCCTGTTTCAATGTGATGACCGCATCGGGGATCTGCACTTGAGCAAACGGGTCGCCCCCTTGCATACGGCAATCTTCAATTCGCGCTTTTAACAGCGGATCATCAGGTGCAGTAAAGGGCAATTTGTCAATAATAACACAGCTGAGTGTCTGGCCTCTAACATCAATCCCTTCCCAAAATGCGCCTGTCGCTACCAACAGGGCATTTCCCAGTTCCAAAAACTCAGCCAACAATTGCTGCTTGGATGTTTCACCTTGAACCAATACAGGCAATGCCATGCGCTCACGAAAACGCTCAGACAAATCACGGACCATTTGGTGGGACGTACAGAGGAAGAAACAACGTCCGTTGTTTTGCTCTATCACAGGCTGAAGCATATCCACCAGCTTGTCGGCCAGGCCATAACTATTAGGTTCAGGCAAAAAGCGGGGCACGCACAGGATGGCCTGTGACTCATAGTCGAACGGACTTGGTAAGGTGAACTGCTCGGCAGGCTCTAATCCCAAACGATGGCTGAAATGGCTGAAATCATCGTTGACTGCCAGTGTTGCGGAGGTAAATATCCACGCGCCTTGCTGTTGCTGGATTTGCTCTCTGAATTTCTCTGCCACTGAAAGTGGCGTGATATTCAGGCTAAAGTGCATACGGCTGCACTCGTACCAATAGGAGTAACCTGGAATACTGGTATCACTGAGACGATCCAAGCGTGCTTTGAATATCGTCGCGCGATCAAATGCCGCATCCAGCAGTTGGCAACGCCCCAGCGAAAGCTTAATCACATCATGCGCTAAATCTAACGCGTCTTTCAGGCGCACCATCTCACGCGACACAGAGGGGGATGTCGATATCTCTCGCCAGTTGCCACGGAAACCCGGTTCTCCCAAAACAATTCGCATATCAGAGGCCGCCTGAGACAAGCGTTCAGCCACTTTCTCTAGTTGCTTGGTGTCGCGAAGTTCGGTGCGATACGCGATATGAATATCTTTCGCCAGTTCTTGAAGCTGTCGACTAGACAGGCTTTGGCCAAAATACTGACTGGCGATATCCGGAATTTGATGCGCTTCATCAAAAATGAAAACTTCAGCCTCGGGAATTAACTCTCCAAATCCCGTTTCTTTGATGGCGAGATCCGCTAAGAAAAGGTGGTGGTTCACCACGATCAGATCCGCATCCATCGCGCGCTTACGCGCTTTCACAACAAAACAATCTTCATAGCTTGGGCATTCTTTTCCCAAACAATTGTCGTTCGTCGAGGTGATAGTGGGAATGATGGGGCTGTCTTCAGCCAAATCTGCGCATTCACCCAGATCGCCCGTTTTGGTTTCAGACGACCAGCCTCGCACTTTCACAAGTTGCGAGAGCAAGGTCGGATCAGCTTGCCCATCATGATTTTCAATGATCTGTCGAGATAAACGCTCTGGGCACAGGTAATTTGCGCGCCCTTTCAATAGCGCAACTCGCCCTGTGAAACCCAACGTATCGACCATAAGTGGCAAATCGCGATGAAACAACTGCTCCTGAAGGTTTTTGGACCCCGTACTGACGATGGTTTTCTTCCCGCTCAGTAACGCGGGTGCCAAGTAGGCGTATGTTTTGCCCGTACCCGTTCCGGCCTCAACCACCAGCTGAGATCCCTTTTGAATTGCACGTTCAACGGACAACGCCATGTCAGTTTGTGGCTGGCGGGGCTGAAACCCTTTAATGGCTTTTGCCAGCGCACCCTCTGTGGAAAAAACCTTCGAAATCATTGTTCATTTATACAGTATTGGAAAGCCTTGCATTATGCCAACAAACACTCTTCACTGCCATTGATCACGTTGATTGTTGTTTTCTTTGCGACCTTCATTTGCACATTTATTCCGCGCAAATTCAGTGAGTTTTTGACCTAGAAGCAAATTAAGAGTAAAACGAGAAGCAATACATGACGATGTTTTTATGTGAGATTCACGTTTCTATGGAAAGAAAAATTCTGCTGACGGATTGCCCTGACGCCCAAGGCCTCATCGCCAAGATCACCAACATTTGTTATAAACACCAGCTTAATATCATCCACAACAACGAGTACGTTGACCATTCCACTGGGCAGTTTTTTATGCGCACGGAATTGGATGGCATCTTTAATGACGCCACTTTCTTAATGGATATTGATCAAGCGCTGCCTACAGGTAGTCGCCGTACGTTGGTAGACACTAAACAACGTAAGCGTGTGGTGATCCTAGTGACCAAAGAGTCACACTGTCTCGGCGACATTCTGATGAAGGCGTATGACGGCTCGTTGGATGTGGAAATCTCTGCGGTAATAGGTAATCACAATAACCTTGCAGCGCTAACGGAAAAGTTTGATATTCCTTTCCACTTTGTCAATCACGATGGATTGGAAAGAGAACAGCACGAAGACAATATCACCGAAATTATTGAGTCTTATGCGCCAGACTACATTGTCCTCGCCAAATATATGCGGGTACTGACACCGAAGTTTGTCGCGCGCCACCCTCACAAAATCATCAATATTCACCACAGTTTCTTGCCTGCTTTCATTGGCGCTCGTCCCTATCATCAGGCTTACCAACGTGGTGTGAAAATCATTGGTGCAACCGCCCACTTCGTGACCAATGATCTCGACGAAGGCCCCATCATCGATCAGAACATTAAACACGTGGACCATACCTTCAGTGCAGAAGACATGGTAAAAGCGGGCCGCGATGTCGAAAAAACAGTCTTGAGCAATTCACTGCACATGGTGCTAGAAGACAAGGTTTTTGTTTACGGCAACAAAACTGTCATTCTATAGCGGACCACTTAGCAATCAGTACATAGTGATCTAAAAAGGGGCTTTCGCCCCTTTTCTACGCTTCGATCTCTTTTTATTTTTCGCTTTCAATCACTTGTTCAAGTGATACAGGGTGTAGCTTGACGCACACACCTTTATATTTAAATGCTACTGTCGGGTTGGATAAACGTTCCCCCTCACCAGATGGCGAGCTCAGTTTTACCTTTACACCCAAAGCGTTGAGTTCTGACCAACCTGTTTTCAGTTCAGGAAACGTCTCAAACACATCTTCCAAAAAGGTCTCTGGTGTCGTCGCTTTCGAAGGAATCACCCATTCGGCATGCTCCCAACCTTCTTCCGCATACACTTTGTCCCCAGGATAAGGCAATTCAACACATTGTGTTTGCCACACGCCAAAAGCCAACGGTTCTTTGGCTTTTACGACCACAATTGGCCTACCATTGATTGTGTTTACCGATAATTCTTCAGACTCTTTCAGCCACGCCTGATGCAATGACTTAGCCAACGCGAGATCATTGACACGCAGCGCAATATGATCAGCCTGATAGGCGGTTAAATCCAAACCAAGGGTGTCGAGCAAGTTCAACATACGCTCAGAAAATTGTGGCAATGAAGACTTTAAAGTGGCAATGGTTAGCACAGACATTTACTTTCTCTGGGTCGTGTTTTTAGAGGCGTAATGTACCACAGCCTTGCCCGTGATAAAGACGCAAGCAGATTGATAAATACCATATCCCCGCTACGACTGCCTTCATGGCACTTAAATAATAGGATTTCGTAGGATTCAGCTTTTAAACAGTTACCGTTTGTGGGTATTATTGCGGATGTCTCTGAGTGCTGAAGTCTCATAGCTAAAGCCGTCAACCATGCCCTGTTTGCACTCGCTTGCATTGGGTATTGTTGACGGATTTTTCACTTTAGCGTCAGACAAGTTCAGTTGAACCGGCAACGCACTCTTGTCGGGAAACAAAATTAAGGTAAACAAGTGAATATTCAAGCCCTTCTTAACGATAAAGTCGCTGCGGCAATGGTTGCAGCAGGTGCACCTGAAGGTAGCCCAGCAGCAGTTCGTCAATCTGCAAAAGCGCAATTCGGTGATTATCAGGCTAACGGCATCATGGGCGTAGCCAAACAACTGGGTTGCAACCCTCGCGAATTCGCTCAGAAAGTGCTGGATGTTCTTGACCTGGAAGGCGTCGCTTCAAAAACTGAAATCGCAGGCCCTGGTTTTATCAACATCTTCCTAAGCCCTGAATGGCTAGGTGCACAAGCGGATGTTGCGCTGGCTGACAGCCGTATTGGTGTTGCACTGGCCGACAAACAAAATATTGTTGTTGACTACTCCGCACCAAACGTAGCGAAAGAAATGCACGTTGGTCACCTGCGTTCAACCATCATCGGTGATGCAGTTGTGCGTACGCTGGAATTTCTGGGTCACGATGTCATCCGCGCTAACCACCTGGGTGACTGGGGTACACAGTTCGGTATGCTAATTGCCAACCTTGAGCGTCATGAAGCACAAGGTAGCGACATTTCAATGGATCTAAGCGACATTGAAGGCTTCTACCGCGAATCTAAGAAGCTGTACGACGAAGACGAAGAGTTTGCGAAAACTGCACGAAACTATGTTGTACGCCTGCAAAGTGGTGACGAGTACTGCAAAGAAAAATGGCAGCAACTGGTTAAAATCACGCTAGAGCAAAACCAGCGTAACTACGACCGCCTAAACGTGTCTTTGACAGACAAAAACGTAATGGGTGAAAGCATGTACAACGACATGCTTGCCGGCATCGTAGCAGACCTTAAAGAAAAAGGCCTGGCTGTGGAAGATGACGGTGCGATGGTTGTGTTCTTGGATGAGTACAAAAACAAAGACGGCGAACCGATGGGTGTCATCATCCAAAAACGTGACGGCGGCTTCCTGTACACCACCACTGACATTGCATGTGCAAAATACCGCTACGAAACGTTCAATGCGGACCGCGTGCTTTACTTCATCGATTCACGCCAGCACCAGCACCTGATGCAAGCATGGACCATCGTTCGCAAAGCAGGCTACGTACCTGAATCAATGAGCCTTGAGCACCATGCTTTCGGCATGATGTTGGGCAAAGACGGTCGTCCGTTTAAGACGCGTGCTGGCGGCACTGTTCGTCTGGCCGATCTTCTGGATGAAGCAGAAGTGCGTGCAGCAAAACTGATCGAAGAGAAAAACCCAGACCTGTCTGCAGAAGAGAAAGCGAACATCGCTGAAACTGTGGCAATGGCGGCGGTTAAATACTCTGATCTGTCTAAGCACCGTACCACTGACTACATCTTCGATTGGGACAACATGCTAGCGTTTGAAGGCAACACGGCACCGTACATGCAGTACGCGTACACCCGTGTGACATCAATCTTCAACAAAGCGGGCATCGATGCAAATGCTCTCGAAGGCACCATCATCATTGCCGATGAAAGAGAAAAAGCACTTGTTTCTAAGCTGTTGCAATTCGAAGAAGCCGTTCAATCTGTAGCGCGTGAAGGTCAACCACACATCATGTGTGCTTATCTGTTTGAATTGGCGGGTTCTTTCTCTAGTTTCTATGAAGCGTGCCCTGTTCTAAATGCAGAAGGCGAGACAAAGCAAAGCCGCTTGAAGTTGGCAGCGCTGACCGCAAAAACCATCAAACAAGGTCTTGATCTGCTAGGTATTAAAACGCTAGAGCGTATGTAATCCCTAAAGCGTAACCGCTCTCACAAAACTACTAAGCCCCGCGTCTTTATTGCGGGGCTTTTTTATGTGACATTAAATTTTAACACACCATTGATTATCATTATTGATACAAGTGATATTGGAATTTTAGGCATGAGTGAATACGCATTTTTCGAAGCTACACGAATTTTTAAGCGCGCGGTGCCACTAATGGTGAAATACAAGGTGCCAACTACGCCGCATTATTTCTCGCTTTGGTACACCTATTGTGCAGGAACCCATCCAGAGCTTAACCAAGCCGTCGATGCAACCGTCGCCAAATTTGGCACCTGTTCGAGAGATCGATGTGACTCCCTCATCGAATCCTTTTTAATTGGTGACAGCAAAAAAGAGCTCGATAACTTTCGCCTGAAAGTTGAAAACCTTGTCGCAGACCTCGGCAATTCAATGGATACCACAGTATCTGATACCGAAGAGTTTCAAGATATTTTGTCTTCGTCCGTTACCAAACTCGAAGACGTGCAAATCAAAGCGTCTTCTGGCGCAGACAATCAGCAAGTCATTCATGAATTGCTTCAAGGCTCTCAGCACCTGCTCAGTGCAACATCCCAATATCGACTTCAAGTGACCACACAAAAAGCGGAAATTGATACGCTGAAAAAGAAGCTAGAGGAGTACAAAACGCAGGCAACCAATGATGCGTTAACTGGCTGCCTTAACCGTCGCGCGTTCGACCAACAAATGGCCGATTTCAATGTGCAGAATGTTGAAGTTAGTCTCATCATCGTCGACATCGATCATTTCAAAGCCTTCAACGATGAGTACGGTCATCAAATGGGTGATAACGTCTTAAAGCTTGTCGCCAATAAGCTTGAGAATTCGATGAAAGACTATGCATCCGTATACCGGTTCGGGGGGGAGGAATTTGCCGCTTTAGTACCCAGCGTTTCATTTAACAACGCATGGAGTATCGCTGAAAAGGCAAGGGCAACACTCGAACGACTGTCCGTGACTGATAAAAAATCGGGCCAGAAAATCAACTCGATTACAGCATCATTTGGTGTGGCCAGTCGCCTCGCGGGAGAAGACATGAGTGAATTGCTGTCTCGTGCTGATGAGGCTTTGTATGATGCCAAAGGTAGAGGTAGAAACTGCGTGATGCCTAGAACCAGATAGTCATCCGTATTGACGTCACGCGCTTATACTAGCAGAGCGCGTGATTGCTCTATTGCTTGAACCGCGCGCCACCATCCGCTAACCACTGTAATTCTTCTTCTGTGGATAGCCGCCCAAGTGCAGCATTTCGGTGGGGAAAACGCCCAAAGCGTTTCACGACATCGTAATGAGAACGCGCATGGCGATAGAAGTTTTCTAACAAGCCCGCTTCATCGTTTTCTGATACCTCATCACAAAGCTGACTGAAGCGGAAAAGTGATTCTTCCTGATCTTCCAAATATTCTGAATGTTGCAAAGGCATATAAAAAAACGCACGTTGTACTGGCACTAACGCCATGTCTTGCGCGCTCGCCATGCCTCGCTTACATAGAGCCAATGCGAAGTCATCATAGCGAAATGCTGCGCTCAAACCACGGTAGATATTGCGACTAAACTGATCCAACAAAATGATGTGCGCCAACGCGCCTTCCGGCGACGATAGCCACTGAGAAAGCTTCCCTTCCCCCGCCATACTTACATGAGGTAAGAATCTTTCTCGTATCGTGTTATCTGCGCTGTTTACACCATCGAACCACAACGCTTTAACTTCTTCATTAGGACTTGGTATTTCTGCATCACCAAACCAGAAATCAAGCACTTCGATATAATCCATTCTTCGCCCTCACGGTATTTTTCACTCGCCCTTCCCAAAGGTACGGCGACGTCATCCCAGACGTAGTGTGCAAGCTCCTTTGCATTCATTGGGTATACACTTTTAGACTAATCCGCTTTTTGATTCATTGAGCGTAAAAACCTTCCCTTTGCACCCTTTTGTGACATTTGAGCAACTATCACGCAACTTTACGCAACGAATTGAGTAATCCATTTCAGGGGAGTGATTTGGTTTACATTGCAGGGATTAGTCGTTACTTTTATTTGAAAATCACCAAAACAGAGACCAAAAATGGCTTTTTCACTTCATCCTCGTCTGGATGCCGATACCACTTGGCTTGGCGATTTGCCACTGTGCCGTGTGTTACTCAGTAAAGAGGACATTGGCCCTTGGCTAATATTGGTTCCGAAAATTGAAGGGATCACAGAAATCCATCATTTGTCTGAAGAAGAGCAAGTGCTGTTTATTACAGAATCATCAGCAGTAGCATCATTACTTGAGCAAAAGAGCCATCCAGACAAAATCAACATCGGCGCATTGGGCAATATGGTGTCGCAACTTCATATTCATCATATCGCCCGCTTCCAAGATGACGTAGCTTGGCCTGGGCCAATTTGGGGGAACACCAAAGGAATCATCCGCGAAGAAGCTGTTCAGAATGATGTAGCGGCTACCTGGAAACAGCACTTATCATCCATTGAACACTTTGTTCTGGCATAAAGTAATTCTGGCTCCAAATAAATTAGGCAAAAAAAAGCGCGGCTCATCCTCCGCGCTTTTTTTCTCAGTGAGTCCACGTTACTGAATAACCAATAACCCCAACTCATCTTTTTGCACCCAGTGGTAATGCAGGGTTTCTTCTCTACCTTTCCTGCGAACAGTGGTTTTCAACATGCCTTTCTTTGCCCAAACAGTCAGCATTGCGTCAACGCCATCTTCTGACAGCGAAAAAGCTTTTGCCATTTCTTTTCGCGAACAATTTGGATGATCAATAATGTACTGTTTCAGCTCAATCAAGATCATATCGCCACCGGACTCAGTTTGTTATTGCCGCTTTTCGCGTACCGTTTTAGCCCTACAACAGTAAACAGCATGATAGCCACACTTCCCACTATCCAAAGTGCGCTTGGCAACGGTGTAACAGTCAGCATCATTGCTTGGTAACAGATAACCGTAACCACCACCGCCAGTAGCATCGTCCACCCGGCAATAAAGCCTGCAAATGGGCGACCAAACTCACGAACATACGCCCCCATTGCAGCTACACATGGCGTGTACAACAAGATAAAGACCAAGTAAGCAAATGCACCTTCAACCGTAAAGTGGCGGTTCAGATTCGCGAAGATGCTCATATCTACGCCTTGATCTTCGGCCACGGCTTCTTTATTCGGCAAATCACCCACATCAATACCCAGTGGATCAGCGTAGTTGAGCCCCAACAAATTATCCGGGATTGTCTGCAACGCTTCTTTCAAACTTGCCACTAAATCGAATTCTGGTGCTTGTTCACTTTGCGTGGTCGAGTACAAGCTATTTAGCGTTCCAACGACGGCTTCTTTCGCAAAGATACCGGTGATAATACCTACCGTTGCCGGCCAGTTGTCTTCTTCAATACCGATGGGTGCGAAGACAGGGGTCACGAATTGTGCTGCTTTCGACAACACTGATTGCTCTGAATCTTGATGTCCAAAAGAACCATCCGTGCCGAGTGAGTTCAAAAAGCTCAGAATCGTCACAACCACCACAATGGTTTTACCCGCACCCAAGACAAAACGTTTCAGTTTGTGCCACGTTTTCAAAGTGACATCTTTGACACGAGGCCATTCGTAGCGAGGAATTTCCATTAACATCGCATCGCTGTCGCCAGGGAGGAGGGTATGGCGCAGTACAATGCCCGTGAAGATCGCCACGGCAATCCCCATTAGATAAAGCAGAAACACGACGTTCTGACCATTTTCAGGAAAAAATGCCGTCGCGAACAAGGCATATACTGGCAATCTCGCACCACACGACATAAACGGGGCCATGGCCGCAGCCAAGCGACGTTCTCTTTCCTGATCTAAGGTACGCGTTGCCATAATAGCGGGTACGTTACAGCCAAAACCAAGCACCAAAGGAACAAACGCTTTACCTGGCAAACCAATTTTCTGCATGGCTTTGTCAAGAACAAAGGCCGCTCGTGCCATATAACCAGAACTTTCCAGTAATGACATAAAGAGATACAAGCAGGCGATCACCGGGATAAACGTTGCTACTGTTTGAATACCGCCGCCAATGCCGTCAGCAATAATCGTTACCAGCCATATTGGTAAATGGTTATCCAGCAAATGATGACCACCATCGACCAGAACTGCACCTACGCTGATGTCGAAGAAGTCGATGAATGCACTACCAATGTTAATCGAAAACATGAACATCAAATACATCACACCGAAAAAGATAGGCAGGCCTAAATAGCAATTCAAAACGATGTTATCAATGACGTCAGTGACTCGCGTCTTTAGTGGTACAACCTGCGTTTTTACACTGTGACAGATTTCGGCAACGCGCGTGTAGCGGACATCGGCAATCATCAAATCCAAATCGACGTGGTTTTCTAATTCGGCGATGACATCCGCAACGTATTGCTGTGTCTTTTCATTCAGTTGATTCAACAGAAGTTGGTCACCCGCCAAAAGACGAATTGCATTTGCTCGCGCGTAATCCAAACCTTGTATTTTGATGTGGGCTGATAAATCAGAGATCGCAGCCTCAATGTCCTTGCCATAATTCAGCGCGGTCGGTGTTACGCCTTGGCTGATGCTTGAGATATCAGCAAGTGACGTTTTAAAGTTTTCGACTGATTCGGGCAAAGTGGCGGTAACCGTCAGAACTTCACATCCAAGCACATCGGACAGGGCTTGGGTATCAATATGGAATCCTTGCTGTTCAACGATATCCATTTTATTGAGGACGACGACCATCGGGCGACCCAGCTCGCGCAGTTGTAATGTCAGATATAAGCTTCTTTCCAGTGCGCTTGCATCAATCACATTCACGACGAGGTCACTTGGCAGTGTAAAGAGTGCTTTTACTGCAATTGATTCATCTAAGCTATTCTCACCATCAGCATGGTCAAACGTATAAATACCAGGCAGATCGGTCAGAGAAAAAGTGTGATCATTGAGCATTGCACGGCCTGTCTTCTTATCGACCGTTACGCCTGCCCAGTTGCCAATCTCCTGACGGCTACCTGTCAGTCGATTAAACAGCGTTGTTTTACCGGAGTTCGGATTACCAACTGTCAGCAATTCTTTATTCAACATTTGCTGTAACCTCAATATTCGCTGCGAGGCTCAAACGAAGCGCGATATCGCAACCTCTAACCCTTACCTGTATTGGGTCGCCCATTGGCGCAAATCGAACCACACTGACGTCGGTGTCAGGCAGCACGCCCATGGCCATTAGCTTCTTACGTGGGATCGCGGGAACATTCGACATCGAGACGATTTTACCTTTTGCTCCAGGCTTTAATTCAGACAACTTCATAGATCACAACTTAAATGAGAATCAGACACATTTGCGAGTAAAGTATTGCAAAATGTGTCACAAATAAAGTTGTTTTTGATCAAGTAAGCCCCGAATTGAATGTCGCGCAGTCAACATTCACGTTTAGAGTCGATCGTTAAAACCGTTAATTCTCACGTTAAATACGTAAAAAACCAGCCATTTTCGCCGGAATGCAACAAGGTCCCTTTCCCGAGTATGTCCATTACAGAACCGTTGAAAATTCGTCAAAATCGTTAATTGCCACTGTCAAAGCTTTGACGGGGCGGTGTTTTTTTCGACGCGTAACAAAATTTAGGCGGGTTTTTCATGGAATTGAAAAAATGGCGGGAAATTACTATCGAGGAGAGCGGATAAAACGATTAAATGAATTCAAGTTAAACGGAACCAAATTCCAGATGGTGTGTGGACCTCCCACATACCTCCGGCAGCAAGCGAAGGTGTCTTTGACGCCCGTGGTATAGTCCGATGGCTATACCACGCTCTTTTTTTTACACACTCTTCTCTTCAAATCTCTCTCTATATTGCGTTGGCATACAGTCAAATCTTGCTTTGAACGATTTCGAAAAGTAGGACGGCTCGTTAAACCCACAAGCAATTGATACATCGGATACCTTTTCGCCTTTAGCAAGCAAGTGTTTAGCATTTTCTAAACGAGCAGAAATCAGAGCCTCTTTGAACGTATAACCAAATACTGCCTTAAACCGACGCTGTAAACTTCTTTCTGATATAAACAGGGCACCTGCCAGAGACGATGTCGAATATTCAGGGTCGCCATAATGCTTATCTATCTCACCTTGCACATTATTCTTCCAAAGCTCATCATTTGCCACCAGCGCCTTCTGGTCGTGTTGTGAGGCGATCTCACGAAGCTCTATGGTGGGTTCTAGAGCCATTTCAGGAAAATGAGGTTTAATTACACTGACGAGATCCGCACTATCCGTTTCCTCAGCCAGGTGCACTTTCTCAGTGATATCTGGAGAAAAAAGGTTTATTTTTGACACCCTTTTTGCGCTCTTCTTATGAAAATAAAAAAAGCATAACCAAGCCATGGCAAGAATGCTGACAATCATAACACCAAGTTTTTCATACCATACTCTGACAACGGTAAACGAAAAAACTTGCCGCTGTGTTTCTTCTCCGCCAGTGGATTCTTTTAGGACCAGTGTGTAATCACCAGAATCTAACGCAGAGAAAATCAGCTGATTATCTTTCGTTTTATGCCAAGTATCTTTCCCTCCCCCCTCTAATTTGTACGTTACCCCTTCTCGAAGATTGAAAGGCATTTGGCTGATATCAATTCTTGCCGTTGATTTAGCGAGCACGGAAAACAGCGGAGTTTGACTCAGAGGCCCCAAGCTATAAGGCAAATCATCAATGTACACTGTACTGACAAACGATGGCCTTAGCGGCAAATTGAAGAGCTTATCAAGCGTGTTCGTTGATAGATAAAACACACCCAAATCACCTGCAAAGTAGACGGCTTGCGTACTCATTTCGCAAAAGTATCTGACAGACTGCGAAGTAAGCTGAGTGGTCAGTACGCTTTGTTTTAACGTGTGCCCCTTGTATTTCCTAAAGACACCATTCGTTGTTATGTAAGTGATCGCCTCATCTTGCACATATGCACAAAGGACCCTACCATTTTCGAGGTGGTTTAAAATAGTCACTGCAGGCGCTTTCTCTGTCATGGAATAACGCAAGACCCCGTCGCTTGCCACCAGCCACAAATCCCCTCCATCACTGACACTGAGTGACTTAACCGAACCAACCTCACCTTTTGAGATTATTTCTTCAAAACTGCCATCAAAGTAGCGAATAACACCATGCGTTGTGCCCAACCAAATACCGTCCTCGTCTAGATCGACAATTGATAACAGACGCGCTGTCAACGCCGACTTAAAACTGATCCACTTAGCGACGCTATCGCCGAAGTAAAATTGACCCACCCATGGTAGTTATCCCTGCCTCTCCGATTCATTTTGTAGAACGGTTGGCACTGTCCCTAACGCCCTTTTCCCTTTTAGCCGATAACTCTCTCCACTTATCTGAATGATGTGAGAGTGATGAAGCAGTCGATCCAGCAGTGCAGCCGTGAGTGTGGTGTCATCAGCGAACGCATTTGACCATTGTGAGAACGGTAAATTGCTTGTGACAACCACGCTGCCCTG
>NZ_FUXU01000196.1 GCF_900167155.1 Enterovibrio nigricans DSM 22720 | reverse complement strand
GCTTTATTCAGGATCCTAGGGTCATCTGGTGATACAGATGGTTCACTCTTATCGCGGTGAACAGCGCTTCATACGACTTCAGGTCGCACGGACAGGAATCAGTTAGAATTTATGCCCTAAAACTATCGCTTCGGATAACTTCAGATTGGGGAAAGCCAAGTAAACGGCTTAGTCGTTTGAGAGAATTGGCTGCTGATACAGCCAAAACAGTAGGTCTATTAACCAAATATGAGCTTGTCTTATGGCGATTAGGCTACAAGTTCCTTAGCTTTCCTTAATAAGGCTATATAACGAACTTGCGTCTCGCTTAGACAGAAATTTGTAGACCACTTTACTCCATCATCAAACTTATTTGCGAAACCAAAATTTTTCGGCTGATCAACATTAATCAATACTAGTCCTCTAGACTGGAAATCTGATACATAGATGAAAAGTTCATCGATATCTATAACATCTCTTAAAGTACCAAAGTTGTCTTGATTAATAACGTAGACTGGATACAAGGATTCCTTTTGGGACGGACTGAGGTTCTGAATATGCAATAAAAAGTCAACCTTACGATCTGTCAGACCACTCACGGCAGCAACAAAACGCTCTAACTCGTTTTGAGAGAAATTAAAATCTGGATCCTGCGAATACAAAAGCGCAAGTGAAGCGTTAACGATCGTGCTAGGTGTTGAAGATACAGCTATGGCAAAGTCCGATATTACTTTTTGACCAGATTCACTACTGATATGTTCTTTGAACTTCACCTTTTCAGGCTGAGTCATGACTTCATATCTGGTTTCTACAGTTTTGAAGAAGGTGCTAGTTCTATAACACTGACTTTTTTTGAAGGCTTCAGTAATTGCCTCAAAAATCTCACTCGCTACCGCAAGATTTGGGTCAGCTAGCTTGATGAATTTTTCCACTTAAACTCCAAATCACTATAACGCCAACATGAACACGCAAAAGCAAATCGAACTAGCACGAGTGTGGACAATTTTGTATAACCAATGCCAGTCAATAAGCCGCTTAAAAACATTTCTGAGCAGAGGGTCAAGAAGCGGACTCTGTTCATCTATACAACCTGATCGCGACCGCTCAATATGGCCAGCATGTTTAAACCATAGATACCAACTAGGTCACTATACAATTCAACGCTGTTCTCATGAATGGCCGCTGGATTCGTAAAAAACAACTCAGAAAGTACTGCAAAATACTCTTCGTGTGTGCGAAGTAAAGTCTCATCATGAGTAAATACATGGTTAACGATCTCGCTTGGTGGTGTAGCACAATCTGGAACAAGATATTCTTGTTGTGCTGCAGTGTTGCTCAGATAGGCCTCATGGGCTTTGCGTAACGCAGGGGTACTGCCAGACAAGCCAAAAATATGGTCGAGAATATGAGCAAACTCGTGAACAATCAGATTTCTCCCATCAATAATATCAGACGTTTCCTCTAAACAAAGGGAAGCGCTCAACCGCACAGTAGAAGTCTCATACGCATCACCGTCAACTTGTAAGTCGTCAGAGCAAATATGAATCCATTTCACCGACGAAAAGTAATCAGTCCGCTGCGCTCCTCCAACCAAGGATGCGTTGGCAGCGATTAGTACCAGCAAGAGTTCTCGGTTTTCAATTGTGATATCTGGGCTAACCAACACTGTTTTATTGTTATAAAACTGATTAACAAAATGGCAGATGAATAGTTGCTGCTCCACCGAAAAATATGAATATAGCGCCATAGAGGACAACAAGTCGTCATGAACACTTTCAAATTGTTTCTTTGCTTTTTTGCTAAAAATCTTACCAAAAAACATGTTGTTCCTTTTAGTTACTGGATATGATTTTTGCTGACTATGATTATAAAGCTCAAATGGATCAATTAGCTTTGAGCACACACAGGTATGAGTAAAACTAAGTCAAGTTTCACCATGACTTCTAAGAGATGCGGTTACTGCTAACTCACTTTGGGGCGTGCGACGTGAAGTCGTATGAAGCGCTGTTCACCGCTCAACGAGTGAACCATCTGTATCACCAGATGAACCTAGGAGCC
>NZ_FUXU01000017.1 GCF_900167155.1 Enterovibrio nigricans DSM 22720 | reverse complement strand
ATCACGAAAGAGCATGGGGCAATCTCTTTCCGACTCTCATGCCTTTTGGCAACAGCGTATAAACCACTTCCGCTGCTTCATCACATGACGCACCTTGAACGGATTCACTTATGTTCATCATACTGACTACCTAGCACTCACCCGATTTATGTGGTTATCAGGAGGACCGTCCTCTCACGATTTCAATCCCGATTGGCAAATGCCAACCTTCGTTACATTGTCAGAGCCGCTACTTTATTCAGGCTCCTAGGTTCATCTGGTGATACAGATGGTTCACTCGTTGAGCGGTGAACAGCGCTTCATACGACTTCACGTCGCACGCCCCCGTTTGAGCTGGAGCCGGGAGAAAAATTCCGACGTAAGGAAAATAAAGGGCAGGGATATGTGAGTTGTGGTTGGATATTTGAACCTTCAACCATCTTCCTGTTTGATGCGTTATATGGTTTGTTAGCAAATCTCAATGCCGAACGCGTGAAGGCTGTCATGAAAACAGACGATGGTATGTATGCATTTAATGTCGTCAATCAAATGGTGACAGTCAGTCCCATTAGCTTGGATGGTGTGGAATCAAAGGTGGAGATTATTGACAAGTCTCCTCTGCCTTGGGATGAGTTAGAAACCATTCTGCTTTCGTTTGTTGCCCAATAATATCAGCCCGACCTTGTGTCGGGTTTATTTATCGGAGAGCGTCAATGGATTGTGCGGTAAGCGAAAAATTAATGTGTTATCCCCCGTCAGTGAGGGCGTCACTCACCTTAATTCGAAAACACATTTTTGATGTAGCTGAAAAACTGGACAAGGATGTGGAAGAATCATTGAAATGGGGCCAGTTAAGTTATGTTGTCAAAGGGGGGACGGCCATTAGGTTGGATTGGGATGATAACAACCCCGCATACTTGATCATTCTGTTCCACTGTCAGACACAAATGATAGAGACACTTCGCGAAGTGATGCCTGAGTCCTTTGTTTATAAGGGAAATAGAGCAGCGCTGCTCGACCTACAACATGATATTCCTCTTTCAGAATTGCAAACGTGTATTGAAGTCGCGTTTACCTATAAAGCGCGGAAAGGCTTATTTTTGCTAGGCTTATAGATATATGACTGAAATGTTACAGGATGTGTCTTATATTCTGTGCAATGATGCGTAAAACAGACAATGCAGATTTTGAGTCAGCCCAATCTTGAATGACAATCAGTAGCAATAAACGAATATAACTACTTCGCTGACGAACGTCAGTGGCGAAATATTGAGTATTTGCCAGCATGCTTTCGAGATTTATCTATGCCTACGGGAACACCTTGTACATTCAAATGTGGTCAAACCGATTACGGGTATTTGATGGTAAAACAGGAAGAGTATTTGACGAAAAGCCCCATATCGCTTGGATGATTAGCGCCAGAAAACAAAAGAAAATTATCGCATTTGGCAACAAAGCGGAAAAGTTTCGTCATGTAGATGAGGTGACAATTTCTAACCCATTCAGCCACCCTCGGAGCTTGGTTTCTGACTATAAAGCGTTTCAACCGTTACTTCGGTACGCAATTTCTCAAGTGGTAAAAATGGGCATACTAAAGCCTCGTATACAAGTGATTCTTCATCCAATGGAAAAGGTGGAAGGGGGCGTGACGGAGTTGGAAAAGAAGGCACTTTGTGACATGGCATATAATGCGGGGGTCAAGAGTGCCTTTGTATACTGGGGTGAGGCTTTGGAAGAAACGCACCTACGCCGCGCACAAGACACACTCGGAGAGAGATAACGGTAGCCCGTGCGTTGTGTGACCTACGCCTGAATGATGTTGTTGCGAACCAGCCCACGCTTAACGTTCGTGCAGAGTTTTCCAAAACGCCGTATTTCATCGAATTGCGGCGTAATACCACGCGACATTGCAGATTCCCAATAGGTTAACTCTGTATCAACAAGCTCTAGCAGTTTCTTCGGACAGCCAATGCAATTGTTGTCGGGGCCACAAACGAATGTGCCGGAGTCATATAAGGGTAATTCCTGTTTTACCTGCTCGATTATGAGCGTCATAGCATCCGTGCGAGAGGGTTTTTGTGTCATCGTAACTTCTCGCAAAGCAGGGAACGAATGCGTTGATTTTAATGTGGCACGTAAATTATGTCGACGAAAATTCTTGGCCATACAACGAAACGACGCGAAAACACACGCAAGCGCTTTGAATATCGTTAATTTAGTTGATACGTTGGTTGGTGATACTTAAAACAAGGAGAGTGATATGTCACATTCAACGGACGTGTTAACGGGACAGTGCCTATGTGGACAAATTGCTTACGAGGTTAATCAATTAGAGCCGAAAATGGGGCACTGCCATTGCACAATGTGTCGTAAGTTTCATGGCTCCGCGTTTGCTACGTTTGGCGAAGCAAAAGCCAGTCATTTCAGATTCACCAAAGGTGGAAACACGCTTTGTGTTTATGAAGCAGAAAATGGCACTAAGCGGTCATTTTGTGGGACCTGTGGGTCTAGCCTTTTGTTTGAATCCTCAAACAGTGATGGTTCACTGGTGGAGTTTGCATTGGGAACGTTGGATAGCCCGATCGCACAAAGTCCTGATGCACACATTTTTACCCGATATGCGGCGAGTTGGTACGAGATTAGCGATGGCTTACCTCAGTTTTCTGAGGGTAGGGACGGTGACGCCTAAGCAGTTTTCCTGAGGTTGAACTACCTAGGGAACAATAAATCATCCAACCTTGAGCCTCGTTCATTTGCATGGGTATCGTTGATAGTTCCATTAAAAAGGGCAGCCACTCGGTGCTGCCCTTCGTTATTTTTCCCTGGTAATTTTACGCGTAACTGGAAGTAAGTGTTAGCCAGTTGCGCTTTTGCTTTTTGAAATCGAATTTCAGAATTTGAAGCTGCTGAATCAGAATTGCTTTCTCATATTTCTTAAGAAGGTTTTTCTTTTTCAGGTCAATCAGACGCTTTTGTGCTTCATAGTACTCACTCATGCGAGAAACCAACGCATCATATTCCTGTTCGATGATTTGAAGGCGGTGTGTCGCATTTGGCATAACGCTTAAATGATCCTGAATATTCTTTAGCAACATGGTTGCTTTGGCTTTTTCTATTCGGTCTGCGGGCGTTTTGCGTAGCTTTTGCGCAAGGCCAACCCAACTCGCTGATTTAATCAGCCACTTGGTTGGGTCAAACTGCCACCAGTGAATACCGTTACGGTAGTCGTTTTCGAAGATATGGTGGAAGTTGTGGTAACCCTCGCCAAACGTGAACAAAGCGAGAATGCCGTTATCGCGTGCTGTGTTTTTCTGGGTATAAGGCTGGCTTCCCCATATATGTGCGAGCGAGTTGATGAAAAAGGTTGTGTGGTGGTTCATTACCAACCGTGTAAATCCGATGAGAATGATTGCGCCCCAAATATCACCGTGGATAAGGCCAAAAGCGATAGGGATACCGAAATTGGTTGCAAGTACGAGTGCAAGATAGTGCTTGTGCTGCCACATGACGATTTTGTCTTTTTGTAAATCACGGCAGTTGGTGTAATCGGTGTAACGGTGTTTTTGATATTCACGTAGCATCCAGCCTATATGGGAATACCAAAACCCACGCTTCGCAGAGTAAGGATCGACATCGTTGTCATCGACATGGCGATGGTGGATTCGGTGGTCTGATGACCAATGAAGGATACTATTTTGTATCGCGAACGCACCGCCTAACGCAAAGATTGCTTTGAGAACAGGGTGAGCATCATAGGCCTTATGTGACCAAAGACGATGATACCCAGCCGTAATGGAGATACCTCCAAAAGTAAAAGCAAGAGCAAACATTGCTATTTGAGCCCCGTCAAAACCATGGTAATAAGCCCAAAGAGGCGTACCAATCGCAGCGACCGCAAAGGTGATCACGAAAACAGCGACGTTCAGCCAAATAATAGGGGGTTTCTGTGTTTGATTTGATTCCATTTAAAATACCGCAAATTCCAGCGTACACATGTACGCTAGAATAGAGCGCGCCTGAATAGTGGTCAAGATGGCTGTTAACAATTTGTCGCAATTTTTATGAGAAAATCATCAACTTCTCCTCAACGCCCAAAAAAAGTGAAACACAATGAAATTGTTGCACCACCATCTTTAGATGTTAGGACAAAATGATTGCACCATTTTTGTATTTAAGGCCACCGGTGACATCGCCGTTGATTAGGTATGCACCATCTAGGTCAACAAGCTCGGCATTTGCTGCCACGGGCAACGCCGCTTTCATGGCTATGGAGCTGCCTAGCATGCATCCCACCATAATGTCGAGCCCTGCATCTCTCGCACTCCGTTCCAACTCAAGCGCAGCGGTTAATCCTCCGGTTTTGTCGAGTTTGATGTTGATCATTTGATAGAGGCCGAGCAATCGTGGGATGTCCCTTTTGGTATGACAGCTTTCGTCAGCACACAGAGGAATCGCACTGTTTAGGCCTCTGAGCTGCTCGTCTTCGGATGCAGGAAGAGGTTGTTCAATCATGGTAATGTTAAGAGGAATAAGGCTATTAATGGTTTGTTCTAAATCCAAGCATGACCACGCTTCGTTCGCATCGACGATAAGGGTGGCGTTAGGGGCAACGTTGCGAACAGCTTGAAGACGTTCGTAAACGTCATCGGCATTGAGCTTAACTTTTATCAATGTGGCACCCTGTTCAACATACGCTTTGGCTTCTTCTGCCATGGCATTTGCTGAATTGATCGATACCGTCATCGCCGTTTTAATGGACGAAGGTAAATGAAACACGTCGTCTGGAAAGCGAGGAGATCCTAAATCCCACAATGCGCAATCAATGGCATTTCTCGCCGCGCCTGCTGGTAACAGAGACTGTAACGATGAACGGTCAAAGAACACCGATCCCATCGAGGTTATCTGAACTAATACGCTATCAAAACTTTCACCATACCGTCCTGTCGGCGAGCATTCGCCAACACCGACATTCCCGTCATGTTCAATGCGTACCTGTATTACTTCAGCGTTGGTACGACTTCCACGAGATATGGTGAAGGGGCGCTTAAGCGGGTATGACACAATGTGGGCCTCAATTTTCACGAATATCGTCTCCAAACGTTTTTTCTATATATGTAACGATAGACGCAACTCCGTAGCGAACTGGATCCGTCGCGGGCAGAGCGTATTGGTTTGAAATCCGATTTAAATAAGCCCGAGCGTCTGCATCACTTAACGACGATGTGTTTACTGCGATGCCAACAAATTGAGGGTTTGGATTTGTCAGTGTGGCAAGCCGTAAAGAAAGCTGCATGATGTCATCCAATTCCGGCATGGGGACGTGGGGTAGATGGCGAATGTGATCGCGACCGACTTCATGGCAAAGCACCAAGGCGTCCGGTTGTGCACCATGAAGAAGACCCATGGTGACACCAGAAAAAGCGGGATTTAATAACGAGCCTTGCCCCTCGATAAGTTGCCATTGGTGTGGTTGGCATTCAGGAGACAGCGATTCTGTCGCGCCTGAGATAAAGTCGGCAACAACGGCATCAATGGCTATGCCTGCCCCTTGAATTAAAATGCCTGTCTGGCCTGTCGCGCAAAAGGTGGCAGAAAATCCACTGTCTCGCATGGCTTTTTCTAGCGCTAATGTCGTGAACATTTTTCCTACCGAACAGTCAGTACCAACTGTTAGCAAGCGACGTCCCGAACGTTTTTTCCCTGAGCCGACATCGAGATTGTCGTTGTTGTGGCGAATATCAAACAAAGATACACCGTGCTGTTTAGCAGCCTGAGCAATAGCTGGAATCTCGGTGAGTTTTTGATGCAAGCCTGAGGCGATGTTCATTCCCAAATTTATGGCCTCCACAATCAGGGGGATCCAATGCTCAGCAAGTACCCCTCCCGCGTTTGCTGTCCCCAATACCAGTGTTTTTGCGCCTTGTTTAAACGCGGTTTGTATGTCCATGTCGGGCAGGGAAAGGGACGCGGTGTGTTCATTGAGACGAAGTTGGCCTAGGCATTTTTCCGGTCGCCAATAATGAATGCCCCGAGCTGTTTTGATATAAAGGGGATCAGGGGCGTCTCCAAGCATGAGAAGGTAAGGCGCAGGGATATTCATAACGTTCCTTGTCTGTAATACGCGAATCGTGTGGTCTCAATACAGTAACTATAAAAACGAAACGAACCGTTTGGAAAATGCCGAGTCAGTCTATGCAATGCGTAATTGTTATGAGATTGAACGATAAGTGTGATTAAGATCTTTTCATGACGTTGTTATGGCATTGCGAGGCAGATATGCTGTCTCGCTATTGCAGGGAGGCGTACGCAATGAATATCGAAAGCAAATGGCTTGAAGATTTTCTGGTTCTTTCTGATACACGTAATTTCTCCGCGGCCGCTGCAGTGAGAAATATCACCCAACCGGCATTTAGTCGACGTATCAGAATGCTAGAGCAATCAGTCGGCGCGGAATTGGTAGATAGAACGCAGACACCGATTGCGCTGACACCGAGTGGGCGTATTTTTCGGGTAACGGCGAGAACGCTCATCAATCAAATCGCGGAGAGTGTGGGCGAAATCTCCGCGCTCAATTACACCGATGGCAGCACGGTGAGAATTGCCTCCGCGCACTCTTTGGCTTGTCGTACGACACGCGCCATACAACATGCATTTTCCAAAAAAGGAACACCGTTACTCAGCATAGAAGCGATGAATGTGGATGAAGCTGTGGAGGCCCTTAAGCAAGGAGGATGCGATATCTTGCTGGCGTTTGATAACGAATATTTAAAACTTCCACCTTTTGAGCATATAAAAATGGGCGCTGGCAACCTGACCCCTGTGAGTGGTGTTGACAGTTCTGGAGGCCCATTATTTGACCTCGATGAAGGCGAGTCTCTTCCTTGGCTTGCCTACAGCCCTTCGCTCTATATGGGACGTCAGTTGGAGTCAGTAAGGCAACACCTTTCCCTCAAACCTGTGTTTATATCTTCCATGGTTGATCTGCTTAAAGATCAAGCCATTAAAGGTAATGGCGTGGCATGGCTTCCGGACTTTCTCATAACGGAAGAGATATTATCAGGCACCTTGGTGACGATTGGCGATGCATCGCATCAACGACATGTCTCGTATTTTGCTTATCGGTATCAGTCGCGTTTGCATCCATCTGGTGAGCAGGTTTGGTCATCCCTGAAAAAATTGCAGAACAAGCCTGACAATGTGTAGATTCGCTGCATCCAGCTTTTGCTGCTTACCGAGAATAAGATGTTATCTCAAAATAAAATCGAACGAAGAAACGTGAAGTTACCCAAGAGTAACCTTTGCACTGCTATATTTTTTTAACGCGTTGCCGATAACGAGAAAAGATGAGTAGACATTTCACATTTGCTGCGAAAAGTCATAGTTTCAAACGGGAGGTGTTATGCCGTTGAAAGAGCTAATCCCAAATTTCGTGAAAGCGATGGGACATCGCGTTGTCAGCTACATTCTTAACGTTTCTGAGTCAGAAGCGAGGCAAGTATTACAACAGCAATTCAAGCTTTCATTAAAGCAAAAAGATACCTTGGCTTCCTACATTCAGTTGTGCCGACAAATGCGCGCTGTCGCGGTGTCTCAAGGGGATATTGAGCAATCTTTCTTTCATCGTTTACCTCATGTTCTGCATGGCAACCATCATATCTTCACGGTTTGGCACAAACAGAATGATGGCCGTGTTGTAGAACCTAAAGTGGCCGATCCTCTCTCAAACTGTTTGGCTGCATTGGCTGTCGATTTATACCCTTTATTTTTGGTCAAAGCGGGGACTCGGCCTCACCTGTTTTATCGGGCTTCAGGTTATCTCAGTGCTGCTATATCTCACCTTCCCGGCAGCAAAGCGTTATACCGACAAGTTTTGGAAGATTTGTCATTTGAACGCATTTTTGAAGTTATCGGTAATTCACCCAGTGAAACGTATGGACACTATGCCGATTCAAATGGTCGGAGAGGGGTCATCACGTTGGCGTCCTTACCCGCGGCGATTTTGATCAATAGCTACGATCTCATGCGTATCCGTGGGCCAGTTTCGTTGAATATTTTTGTTGATACTGTACTGGAAATGCTCGAAATAGCCAGAAGCGTCGCCGATGGAGAAGTCGCGCAAATTCCACTTTTTGTGGGGTTCAGAAACGCGTCATTAACCCATATTGACGAGCTGGAAACCAAGTGGGGAACGTTACGTCGATATACGCCAGCTATCGCCGAGTATGTATTGCAAATACCGAGTCAGATGGCAAAGCGAAAAGACAGTGGCTTTATGCTGGAGTCGGGGTTTGCTTATGCTGTCAACAGTGGCGACTTACTGGATGACGATGACTGGCCTGATGAGGTGCAAGATGCAGAGAATGAACAAGCGTCAACTGAACTGAATATCACGCTTTGTATGGCAATGTGTTTTTTTTCCGAATCTTCTCCCTTTGTTGCGCCGGAATGGGTTTGGCGCATCGATCCGTTCTCTCTTGAAAGTGCCAAAGAGTGGGTGGACACAGTACAGGAGGCCGAATACCCGCTAGAGATCACTGATGGCGTTCTTAACGATTTGGAAAACTGGAGCTTGAGGCTGGAGGATACTGATTCGAGAGGCATACGCATTGCGTTCTCTCGGCTGTTTTGTGCAGCGAGGCAGCCCGACAAGTTGGATGGTTTGTTGGACAGCATATTGGCATTGAGAAACCTGTTTGCTGCGGGATCTGACGTAAAACGCGTTTCAGAAGGCGTTGGCGCGTTGGTGATTGGGGGAAGTGATGAGGCGGTTCGTTTGGCTGAAATGCTAGAGGAAGACTGGACACTGATCCTATCTGGTGAAGCGTGGTGGGACGGTGATGAAATACGCGAAAAAACACTGAGTTGTATTTCGCTGTGTTTAACCTGTCTTCATCATATCTACCTAAAATATCCGACGCTCATTAGTGACCCAGAACGTCTGGATCACATTATCGCCTTGCAAGCACACTAACATGTGATACTTCTCATGATAAACGTCCTGATAAAGAGGCGGAATATAGTGTAGAACTTAGTTTGAGGGTTTAGTTGATCGTGAAGAATGTGCTCTAATTAAAAGGAATGCTAACAATCAAAAATACAAGGGACCATTGTGAGCGCGAAAGTCAGTCAACTTAATGTATTTCCAGTAAAATCTATCTGTGGGTTAAGCCTTTCTAATGTGTGGGTCGAGAAGATTGGATTCACCTTCGACCGACGTTTTATGGTTGCGGACAGCACTGGCAAGTTCGTAACAGGTAGAACTAAGCCCGAGATGACGAAGATTAAAGCGTCGATTAATGCGGATGGAATTTCCCTGACTCACCCAACCATGTCCCCTCTAATGCTCAAATACGCGCACTTTTCGATGGAGCGCGTCGATACCAATGTTTTCAAAGATGAATTTCCGGCATATTCGACAACATCGACTGCGAATGCGTGGTTTAGCCACCTTTTAGGGGGCAATAATCAATTGCTTTATGTTGGTCATGAATCTTCACCTCGCGTTTCTTCCAGCGCTGAAACAGAGGTAAGTTTTGCGGATGGATTTCCGGTGTTGCTTATCTCTGAGGCCTCCTTGGATGCGCTTAATGCTCGCTCTTCCGACAAACATTCGATGGATCAATTCCGTACAAATATCGTCGTGACTGGCTGTGAAGCGTTTGAAGAAGACACTTGGGGTAAAGTGCGTATTGGTACTGTTGTGTTTAAGGTTGCGCGTCCGTGTAGCCGTTGTATTTTCACCACACTGGATTTAGAAAACGGGCGTTTTCGCGCAACGGGAGAACCCATTACAACGTTGAGCCAATTCCGCACCGATGAAAATGGCAATGTAAATTTTGGTATGAATTTGATCGCGCTTAACGAAGGAGTCATCTCTGCGGATGATGAAATTGAAATACTAGAATACCGCGATGCAGAAACGTATGAAGACCATACCACGTCAAAACTGAACTTGAAGGTCAGAGAAGTAGAATCGATAGCCAACGATTTCAAAACATTTTGGTTTGACAGCAAACAAGGTACCTTACCGGTATACAAAGCAGGGCAACACTTGCCAATAGAGTTAAATATTGATGGTCAACGTGTTCAACGTCGTTATACCTTGTCCTCTTCACCGACCCGCCCTGACAGGCTGGCAATTTCGGTTAAACGTGTAGAAGGTGGTCAGGTGTCGAACTGGATTCATGACAACCTTGACGTTGGTGCCCAATTCAAGGCATTGCAACCGGACGGCCAGTTTCATCTGAATGACGATGTGTCGAAGCGCAATCCGTTGCTGCTGTTGTCGGGGGGAAGTGGTGTCACGCCTATGATATCAATGCTTCGAGCCTTAGCGGACAGTGATAGTATTGAGGATGTGGTGTTCTGGCATCAATGTCGTTCTGAAGAAGATATCCCGTTTAACGCAGAGCTTCAGGCGCTCACTCAACAACATCCGGGTTTAGTGGTTATCTACAGTCTCAGCCGTCCATCCTCTTCTTGGTCGGGGGAATCTGGCCGATTAAATGTGGCCCATCTATCCGCGATTCCTGAGCTTGAGAACCGAGAAATTTATTTGTGTGGGCCATTCGGTTTTATGGACTCGGCAAAAGCGCTGCTTGAAGAAATCGGTATCCCTTCGGAGAACGTTCAGCAGGAGTTTTTCGAGGCACCGTCGGTAGAGAAAGACGCGCCAGCGAAAGCGGTCTCAATCACTCTTGATGGTGAGTTCATTCACGGCAGCAATCAACGATCTATTCTCGTTCAAGCTGAGGAAGCGGGCGTTCAGGTGGATTATTCATGTCGAGCGGGTGTTTGTGGTTGCTGTAAGTTGAAATTGGTGGAGGGTGAGGTGGATCAGCCTGACATGCCAGCGCTCTTCCCTGGTGAGAAAGAAGAGGGTTTGGTGCTTGCCTGCTGTTGTATTCCGCAAAGTGATGTGGTTTTGACTAAGGTTTAATCAACTGGCAAAAACCTAACGGAATTTTTCTGAAACCTAACATAATTCGCTGCTGCTGTGCGCTATCATGGCAGCAGCTTTTTTATTGGATGAAAACAAATGACAAACATGAAAAAAATACTGATTGTGCTGATCGCGAACGGGATTGCATTCAGTGGCTACTTGACGGTTCAGTATTTGTCATCCAATCAACTTTCTTCTCAACACGCGTTAGAGGCGGTGATCGCTCAGCGAGAAGCAACAAACCTGAAATTGGCGGCATCCAGAGACGAAGTGACCGCATTGGCCCATGAAATAGACGCGAAGAATACGAAAATAGAGACGCTGCTACGTGATATCAGCGAAAAAGAAAGCTCGTCTCAGTCCCTCCAAACTCAAATCAACACTCATCAACAAGCATACGCGCAGCAGCTCTTAAAACGGGAAGAGACCATTGCTGCTTTGGACTCACAAATTGCAGCGTTAAAACAGCGTATTGTTGATACGGACAAGCTATATGCCCAAAGGTACTCCCTAGCAAAACAGGTCGGCGATCTTAATGAACGTATATTGAAAGCCAGCCACAAAGCAGAACTTAGCAAAACAGCATGCGAAGAGTTTAAACAAGGAAACTCGTGGAATTGGGTCTCTGAGGAAGACTGTAACAACTTCAACAAATGGCGCCAAGAAGGTCAGCAACTTATTGTCGAGTTTGAAAATAAAAACAGAGAACTGGATGGGGTGAATCGGCAAATAGCGACATTCAATGCTTCTTGACCGTCTTCTCCGGCTTCTAACGACGTATGACGTTACGTGGCTGATGGAGATCGAAAAACGGCTTCCCTTCGGCTAATGCTGCGATAGAAATCAATATCGTGGCGATAAAGTGGGCAACACGCACTATGCTTATGAGAAGGATGTCATAAGCATGAGACATTAGTGCGTAATTTACGTTATATTTTGCGCCTTGATAGATTGGCGGTAGCCAGAATTTTCCTTGATGCATTCAGTATCAAAATCATTGAAACGTAGGGGGAGACACTTTGACGACCCGAGTATTGATCACTGATGACTCTGCTTTAGCGCGAAAGCAGCTAGCACGCTCATTACCTTCAGATATTGGCGCTGAGGTGTCGTTTGCAGAAAACGGCAAGGTCGCTGTTGAAATGCTTCAAGCAGAGCAATTTGATGTTATGTTTCTAGATTTGACCATGCCAGTGATGGATGGTTATGAGACGCTAGAAGCGCTGAAAAAGAGCCGCATAAACGTCCCTGTTTATGTAGTATCCGGTGATATTCAACCGAAAGCGCAAGAACGCGTGCTAAGGTTGGGCGCGAAAGCGTTTGTCAAAAAGCCGGTTAGCGTTGAAAAGCTCGAAGAGATCCTCGAACCTTACAAATCAAACGAAGCCGCGCCAACGCCAGCACCTAGTGTTCAACCCAGTGTTTCAAATCAACCAAGTCCAGTAAGCCCCGCCCCAACAAACACGCTGAACGATATGAAAGTCGGCAGACGTGAAATGTACATGGAAGTGGTTAACGTTGCGATGGGGCGAGCGGCGGATTCGCTCGCTAAATTTTTTGATGTATTCGTTCACATGCCATTACCGCAGGTCAATGTGTTAGAGGTGAGCGAATTGGTGATGGCCATTCGCCATTTAGCCAACAATGACAACATGTCTGGCATCTGTCAGGGCTTTAGTGGGGAAGGGCTGGCAGGCGAAGCGTTGATGTTGATATCAGATTCCTCGATGAAGGATCTGCTCGACATCATGGATTATCCAGATGATGGTTCAGTCGATAACGAACTTGAAGTGATGGTCGACGTTAGTAACGTTCTTATCAGTGCATTTTTATCGGGTATCGGCGAGCAAGCAGGTCTTGTTTTTGCGCAGAGTTACCCCGCCATTATCGGTCAGCATTTGGCTGTAGATAGATTGGTTGAAAACATGCATGGTACGTGGAAGCGAACGGTAACCATAGAAGTGACATACTCGATCGATGGTACAAACATTAAGTGTGACTTGCTCCTGTTACTGGTGGATGATTCACTGCCTTTACTCGATGCAAAACTGGCTTATTTGATGGATGACGAGGATTAACCATGATTGACTCACCAGAATTTGAACAGTTCAACTGGATGGTCGATATGGTTCAGAATATCGACATGGGCCTTATCGTTGTAGATCGCGATTTTACTGTCCACATGTGGAACGGCTTTATGGTTCATCACACGGGAAAGCACCCAAATAAAGTGCAAGGTAAATCGTTGTTTGATGTGTTTCCTGAGATAAATGAAGCGTGGTTTCGCGCCAAGTGTCGTCCCGTGTTTGAATTGAAATGTCGAAGCTTTGTGGTGTGGAAGCAGCGGCCATATCTTTTCCACTGCCGGAATGTTCGGCCTATTACGGGGGAGGCTAACTATATGTATCAGAATGTCACGCTAAACCCTATGGTGAACTTACGGGGTGAAGCGCAGCACATGTTCATCTCCGTTGCGGATGTGACGGGCGAAGCGTTAGAACAGAAGCACAGATAAGTAGAAAAATGCCTGCAATGAGCAGGCATTTTTTTTAGATATTTGTCTGGGTCAAGGTCTCACGCAATTTGGCGCTTTATTGTTTGAGGGTGGTAAACGGTTAATCGCAGCTTGCAGGTCAGCTATTCGTGTGGAATGCGAAGGGTGTGAGGAGAAAAACTCCGGCGGCGCACCCTCTGAAGCCTTCGCCATGTTCTTCCACAGTTCAACGCTTTGCTCCGGGTTAAATTCCGCGTCGCTCATGAGTTGAAGGCCAATTAAATCCGATTCAGATTCGTGTGTTCGGCTGAAGGGGAGAAGCACCCCAACGTTAACGCCCAATCCAAGTCCCGCCATGATTGCATCTCGGTTTGCTGTGCCTGAAGCGCCTAACGCTATATTGGCGATTTGGAGTGCCCCGTTCGCGGCTACTGAGCTGGAAACACGTTCCCCGCCATGGTTTGCCATCACATGGCCAATCTCATGACCCACGACGGCCGCGAGTTGGTCTGGTGTTTTTGCGACATTAAGCAAACCGGTGTAAACCCCAATTTTACCGCCGGGTAATGCGAATGCATTGACCTGATCGCTGTCAAAAACGACCACTTCCCAACTTTCAAAATCAGGCTGCGGCGGCGTGACTTTTAGAAGGGCATTGGTGACGCATTGCACGTAAGTATTCGTGCGTTTATCGTGGCTGATTTTTTCTTCTTTTTTTAGTTCAGAAAAGGACTGGCTACCCAACGTCGCCATTTCGGAGCCTGACACCATGATGAATTGATTCCGTCCAGTAGGCGATGTCGAACAACCTATAAGTACTGTAATCAGTGCTGTTACAGCGGTAAGTTTCACAATAGATAACGTCATGACTTCGTCCTTTAAAGCGTGTCTTTTTTGAAGTGTATCCTTTCGGTAACGATTTTTACCACTTCGCTTTACAAAGGTGAAGGCCTTAATAAAAACCTGTCGCTTTTTAAAACATTTACTCCAATGAGCTTCAAAGAAGTCACATTGAAAGACGGAATAAGCTGATGGAAAAAAATAGCGATTTCATGGCGGAGAAAGGATAATGACGCAAAGACGCATGCAGTATCAGGAGCTACCTTGTCTATCTGGAAGAAACCGATTTCAATTGAAGGATTGAATGCCACCTCTGCAAACACCTTGATGGCATATTTGGATATTCGCTATACCGAGTTTGATGACAACAGCTTATCGGGCACGATGCCCGTTGATCATCGCACTCACCAGCCAATGGGTATGCTCCATGGCGGTGCTTCGGTGGTATTAGCCGAATCATTGGGTTCTCTGGCCGCAAATATGGCGGTAGATGAAAACAAGTACTGCGTTGGTTTAGATATTAACGCCAACCATATTCGTGCGATGCGTACCGGTCTTGTGCACGGAAAGGCCACTGCGGTGCATTTAGGGGCGACAACGCATGTATGGCAGATTGAAATCACAGATGAGCGTGGACGTTTGGTGTGTACTAGCCGATTGACAATGGCTGTTTTGCAACATAAAGGTAAGTAAGAAATGGTAATCCAAATTTCTGGCGGTCGTGTCATTGCTACCATGCATGAAGTCATGGTGAAACTTCAAGAGAACAGAGCAACACTGCAAGCACAAGTGGATGATATTTCCATTTTGGCGGCAGCCAAAATGCTGGTGGTTAGTGGCGGTAGCATCAATTGGAGTATATCGCTGGAAACGGACGAAAACGTTCAAGCCCTAAGTGATGCAACGGGGATTGCTGCTAAAGAATAATAAAGTGATAAAACGCGCGAGAGTTCTATACTCGCGCGTTCCAATGTAAACGGTAGGCGAATCAGAACGTTGCCGTTACTTCATAACTGGTGAACTTACGAACGTTAATCACACCAGCATCAAAAATGAGGTATTGCCCTTTAATGCCTTTCAGTACCCCGGAGACAACTGGGTCTTTGTCAAAATTCAATGACGTTATTTTTACGGGAAATTTCGTGACAGGGTAACTTATCTGGACGATATCATGTTGAACGGGTTCGACAGCATCAAAACCATATTGAAGACGAAGGCTGAAAATTTTCGCATCAATTTGAGGTAATAGGCGACGCGCTTCTTCTTTTAAATCGATATCAACATTGTTGCCTTTCAGCATTGTTCGCCAATTGGTTTTGTCTGCCAAAAACTCCGCAATAGCAACCTCGACCAGCCCTGACAATTGGCGTGTTTTTACCTTCAGAATCGGCAGAGCTTGTGTCGCACCCTGATCAATCCAGCGCGTAGGGATTTGACTCGCGCGGGTGATGCCTACCTTCAAACCCGATGTGTTTGAGAGATATACGATATGGTCTGTCATGCAGAACTGCTCGCCCCATTCAGGTTCGCGGCACGTGCCGTCTGCAAAGTGACAGGTTTCTGGCTTCAAAATACACATGTCGCAGCGTGCGAGTTTTTTAGTGCAAGGAAAACAGTGCCCTTGACTGAAGCTCTTGTTTGTTTTTGAGCCACAGGCATCGCAATAGATATTACCTGTGTATGTCAGTGTGAGTTTTTTCCCGATAAGGCTATTGAGTTCGACGAGTTTGTCGCCCACGGGTAAAGAATATGTCACGCCATTTTCCAGCGTGCTCTTCATTTTGCTCAAAGTTCCAGTAGTCATGCTCGTTATTATATTTGCTTCCTTTTGGTGGCAGTAGTGTATACCCAAGCGACTTAAAAATGCAGTGATCTGAGAAAGATCTGAACGTGGAATTCAGTAAGACAAGCGCGGCGTGGGGCATTAGGGGTTCTGCGCTAGCGCGAAACTAAGCCATCATTCAGATTTTTATATAGCGAGACAGAGACGATCAGCATATTGAGGTTGATGTCTTCATTGATGTCATCAATGACGAAAAGGTCTGCTTCTGACGCCGAGGTATTGTGTTTAGCCAATGCGACGATGTCTTGATTGATGTCGCCATAAATTGTGCGTTGTTCCACTTTTTGATATTGACCAAACTCAAGTAGCGAAAGCGGAGCAAGTTCAGGCTGAGCAGAAACCGGAAAAGTGAAAACCATAGCAGCAGCAAGCAAAGAGGCTTTTAACAAACGCATATCATATTCCTTCATTATTTTTATGAAGAGTGTCATACGCCTCGTTATTCTATGTCAGACGTGCGTCAGAAGCCGGACGTGAAACGGTTAAATCGCTTTAAAAATGCGGGCTCTGGGCTGAAGATCACGTTGTCACTGAGGGGGGGGGACGAAAGGGAAAATTAGGCGTTTACACAACGTGTGCTGCATAAACGCCTGAAGATTATGCGTCGACCTTGATGAGATTCAAAGCAACACGGTAGCTATCGACAAATGACGGAATTGGCAAAAACTCAAACCGACTGTGAAAGTTGTGTGCGCCGGTGAAAAAGTTCGGCGTAAACAGCCCTTTTACTGATAACGCAGAGCCGTCGGTGCCGCCACGCATTGCTATGGTCTTCGCTGGGATCTCCATCACCTCCAACACACGATACAGACGCGTTAACGCTTCTACATCGTCGCCCATTGCCTGCGCAATGTTGCTATACACATCGGTCAGGGAAAGCGAGATTTCGGCTTTTGGATGCTTATGCTTTAGCAGCGTTTCAACCGACTGCAAATACGCCTTTCTATCGTCGTATTGCGATAGAACGAAGTCTCGGATAGCGACGACCACTTTGGCCGTATTTTGATTACCTTGAATATCAGTGACCCAGAAATAGCCTTCGCGACCCTCGGTTTGCTCTGGCAACCCGTGATCTCTCAGCAAATCAATAAAGTCAGCGGCAATGAGGTTTGGGTTGACCAACACATTTTTTGCGCTCATTGGGTGCGCTGTTGTGCCTGCAATGTCAAGCACAGCAGTCCCCGCATTGAAGGTCTCATAAATCACTTCTCCGCGTTCACAGCAATCAATGGTGTAGCAATAGTCGACAGGGAATTTGTCGAGAGGCAACGCTTTAGCGCCTCGCAGGCCAATCTCTTCGTCAGGGACAAACGCAAAGTAGATGTCGCCATGTGCGATGCGAGAGGTTTTCAGCTCACTCGCAAGCGTCATCATCACGGATATAGCAGATTTGTCATCTGCACCGAGCACACTGGTGCCGTCAGAAAACAGAATGTCCTGATCCCGATATTTTGCTAACTCTGGATGAGAATCTTCGCCAATCATGATGTTCTCTTGCGCATTGAGGCACAGTAGTGAACCTTCGTAGCGGAGGATTTGAGGGTGAATATCAGGGCTAAGACCGACATCTACCGTATCAAGGTGGGCGATAAAACCGATTTTTTTTGCACCATCAACATTGCCCGGTAAGCGAGCAAGGGCAATTCCAGTTTCTAGTAGCTCAGTTTCCGCATAACCCATGCTATTTAACTCATCGCAAAGCAATTTAGCCAGCGTGCGTTGTCCTTCACTGGATGGCAACGTGGTAACACTGCCATCAGACTGGCTACTGACAGCCACGTATCGTTTGAAGTTTTCAATGAGTGTTTGTTCGATGTTTTTCATTATTGTTATCTCTTAAAGGCCGTACGTGTATCCACTGTTAAAGCCAAGTGGGATATTGAATCCCCAGAACAGATAAAGCATTGCCATTAACGCGAAGAGCAGGGCAACGGTATACGGCAACATCATTGAGACCAAGGTACCAATTCCCGCCTGGCTGCTGTATCGCTGCATATAGGAAATGATCAAAGGATAGAAGGCAAACATCGGGGTGCTGACGTTGACAGCGCTATCTGAAATTCGGAACGCCGCTTGTGTTAACTCTGGTGAAATACCTACTGCCATTAACATAGGCACCAGAACAGGGGCAAGAATCGCCCATTTTGATGATGCAGAGGTAATGATGATGTTCAGAACTGCAGTAAGTAAAATCACACCAAAGATGGTCAACTGGCCCGGCATGTTTAGAGCTTTCAAACCTTCAGCACCAGACAGTGCAATCAGGCTACCAATGTTGGATTTGCTAAAGCAGTAAAGGAACTGTGCACAGAAGAAAGCAAACACGATAAACGATATCAATGATGCCGTAATACTTTCCATGGATTTGGTGACATCTTTCGATGTTTTGAATTTTCCGCTAACAAAGCCGTAAACCAAACCAGGTGCAGTGAAGAAAATGAGCAACATGGGAACAATGGTTTTCATTGCTGGCGCGGCAGGGCTGGTGAGTGAACCATCAGGCGCACGGAACAACGATGACTCAGGTACCATCAAGGCCACCATGAGCAGAGCGATGCCCAACAGTGTCCAGTTGGCGAGCCTGAACGCACGTGCTTCGCCATCTGACAGTGTTTCGCTGTTTTCATCTACTTGAGGGACGTCAACAGGCAAAGTGCGCTTCAGACGCGGCTCAACGATTTTGTCCGTCACATACCAGCAGGCACCAATAACGGCAAAGGTAGAGGCGAATGAATAGAAGAAATTACACAGAACATTGACGACGTAGGTAGGGTCTAACACTTGCGCAGCAGACTCTGTAAAACCTGCCAGAATTGGGTCGATAATAGACGGGGTGTATGATGCCGTGAACCCACCAGCCAGACCCGCAAATCCGGCGGCGATACCCGCTAAAGGATGCTTGCCTGATTTATAGAAGATATACGCTGATACGGGCATGAGAACAACATAAGCAGAGTCAGACGCCACATGCGCCAAAATGCCAATGAAGATCACGGAAGGCGTTACGGCTGACATAGGAACCACTGCCAGCAGTTTTCTTAGTGCTGTGGTGATATAACCTGAGCCTTCTGCAATACCAATTCCCAGTGTCGCCACAATAACAATACCTAGCGGAGGGAAATTGACAAAGTTACTCACCATCGCACTGAGCAAACTCATCAACTCTGTTGAGGTAAAGAGATTTACCACTTGAATAGGTTTGTTAGTCAGAGGGTGTATGTAATCAAACTGAATTTGTGATAGCACCATCGAGAGCATGATGCAGATGAGTGTTGCGAACAAGAACAGCATAGTAATGTCGGGAATTTTATTACCAACGTTTTCTATACGATCAAGCCAGCTTTTTTTATTGAGAGGTTTGGGTGATGTTTGTGTCGCCATGAATAATCCATTATACAGCAGTTATTAATAGACCTGTTTATTAGCTTTTTTAATTGGGGTATGGCAAGAAGAAACAACCGATACTTTGCGTTGAGATAAGGAAAGAAATGGATTGTATATTGGCGTATTAGAATATTGTTTTAATTGGTATTTAAATTGTTATATGTGGCACGTGGAAAGCGCAGAGAGCCAGTATTAATGGTCCGCTATCTTAGCGTGCAAGTGTTGTCATGAAATGTATAGAAATTTATATAAGATGGCTATAGTTCAACATAAACAGGACAATGATCGGAAAGACGATAATTTGCCACTGTGTGGTATGAATATCGAAACTGTTTTGCAAGAGCAGGAACGGTGCTGGAGAGGGCGCCGGGGCTGGCGATGACATGGTCAATCAATTTGTCATAGACGACTTGCTCCCAACGTTTGGTTCGGTAATTAAATCTGCGTGCTTTGCATTTGGCCCGCGTGTGCTCAGAAAGATTGATCAATAGGCCTTCACCCGCTTTTTTTATTAATGATTCCCATACCCATTCATTTGATGAATTCATGTAATGATTAAAATCACCCGCAATAACAAATTCCTGCCCCAGTTTTTGACGTGTTTTAATCCATACATTCAGCGCATCAATTTGTCGTTCGAGTTTTTTACAGCTGTTATTTCGACGGACGGGTGTTTCAAAGCACCCTGATTTGAGATGAATAGAAAGCAGGTGTAATGGTGGCCTGTTTTTTCTTTTTACTTCTATATACGATCCGTAGCGTAAATGACCGCGAGATAAAAACGTAGGTAAGCCTAGAGGTTCGTAATCGGCATGGTCAATGACCTCTAGACTTTTTCTGACAGCCCAGCCTGTGAACTGATTGCTTTTGCGGCTCTTAGTGTAAAACTGCGCCCGATCAGATAAGAAGAAATTGTATTCATCGGGGTCGATAACCTTAGCAAGTGTGTCCAGACTGTCCACTTCCTGAAATGCCACAAGATCCGCGTTTAACACTGAGACCACCGTTTGCATCATGAGGTAGTCTTCTGCATTTCTCTGTCCTTGAATCATGTCACCTTTGTCGCTCAGCCATTCCATATTCCATGTCGCAAGGGTTAACGATGCGTTTGCACTGCTAACTTTCACCGACAGAGCAACAACGACTGCAACACATACAGTACGAAATAGCTGGGACAGAGAAAGGTGATTTTGACGCATCATTAAGTCGAGGATCCTGCGCTGGGTTAGGGTGTTCTTTCACACTTCTAGTGGTGTGTGTCATGTTTGCTGTGCGCGCCCATGAGAATAACTCTGAGTGTTCATTGGGCTAGATGTTGTTGGCTCCTTTGAACGATTCGTTGTTGACTACTGACAAAGATGTACATTTAACCGGATAGTAGAACATTGTCATCTTGGTCGTTTTACAACATGGTGATTTTGAGTGTTGTGTTGGATTTTTTTACAGACTTTTTTTGAATATTGAATTTATTGCACAGTAATCGAATAGATAAAAATCGCATGCATGTATGCAATGATCTAAATCAAAGTATTGGCTCCGCTGAAATCGTCTAATGCACCACATGTTGTATCTCTGTGTGTGAATGCCCCTACATTTTGTATTTATTGACCTTGCTCTCATTTGAGTGTAATGCGACTTTTCTTCGCGTTATTTTTTGTGGAGGCAGGAACAAGATTCGGGTATTTCAGTCGTGGTTAAACGCAAAAAGTCAGACGTTTCCGCCCATCACCAGATTGATACAATCCTATCTATCCCTGCCGTAAGCAGGGCTTTTTGTTGAGGAGCTAGTAGTGAAACCTGTTGTCATCAAACGCGATGGATGCCGCGTACCTTTCCAGCGTAAGCGTATTGAAGAAGCTGTTTTAAGTGCTGCTGATGCTGTAGAAGACATGGATCAAGCCTATGCAGCAGCAGTGGCAGATGGTGTTTTATCTCAATTTATGCGCCTAGAAGAAGTAGAAATACACCAAATTCAAGATGCCGTTGAGAATCACCTGATGGCAGGGCCATACAAAGCTGTCGCTCGTGCATATATCGAGTACCGTCATGACAGGGACAGTATTCGTGAGAAAAAGAGCCAGTTGAGTCACGAGATCCGTGGCTTGGTAGAGCAAACAAACTCCGACATCCTTAACGAAAACGCAAATAAAGACAGCAAGGTTATTCCGACACAACGCGACCTGCTTGCAGGTATCGTCGCGAAACACTACGCCAAGCAATATATGTTGCCACGCTCCGTGGTTCGTGCGCATGAGATGGGCGATATCCATTATCACGATTTGGATTACGCACCGTTCTTCCCAATGTTTAACTGCATGTTGGTGGACTTGGAAAACATGCTTACTCATGGTTTCAAAATGGGTAACGCGGAAATTGATACGCCGAAGTCCATTCAAACCGCTACGGCAGTGACTGCTCAGATTATCGCGCAGGTGGCGAGTCATATTTACGGTGGTACAACCATCAACCGTATTGACGAAGTACTGGCTCCGTACGTCGAAATTAGCTACGAGAAGCACCTTGAAGTTGCGCGCGAATGGGACATTCCGAACGCAGAAGAATACGCGATAGCACGTACTGAAAAAGAATGTTATGACGCATTCCAATCACTGGAATACGAAGTAAACACACTGCATACAGCAAACGGTCAAACTCCATTCGTGACCTTCGGTTTTGGTTTGGGCGAATCATGGGCTGCACGCATGATTCAACAGTCTATCTTGCGTAACCGTATCGCAGGTTTGGGTAAAAACCGTAAAACGGCGGTATTCCCGAAACTGGTGGTTAGCCTGAAATCTGGCTTGAACCTGAAAGAGGGCGAGCCAAATTACGACGTGAAACAATTGGCTTTGGAGTGCGCGTCTAAGCGCATGTACCCAGACATCCTGAATTACGATCGTGTTGTTGAAGTGACGGGTTCATTCAAAACGCCGATGGGTTGTCGCAGCTTCTTGTCCACGTACGAAGAAAATGGCGAATTGATTCACGAAGGTCGAAACAACATCGGTGTCATCAGCATTAACTTGCCACGTGTCGCAATGCGTGCCCAGGGTGATGAAACCGAGTTTTATCGTCTGCTTGATGAAGTCTTGGCTGTTTCGCGTGAAGGTTTGGATACACGCATTGCGCGTCTGCAAGGCGTAAAAGCACGTGTAGCTCCGATTCTCTATATGGAAGGCGCGTGTGGTGTTCGTCTAAACCCTGATGACGACGTTAGCGAGATCTTCAAAAATGGCCGTGCGTCAATTTCACTGGGCTACATCGGTATTCATGAAACCGTGAATGCGTTGTACGGTACTGCTGATCACGTCTACGACTCAGAAATGCTGCGCCAGAAAGCCATTGAAGTGGTTGAATACCTGCGCAAAGCGACCGACAGCTGGAAAAATGAAACAGGCTACGGATTCAGCCTATACAGCACGCCGAGTGAGAACCTGTGTAGCCGTTTCTGTAAGATCGATGCGAAGGAATTTGGCGTCGTTGCAGGTGTGACAGATAAAGGGTATTACACCAACAGTTTCCATTTGGATGTTGAGAAGAAAGTTAACCCTTACGACAAGATCGATTTTGAAATGCCATACCCAGCAATCGCGAACGGTGGTTTCATTTGTTACGGCGAATATCCAAACATTCAGCATAACGTTGAAGCGTTGGAAAACGTTTGGGACTATAGCTACGAGCGCGTTCCCTACTATGGGACTAACACGCCAATCGATGAGTGCTACGAGTGTGGTTTCACCGGCGAGTTTGATTGTTCAAGCAAAGGCTTTGTATGCCCGAGCTGTGGCAACCATGATTCCACCAAAGTATCGGTAACGCGTCGCGTATGTGGTTACTTGGGAAGCCCGGATGCGCGCCCATTCAATGATGGCAAGCAGGAAGAAGTCAAACGCCGCGTTAAGCACATGTAAGGCAAAGATGAACGTTCATCAGTATTACCCCGTTGATGTGGTTAATGGCGAAGGTACGCGTTGCACCCTGTTTGTGGCCGGGTGTGAACACCAATGTCGAGGCTGCTATAACCAGTCAACGTGGTCGTTAGATTCAGGGTCGTTATTTGATCAGGCAATGGAAGACAAGATCATTGCCGATCTTAACGACGCACGTATTAAACGCCGCGGTTTGTCACTCAGTGGCGGTGACCCGTTACACCCTGCAAACGTTGAAACCATTCTTAAACTGGTTCAGCGCGTGAAAGCGGAATGTGAAGGCAAAGACATTTGGCTATGGACAGGGTATACGCTTGCTGAGTTGACGGATGCACAGCGCGAAGTCGTTCAGCTTGTTGATGTGTTAGTCGATGGGAAGTTTGAAAAGGATCTTGCCGATCCTTCATTGCCTTGGCGAGGAAGTTCGAATCAAATTGTTCATCGTTTGACACAAAGTTAATACACCAATTCGTCTATCCTCATAACGCCGCTTACCATAGCGGCGTTATTTTTAGGGAACTTGCGCCGTTTTTGCCGTCTAACACCTTACGTATCGAATCCTCATAGAATGGATGAATTTATGAAGTACAAATTTGTTGCCTTCTTTTTCTTGCTTTGCTTAAGCCCTTTGTCGTTTGCAGCATCGAGTGCTGATGCTCAACACTACGAACACGCGCCGGATGGCAAACTCATTATGGGAGAAAAGGAGTGGGTAAAGGTTGATACCGTTGGCGTCACCCTTAAGGCAAGAGTGGATACTGGGGCTACTACCTCTTCGATAAGTGCCATTGATATTCAGTCCTTCAAAAAAGAAGGCAAGAAATGGGTTAAATTCCGCTTGGCACATGACGGGAGAGAAAGTCGCGAGATTGAGCGACCTGTTGTTCGGATTGTCCGAATTATTCAATCGAGCGCTGAAGGGTATGACCGTCGTTACGTTGTTGAATTACCCATTACTATTGGTGATGTGACCGAAACAACACAGTTTACCCTTCGAGACCGACAGCATTTGATTTTTCCTGTGTTACTAGGGCGCAGTTATCTCAAAGGCATCGCGATGGTGGACGTAAGCAGAAAGTATGTGCAGCCAAAGCCGCTTGAGGCGCAATAGACACATCATTACTTTATCAATTGCCATATATGGGTATAATCCCCGCCTTACTTAGCGTCACTTCTACTTTTACGAGCATCCCATGTCAAAAATGTTTTACAAAGGCCGCAAAGAAACCAGACAGAATCATGTTATGTCTGGCTATAACGTTAACCGCGATGTAAAGGTTGGTACGGAAGAGTCTCCTGTTACAGTGACAGTGAAAAGCGAGCAGCGCAAAGAAGAAATTGAAGCATTGGTTGCTGAGCACAGCATCGTTGCGATTATCGTTGTAGATGCTGATCAAGAAGAAAACACCGTCGAACTTGATACTGTTATCAACAAACCAAAAACCATCGTGTTTGAGAAAACGCCAAACCGTAATGATCCATGCTCTTGCGGTAGCGGCAAGAAGTACAAAAAGTGTTGTGCATAAGCAACGCGAAACAAGATGACCGCCTATGGCGGTTTTTTTGTATTTGCGGGTCAAAAAATACTGAGCGAATTTGAGTGAAGGTAGTGCATGTCCTGAGCACATGCAGGGAAACATCTGTTCATCGATAACAAGCAGAAACGTTGAAATCGCTCTACATGCTTTCAGTGCAACGTTAATCTACTCTCAGGATGCTGTTTTTACTTGCACCCATACAGCCTTTCGTTATACATACAAAGGATTAGGTGTTCGATAAGGAAGTTATCTCATGTTTAACCTGCTTTCTCCTGCGCAGCAGGATCCCATCCTCTCACTTTCCGTGGCATTCCGCGCAGACCCGCGCGACGAAAAAATGGATTTGGGCATTGGTGTGTATAAAGACAGCCAAGGCGCGACACCCATCATGCAGGCCGTAAAATCTGCACAGCACATTCTCGCTGACACGCAAACCACGAAAAGCTACGTTGGCTTGTCGGGAAGTGAAGGCTTCAATCAGGCGATGACAGACTTACTGTTGAAAGGTACGGCAGGTTACAGTCGTTCCGCCGCTGTTCAGACACCAGGTGCGAGCGGTGCACTGCGTATGCTGGCTGATCTGATGTTTTTAGCCAAGCCAATCACTACCGTCTGGATCAGTAATCCTAGCTATGTGAATCACAAGCCAGTGATGGAAGCTGCGGGGCTTACGGTAAAATTTTACCCGTACTTTAACAGTGAAACCAAAACCGTGGATGCTGATGCAATGCTTGACGCGCTGGCAGCTGCAGGCCCTGATGACGTGGTATTGCTCCATGGTTGTTGCCATAACCCCACAGGCGCAGATATTCGCCAAGAGCATTGGCAAGCTGTTGCGGCATTGGCACAGAAAAACGGTTTCATCCCGTTTGTAGATATTGCCTATCAAGGTTTCGGCGCAGGGCTAGAAGAAGACGCCTATGGCGTAAGATTAATGGCTGACAGTGTGGAAGAAATGCTGATTGCCACTTCTTGTTCAAAAAACTTTGGCTTGTACAGAGAGAGAACTGGAGCGGCCATTGTGATTGGTAAAAACGCCAATGAAGCGATGAATGCAAAAGGTCGTATTCTCCAGCTTGCGCGTTCTACTTATACAATGCCACCTGATCACGGGGCAGCCATTGTTGAAACCATTCTTTCAAGTGAAGAACTGACAAAAGAATGGAAGGCTGAACTGGATGTGATGAGAAACCGAATTATCACGCTACGTAGTGGCTTGACCGCAGCACTTGCAACGCGCTGTGGTGACGACCGATTTAACTTCATTAAGCAGCACCAAGGCATGTTCTCGATGTTGGGTTTGTCGCAAGAGCAAGTTGCTCGGTTGAAAGACGAGTTTGCTATTTATGCTGTTGGAGATAGCCGTATAAACATTGCAGGCTTGACGGAGTCGCGGATTGATTATCTGGCTGATGCATTGATGGCGGTTGTGAAATAGCACTTAGAATGAAAAGAAACAGAGCCAGCGATTGCTGGCTCTTTTTTTTATTTCTCTTTAAATACCAAACTCACACTAACAGGCACTGTGCTTGAGATGTCAATGTTGCCAACCGTGGCTGATACTTTTTCAAGATTCTCTTCAGGGATGCCAAAGATCGCGCCACTAATAATGACGGGCTTATAAGTGAAAGCGAAAATACTGTCATCAGTCTTAATAATGTTCATGTCTAAGGTGATGTCTTTAGTATTCCCAAACAATGTGACTTTTGCGGGAATGGACTGCTGCAACATGGTTCCGTTCTTATCGAGCCCCGCCATATCAACATGGCCTTCTACCTTCAGTGACGGGAATTTTTTCGAATCGAAGAACAGATCGTTAAGCCGTTGATTACGGATAGGGATCCCCGTTGAAACGGAAGATATTGGCGCGGTAATACTAAATTTGCCGGAAGCATCAACACTCCCTTCAAGACCGCTGAGATTTGCCGGTTCGACAACGTAGGTTTTCTTGATGGTGGCAAAGCTGATGGAAGAAGCATCACTAACAACGGTGTAGTCGCTTGATGCAAATGTAAGAGAAGGGGACAAAGACACAGCCAAAATAATTGCTGACGAAATACTTTTCATTTTTCATTTCCTTTTTGTTGACGGTTTATACCCAAACAACCTGAATCCTGCGTGGTCAGGTTGCTTGGGTATATATAGCCTTGTTGATTAAGCGCATTTTGTACATCGGTTTATTTCGATAGGGAGTTGCTGAAATTCCGATTGAAGCCCGTTTGCTTCATGTGCTTCAACGTTAAAACAACAAGAACAGGATGGGTTACAGCTTCACTGTACCATCGGTGTTTTAACCATGCTGAGATGACGTGCTATAGCGCGTTCTGTTAGTATGTGTCGACTCATTAAAGGTGGAAGTAACACAATGAAAATTCATCGAATTAATCCGACTAAACGATGGTCAGATGTAACAGTATATAACGGTATCGCACATTTTGTTGAAGTACCAGAAAGTGACCTGAGTGCAGACATCAAAGGACAAACCGCGCAAATTCTTTCTCAAGCAGAAGAGATGCTGGCGAGCGTTGGTAGTGACAAAACCCGTGTACTGTCTGTCACAATTTATGTGACTGACTTTGCCCACTTTGAAGGCTTGAACGAAGTGTGGGATGCGTGGTTTGAAGAAGGTACGGCACCAAGCCGTGCTTGCATTAAAGCAGAATTGGCCAAGCCAGAATATTTGGTAGAAATGGCCTTTGTTGCCGCCGCAGGTGAAGCGTATTTAGCGTAACGCTCAACGGCTCTATTTAAAAAGGCAGTGTATTTATGACACTGCCTTTTTATTAGCTAATCATCAAACCTTTCATCAATGAATGACTGGGAAGGGATGAAATAACTGTTACCCGTTTTAGCCTCCACAAAATCGAGTAGCTTGTCATAATCGCCGTTTTCATCCGCGGTGATCATTTGGGTCAGCGATGTTTCGATAATGGACGGGGTGTTCGCAAAGCCGACGAACATGGTGCCATGCTCCATTGCGTTACCGTAAGGGCGGTTCTGGCGGAACATTTTTACTTCCTCGCCATCAATTTCTACCTTACTTTTTGCATTGTGTGCCCAAGCTGGCTTCGCATCGTCATCAAGCTCGATATCATCCATCTTGGTTCTACCAACCACTTTTTCCTGATGTTCGGTAGATAATGTATCCCAGGCACCTTGTTTATCAACATAGCGTTGAACAATGAGATAGCTACCGCCTTTAAACGTATCCTCTTCGGAAATGAGAACAGAGGCTATACGTTCTTCGTCGATAGGGTTTTCAGTGCCATCGACAAAATCAATCATGTCCCGGTTATCAAGGTATTTATAACCTTGAATGTCTTCAATTAATGCTGCGATAGAAGACAGCACTTTTGCCACATGCTTGGCGACTTGAAAGTTCAGATCTTTACGTTCTGATTTCACCATAATGAAAATATCGCCAGCGGTTGATGGGAAACGGCGCTCGCCATCATTCATTTCTGGGAAGGTATGAAGCTCTTTGGGCTTGCTAAGGTCAGGAAAGAGCATTGGCCACGCATTGTCAGAAAAGCCCATTGTCATGGTAAGGCTGGCGGACGGATCTTTTTGTCGAATCGATTTTTCAATGCCCGGAAGTTGCGAAAGCGCGTCATTGATTTCGTCCATGTTAAACCATTGGTCTTTTAACACGAATGTTAGGTATTCCACATGAGATGTTGGGTTGGTTAGTACACCCGGTTGAGCAAGCATTGCTAAATTATTCATAGTCTTTCCTGTTATAAACTTCATTGCGTTTCATTGACGCTTTGTAACTTTAGAATAGGGTAACGCGCGTTAGTGCGGTAGGAATGAGACGTTCGAAATTTTAAGGCCTTTAAACGAAAAAGCCCCGACAGAGTCAGGGCTTGGGAATTATCTTTTGTTGCGAAGGTAGCGTTTACGGCGTTCTTCTTTATTTTTGGCTTTATCTTCAGCCTTGCGAGAGGCGGCTTCCTCAACCTCAACCAATTCTTTATCGATCATGTCTGGATGTTCTAGCGTTACAAGGCCTAACGTACCGTTACGCAGGTCATTGATGAGAATCTCAGATGCTTTGTGGATATCGATACGTCCACCGGCACGCAGACAGCCGCGTTTCTCACCGATGGCTTCCATCAGTTCGATTTCCGTTTCAGGAAGTTCTTCAATGTTGTAACGCTGCTTGAGTAAATCTGGGTATGCTTTTGCTAGGTACTCAACGGTGTAGAATGCTACCTCATCGTATTCCATCGCCGTGTCTTTTACTGCCCCTGTTGCAGCCAGACGAAAACCACTGTGTGGGTTTTCTACTTTTGGCCAGAGAATGCCAGGGGTATCAGAAAGTACAACGCCATTTTGCAAATTGATACGTTGCTGCTGACGCGTCACCGCAGGTTGGTTGCCGGTTTTTGCAACAACGCGCCCTGCTAGGGTGTTAATGATGGTTGATTTACCAACATTAGGAATACCCATGATCATAGTACGAATGTTTTTACCCATCTCTTCACGATGCGGGGCAAGTTTTCGGCACAATTCCATGATCTTATTCACTTCACTGACGTGATCAGTAGTGATTGCCATGGCTTTAACACCTTGTTCTTTTTCAAGGTGCTCTAGCCATAGCGCCGTCATTTCAGGGTCTGCCAGATCGCGTTTGTTCAACACTTTGATAACAGGCTTATCTTTACGGATTCGACGGATCAGAGGGTTTTCGCTACTGAAAGGAATGCGAGCATCCAGCACTTCGATGATAACGTCGATTTTAGGTACGACTTCTTCGATTTCTTTTCGTGCTTTGTGCATGTGGCCCGGAAACCACTGAATAGAGTTGTTAATCATGGGGGTGATTGCCTTCGTAAATCCTGATATCGCCCATGGGTTATTGGATGGCCCCGGCGAAATAATGGCAGGGATCTTATCACTTAAATGTGATTAACGGAAAAGTATCAGGAAGATTGGCGTTTGAGCGGATGTTTATTGTGCGGTGGGAAGGGATAGTTCGATATCCCCGGGTGTCAGCGGGTTATGTGGCTTTGCGTAGCTGAGAAAAATCAAAGGGATTTGTATCGAAATATTCTGACAATGGCTGGGGCATGCCAAGATGAAAACCTTGGTAATAAGCAATGTTCAGGGCTTTCATTGCGTCATATTCTTCCTGATTTTCTATACCTTCGACCAGTAACTCTGCACCGACTTCTTTGGCGAGCGCAATTGAGCGAAGAATGGCTTCTACTTCCCCTTGAACGTAACTTTGAACCAATGAGCGATCGATCTTAATTATGTTTGGGCGAAGCATACGCACACGTGCTTCTTCAGACCCTTCCACACCATAATCGTCAACAGCAATGCGAAATCCATTTTTAATGGATTGATTCGTCGCTGCGGATAACGAGACAGAATCTGAATGTAAGTGTTCGACGACTTCCAATACAACATGCTCACGAGGGATGGCCATCTCAGCAAGACGTTGAACCATGAGATTTTGATTGGAGAAGGTTTCTATAGATGCAACAGCGTAGGATGGAAGCATATTGAGGAAGACCCAGTGTTGCCCCGCATATTTAGCAAAGTTACGCAGGTGGATAACACGCGCCAATTTATCAATGCTGATTTGATTTGCGAAATCTGGGTGGCCTTGGTCAATGCATCGAAAAAGATGTGCGGGGCATACATGAGAGCCATCAAGAGCAACGGCGCGAATTAACGCCTCAAAGCCAACGACAGTACCATTTCGGCGGAATATGGGTTGGTAGACGCTTCTTAGGTTCAATCCGTTGAACTCAGCGGTGGTTTCACCATCGTCATTGGTTCTTAAACACTGTTCAAATTCAGCGCGTGTTCTCAGGTGATCTACCACGTATTTGTACCTCTAACGTCACTGAGAGAATATGTTACGTTAAACCGAGGGAATGGAAAATGAAACCTTCATTTGCGTCTTGAGTTAATGTGATCATCCCCTCTTCTTTTTTTATTCTAGTACGAATTTTGGTCTCCCAAGTTGCAAATTAAAAGCAATAGAAATAAGCAACTGAGTGCAATGTAAAAATAGATTGTAAAATAATTTTTACGTTCATTCGTACTGTAACAAAGGGGGGTGGCTGACAGATTAAGTGACTTATTACTATCGTTTTAGGAGGAGAGCTAAATTGGAGGCGTAGATGAAAGCGTATAGGTACGAATCTAAGCCAATGGATGTAAAGGGAAAGGTGAACTGGAATGATGAGGAAGCCGAAGTTTGGCACCACCTCATGACACGTCAATTATCGTGCATAGAAGGAAAAGCGTGTAAAGAGTACCTTGATGGTCTTGAAATGCTGAATTTGCCGATAGACCAAGTTCCCCAAATTCCGGACATTAACCGCGTATTACGTGACGTGACAGGGTGGTCTCTGGCCCCCGTGCCTGCCCTAATAGATTTCGACAGATTTTTCGCGCTGCTAGCAAACCGGCAATTTCCTGTTGCAACGTTTCTTCGGACGAGAAAGGACATGGATTACCTCCAAGAACCTGACTATTTCCATGAGATATTCGGTCACTGCGCAATGCTGACGGATCCGGCTTTTGCTGCTTTCACGGAGTTGTATGGGAAACTGGGTGTTAATGCGTCCAAAGTGGAGCGGATATATCTTGCTAGGCTATATTGGTTTACCGTTGAATTTGGCTTGACACGTTCAGGCGAAGAATTTTCAATTTATGGTGGAGGTATTCTTTCTTCGCCTGCGGAAACGGTATATGCATATAGTGATGAGCGCGCATTCAGAGAGCCACTGGATATTATTGAAGTGATGAGAACGCCTTATCGTATTGATATATTGCAACCCATCTATTTTTATTTGGAAGATATGAGCGATTTATACGCTTTCTCCAAAATTGATTTGATGGCCTGTGTTAGAAAAGCCATGTCGTTGGGTCTACACAAACCGTTATATCCCATGAAAATCGCACAATGAGGAGGCGTGATGACAGAACTGACTGAATTGCAATGTGAAGCGTGCAGAGCTGACGCACCAAGGGTGTCTGACGAAGACGCCAAGGAAATGCTGGGAACGCTTGAAGGTTGGGCAATGGTAGATGATGAGGGGATTCTCCAACTGCAACGCGTGTATTCTTTTAAGAATTTTAAAGAAGCTTGGGCATTTTCTAACAACGTAGCGCAACTCGCCGAAGATGAAGGGCATCATCCTGCAATATTGTTAGAGTGGGGTCGTTGCACGGTGACATGGTGGACACACAAAATCAAAGGGTTACACAAAAATGATTTCATCTGTGCAGCCAAAACAGATGCCCTAACATTGCCATAGTTAGACGGTATCTCTAAAGCTAGAGGTAGCTCTAAAGCTAAAAGGTATCTCCAAAGATAAAGATATCTTCGTAGCCAATAAGCATTCCTATCGCCAGCACATGTTCTCATCAGCGGTAGGCATCGTCATAAACAGCAGGGGCCTTGGTGGTCCCTGTTCGTCTGATTGACCGCATCTCTCTTTGGATTGCAATTTTTCGGACTTTGCCTATGTCTTAATAGTGGAGAGCGTTTCTCGACGATGACCGGAGCTATTATGTCTTTGCGTTTGATCAGCCCGATCCTTTTGCTATTCGTTATCGGGTGTTCATCCCTTCCTACATCTCCTTTACTTGCTATTGACCCAAATTGGATATCGAAAACCTTGCCCAATGGTTTTCAATATCACCTTTATCCTATTGAAGGCACTGAAGTCGAAATTCGTTTTATCGTGAATGTTGGCAGCCTTAACGAAAAAGACACTGAGCGAGGATATGCGCATTTTGTTGAGCATATGGCTTTTAATGGTTCGCATCGCTTCCCGGGAAATACCGTTTTTAATGCGTTTGCAACTGTCGGTGTTCAGTTTGGGCCGGATATCAATGCAGTGACGGATTACACCAGAACGGTATATACGCTTTCGCTCCCCGATGAGCAAAAGCTAGGTGATGCCATCGGGTGGTTTCGTGATATTGGGGACGGCTTAACGCTTAGCGAAGAAGAGGTCGAGAGTGAGATTGATGTGATTTTTGGAGAGTGGCGTTTTGACAATCGAGCAGACGCCTCTTGGCAACTGAAACTTTACGATACCTTGTTGGAAAACTCGCAATATGCCGATCGTGATCCGATTGGCAGTGAAGCAACACTTACTTCTGCGAAATCTACATCACTCAGGGAATTTCACGAACAATGGTATCAGGCCAATAGGATGCAGCTGGTTATCGTTGGTGGAATTGATACGAGCCGTGTCGAAGCGTTGATTGACAGCCAATTCGAAACGCTTCGAACCGTGGAAAGTGAACCTGAACGTCATCATGTACCGACGCTGGAAGATGATATTCACTATCCTTTGACGGTCTATGCTCCTCAGGGCCAGTCATCAGCGCTGGTATTGAGCTTCAATGAAGGACATTATTTTCCACCGAAAACGCTGAAGCAACAGCGAGAGTTGTGGGCTGACTGGTTTGTTCTTGATGCGATTGAACAACGGCTGAGTGAGCAGCTAGATCGACGTGGAATCGCCCACAATGGGCTCTATTCAGGTTATGCGTTTGTACCGGGATGGAGCCTATTCGAAATTGTCGCAGAGTTTAATGCCAAAGACCGTACCTTGATCTTGAATGCTATCGCAGACGATTTGGCGTCTTTGAGAGACGAAGGAATCAGTGACAGTGAGTTTTTAGCGCTACTTGAATATTTTGAATCATCAGGGTACTTACTTGATGATTACTTGCCCATTGAAGTTGCGGAAGCAGCGACTGATGAACTATATGACAACACGCTCCCTCAAGATGGTGAACAGAGGCTGAACAACTTTGAGCGGTTTCTGGCTGAGGTTGATTATGATGAAATCAATGAACGATTAAACCGTTATTTAAGCGATTTACCCCAATCGCTCTCGTTGGTGTATGTGAAAAATGAATCGTTAGCGGGGGCCGACCCCCTGAAAAGGGGCTATTTCTCGCGGCTAGCGAACGTGGGGGTAGACACGCAAGTTGATTATGTCGATGTAAACATTCCTCAGCCAGGTGTTATTCCTTCTCATAAACCGTCACTCACTGTACTTGATAATGAAATGTACACATGGGTAATGCCGAACAACGTTACCGCTGTCTTTCACCACACTGACGATCTTTCTTTGATGAGTCACGTCGTTTTACAGGCAAAGGGTGGGCTGGCGTCGTTAACAAGACCGGACCGCGCCGCGGTTGACATACTGTACGAAGTGTTTCGCAGCAGCGATGTTGGGCCCATAGACGCACTGGACTTCAATCATTACTTAGAAGGCAATGGCATCGTTATAGAGCCATCAGTGTATGGGCAGGGTCACAACATTTCGATGTCGGTGCAGAGCGAACGTCTACCCGAAGCCCTAAATACGTTGCGTTATCTTCTTGAAAATATTGCCTTGAATGAGGCGGTGTTTGAACGAGAAAAGGCCAGAGTGGTGAGCCGTATGCGGAGTTTAATCACGTCGCCCTATGATGCTTTTGAACGGGCGCAGCGTTCGATGATTTATCCAACGCAGTCCTACGAAGCTCCGCTTACGGTTGAGGACTATGAAATGGTCACGTTTGCGCAGATCGTACGTGTTTATTCTGCGCTGTTCGGAGATTTGGGTGGGTTCAAGGTGTATGTGACCTCCGATTACTCGGCGGAAACCGCAACAGATCAAATCAATGTGTATTTGGGAAACATCAAAACGACACGTCCGGCAACAATTCCTCGCAAACTGATTTTTAATGCCCACGGGGGAGTGCTCAACAGAGAGACGTCACCAGAGGACAGAACTTACATTGAGTTTGTGGATGTTTCACCCGTTCCGTCTCGGAATTTAACGGTGATTTTTGCTGAAGATATGATGAATCGTGTTCTACAGGATCGATATACCAAAATCATGAGAGAGGAGCACGCTTTTGATTACGACCCGTATTTCGCCTCTTGGTCAGGTGATGGTGATGGCGTACGAATTACAACACTCACCGCATTAATATCTCCAGAACGAGAAGAGCAACTCAACCAAATGTGGCCGGAAATCAGACGCGCTTTAGCGAAACCAGTGACAAAGACAGAGCGTGACAATGCAGCCCGACAATTGGAAAGGGATATCATGTCCCTTAACAGTGACAGTTATCATCTTGTTGGTGCATTGGCGCGTTACGATACGTGGGGCTACGGTATTGATGGGTTGTTTTATCCGACCACAATAATTCGTGGGATTGATCGGCAACAACTAAGTCACTTAGCGAAGGAGCTCTTTTCGGGTACTGCGCGCTATAAAAGTGTTTTACGGCCATCAGCAGCAACATCAAAAAAATAACGCGCCAAAGGCGCGTTATTTATCAGTAATTAGTGCGATTTTTTGCCACCAAAATACTTTTCAAGGATCTCTGGCGTTAGTTCGCCTTTTGCTTCTAGTGCCTTCAACTCTGCCGCAATGCGCTTTTGTTCTTCCAAAGTAGGCAGTGGTAAGTCTGGTTCACGTTCTGGTGCGTCTTTCATCAGGTTTTCTATATCGATCATATCGAATTCACTCATTTTTTAGATCTGCGCGTATTCTAAGTAAAAGTGCCTACACCTCGCAAGCATTCCAAGTAGGGGGGTGGATTTTGAAACAAACAATAGACGTTAGGGAGTCGACTTTAACGCTTTGAGCCAATACAAAACGCTTTTTCTGCTCACTGTGTAACTACGGGAAATAATAGCGTCGCTTATTCTTGTGTTTTTGCTGGTTTTGTAACACTGTAACAAATAGGGCCCGAAGAAAAACTGACAATAAGAAAAACAAGGAATGGTAGATATGGCTGATATTCTTGAAGTCTACACAGTGAACGCCTTCGTCGCCGATAACCAAGGCGGCAATACAGCAGGCGTTGTTTTAAACGCGGATGGGTTGAAAGTTGCGCAAATGCAACGTATCGCTGCAGATCTTGCATTCTCGGAAACCGCATTTGTCCTTGCATCTAAAAAGGCTAATTTCAAAGTTAAATTTTTTACCCCAACGGAAGAAGTGAAGTTTTGTGGTCATGCAACCGTAGGGGTGTTTTCAACCTTGCTCCAGACTGAACGTGTCGAGCCAGGACAATACACGCAAGAAACAAAAGCGGGCGTACTTGCCGTTGATGTTGCCAGCGATGGCAGAATTACCATGGATCAAGCGACGCCTCAATTTGGCGAAGAATTGCCAGCAGAAGCTCTGGCGGCGCTGTTAGGTATTCATCCAGAAGACATATTGTCAACGGGTCTTCCCGTTAAAGTGGTTTCTACCGGTTTGGCTGACATCATTGTTCCCGTTTGTGACGAAGCGGTGCTGAATGCGTTGCAGCTAGATTTTGCAGCCATTTCGGCTTTTATCAAGAAACACAAGGCCATGGCAATTCATGCCTTCGCATTGACGCCGACGGAATCTGACATTTCAGCGCGTTGTCGAAATTTCGCCCCGCAGGTAGGGATCAACGAAGAGTCGGCGACTGGCAGTGCAGCAGGTGCCCTTGCAAGCTATCTACATGTGTACCAAGGCGGTAAGTACCGGTACCTCTTTGAACAAGGTGAAATACTCAACCGCAGGTCTTTGCTCTCAGCGAAAGTTGATTCTAGCGAGCAAGGTATAGAAAGAGTGACGGTAGGTGGACTTAGCGACAAGGCACAGCGGATACCGTACAGGCTGATTGAAGAAGCCACACAGTAAAAACCCCACACGAATCAAGGGAAGTTGAAATGCTTCCCTTTGTTTTTAGTGCATCTATTTAGTGGAAAAAAAGGAAAAATGCTGCGCTTGTTCTAAATTTAAGAGAGTGTCTCTTTAATGGAATTATACCTACGTGGCTGAAGTTTTTTTTTCCTGTCAACCCGTGTTTGCAAATGACCTCCAGCAGTGGGGCAGCGAGCTTCTTTTCCGCGAAGGGCTGGAAAACAAATTTCCTTCCATCGATGAAGATACAGCGACGTCTAGGATCCTGAGTGCCAACTTTCTTGCCAGCAATGCAAACCAGACTCAAAGTCGCTATATCGTTAGCTTTGGTGAGTCCTCTTTGTTGGACGAAATTCCCCTGTCTATGCCAAGCCAGAGCCTGATCATTTTTGTTACTGATGATTGTATGCCGTCGGCGGAGATGATTGCTAAATTACGGGCTTACCGCTCCCAAGGTTACCGCATCATGATGGATGGGAAAGCCATGCACAATTCGTGGCGAAACTATTTGGAGCTGGTGGATATTTTCAGTATCAGCATGGAAAGGGATAATCCCAGTGATTGGGAACAAACGATCAGCCAATATTCCCAACAAGTTTTCTTAGCCAGAAAAGTAGAAAAGCATGACGAGCTGCTTACCGCTCAGAGTGTGGGTTTCACGCTGTTCCAAGGCTATTTCTTTGAAAAACCCACCATCGTTCGGTCTGAAGACATTGCACCATCAGTTATGTCTCTTCTGGATATTTGTATCATCATTAATAAAAATCCAGACGATATTGATACATTAACCAAAATCATTTCGAAAGATGTATCTCTTCTCTACAAGGTCATCGCGAGTGCCAATATTCTCGCGAAAACAAAAACAAACAAAATTGCGAACCCACGGCAAGCGGTGGTGTATCTTGGTGTACAAGCGTTAAGGCGGCTTGTTTCACTTCTCATCATGTCGAATTTGAACCATCAGCATGCCGCCCAACTTCAAAATATCGCGCTACTGCGTGCGACGTTCTTTTCATCGTTACAACTCGACAATAAAGACTTCAATGCAGATGAAGCCTTTATCGTTGGGGCATTTTCAATGTTAGATACGATGTTGAGCAAGCCAATGGCGGAAATTGTTGGCCAACTAGACCTGTCGAATAACGTAAAAAAAGCACTGAATACGAAAGAGGGCGTTTACGGTCAATTAATACTCATGGCGCATGATATCGAGCATGCCAACTGGAACGGATTGATCCACTGGTGCAACGAACTCAACCTCAATGACAAAACCGTACTGAAAGAGTTTGAAATGGCGAGGATAAATACTGCCGAAATAACCTCCAGTATGCAGGTTTAACAGCATGTTTTTGATGCGAACAAAGCTTGCAGTCATTCTCATTGTCAGTGGTACGCTGATACTAAGTATGTTTGGCCTGTTTAATTACTTCAAAACACACGATCGCTTATATGGTGAGTTGGAGTCTGAGGTGTCATCTATCGCACAGCGTCTTTCCTATCGGCTGCCTAATCAAATTTGGAACTATGACTTTGAAAATGTGGTGAATGACTTGGAGAGTGAGGCCACATCACGCTTTATTTATCGTATTGAGGTGATTGCTAAGGAAGACAACTTTCGACACATTACAGCGCCCAAAGACGGCCTGAACGAAAACGAATTTCATCTGCGTATATTCCCTATCATCTACGATGGTGTCGATCCTCCTGTTGATGTGGGTGAACTGATTATCTACGAAGACCCTCGCACAATCACACATACATTGACCTCCGAAATCGTCTCGGGTGTTGCGCAAGTTTTCTTGCTTGATTTGATGATCATGTTCTTGATTTGGAAATATGCGCGCGCTTCCAAAGAGATAGAATCCAATCAACGCTATCTTAACACGATCATTCATAGCTATAACGATGGCTTGATTGTATTGGCGGAAGATCACCGAGTCGTGACACTTAACGAAGCGGCGATACGAATATTTGAACTTGATAACCTTGCCGATGCTGAACCGCAGCTTTCGGATATTATTACCAAGGTCGTTCCTGATTCTCGCGCCTATTTTTCTCAAGCTCTGTATGGGTTCAATACAAAAAACCTGAACTACGAGTTGGTGAGAGAAAAAGAAAAAGTGATAGTTCAAGTTCGCTCAACGCGAATTCTTGTGAATGACGAGCATCTCCAAGTTGCTATCTTTAGAGACATAACAGAACAGCACATCGACAAAATCAAAGTGTCTAAAGGGGCTGAATTGTTCTCGGCGGTGAAAACACTGCAAGACAAATTCCTGACCAGTGAAGATTTCCAACACAGCTTTAAAGAAGTCCTTAAAATTTTGCTTAAGATTGGCGAGAGTAACCACGGCATTATTGTCGAAGTGGATTACGACAGCCCCAATAATTACCGGACCTTGGCGCAAACAAGGCTAGTGGCGAATGGGTTTGTTTCCTCCAATTTCGTCAATGGTGTTATCACCGACGTGATTGATACGAAGAAGGGGAATCGCAGTCTTCAAGTTGCCGGTTTGACTGAATCCAATAGCAAGCTCATCATCAACTCGCTGAGTATGCCGCTGTTCTTATCAAATCAATTGGTGGGTGTGGTTTGCTTGTTTGATGAATCCACCTACTACGAAGACGATTTGTTGTCGTGGATTGACCCGGTTCTTTCCAGTTTAAGTGCCATGGTTAACTTCGTTCGACAGAAAAAACTCAATGATCTTATCTCAGAGGAAATGGTCAGGGCGAAAGAGCAAGCAGAAAAAGCAAACGAGGCAAAAACCAACTTCCTCGCGATGATGAGCCATGAAATAAGAACACCCATGAATGGGATTGTTGGTATGTCGAATTTATTAAAAGAGACGACACTAAGTCAGCAACAGTCCTATTTTGTCGATACCCTTGTGCACTCGTCTAATGCACTGCTCAATATCATCAATGATGTGTTGGATTTAACTAAAATTGAAGCTGGGAAAATGCAGCTTATTGAGCAAGAAACGGAAATAGCAGAAACGGTGCATGACGCGTTAGCGGTTTTTCACAGCAAAACGGTAGAGAAAAGTATTCGTCTCCATTGTTTGATTGACCCTGATTTGCCTAAATGGCTGCTGCTGGACCAAGTACGTTTCACTCAAATTATCCTTAATCTCGTTGGCAATGCAGTGAAGTTCACCAAAAATGGCTATGTGTTTGTGAAACTTCATAAAATTCCGCGTCCTAGTGGACCGATATTGCGGTTGCTGGTTATTGATACCGGCATCGGCATTCCAAAAGAGAAACAATCCTCGATTTTTGAAAACTTCACACAGGTAGACTCCTCCTATTCACGATCATATCAAGGAACAGGTTTAGGTCTGCCTGTCTGTCTCAAGCTTACTGAGCTAATGCATGGTGTAATCAGCTTTGAAAGTGAGGAAGGTGTTGGCACAACATTCACTGTAGATGTGCCGCTAACATCGGTAAAAGGAAAGCTTGATACCTTGTTTGACGAGTTTCAATTAAGTGTAGAGGTGCTATCGCGACCGATATTGATAGCAACGGAAGACGACAAGCTATACGCCGTGCTACATCGCTACATGGAACCTTTGGGTCTTCAGATTTCTAGAGTTTCAGAACAAACTCCGCTCGCTGATAATGCGTTGGAATCAACTGTTTTACTGGTTGATGATGATGTGTTGGGGAAATACCAATCACTCGTTCAGAAGGTTTCTCATGCTCTATTGATCAGTCATGATGGATTAATTGAAGATCATGGAATGCCGTGTCTGATTAATCCGATTAGCTCAGAAGCGTTGGTCAATGCGCTCGATTTTGACAAGGCGTTACCCGTCGAGACCGAAAGCATTGAAAAATTTGAGCCCGTGTTTGAAGGGCTCAATGTACTGATTGCAGAAGATCATCAGGTCAATCAAGAACTGATGGTTTTAATACTTAATAGCATTGGCTGTTACTCAACGTTGTCAGAGAATGGTGCTGAAGCGCTTGAAAAACACAAAGCGTGTCAGTTTGATCTTATTTTAATGGACTGCCAGATGCCTGAGATGGATGGTTTTGAGGCGACAAAACGCATCCGAGAATTTGATACGGTTACGCCCATTATTGCCGTCACCGCCAATGCATTATCTGGTGATGCTGAACGTTGTTTAAAAGCGGGCATGAACGCGCATCTAGCCAAACCCTTTACGAAAGAACAGTTAGTCAACTTGATGACGTTGTACGTGTCGTCTGACAAGTTCTCGACTCGTGCTCTGTCGCCCCCTGTCTGTATAGAGCCAATATCAACAGTGACAGATTCACACGCAGCAGAGCCACAAACACCTGCAATTGGAGCGGTGTCAGACAGTGAACCGAGCATTGATTTAGACAGGTTAAGGGACCAGTTGGGGGATAGCGAAGAACTACTTCACCATATTCTGTCGAAATATGTGACGAGTCAGCAAGTCGATCTGGGTGCCTTCCAATGTGCATTAGATAGCGGTGACATGATTTCGGCGAGAAAAGTTGCGCACCGCATGAAAGGTGCTGCTGCGATGGTGGGTGCCGATGATTTAGCCGCGTTATGTCTGACGATAGAAAAACACCAGAGCGATGATATTCAAGACTTGTACAACTTCTTCGAACAATTGAATCAGCGAGCACAGTCCATCGTCAAAGAGGTCGAAAGTATCTGCACTGCATAGCTCGCGTCATCATCGTCAAATTAGAAGGGAAAAAAATGGCCTGGCTCCGCAAGTGTTAAATATGAACTGCGAAAGCCATTATTCCATTCGTGTAACATGTAGCCCCCCGTATTTTGAGTAAACCCCACGGGCGCATTATCTCTGTGATCGGTGAGGAAAGTACTTGCTGTCGAGGGTGAAGAGAGCACAGTTTTTCCCCCTACACTGCACACAATACTGTTGTGCAGATGACCACATATGATTCTCACTTCTCTTGGTGTACTTACGAGTATTTCGTGCAATTCATTCACGCCTTCTAGCCCTATTGCATCCATAAACTGAATTCCAGACTCAAAAGGGGGGTGATGCATAGCGATTAGCGCGGGCTTGTCTGTCGATTGACCGAGTGATGAGTCCAAAAACTGCAAGGCATTTGGTGAAAGGTGGCCACCTCCGCTACCCGGTATAACGGTGTCCAAACCGATAAGATCAATGTCGTGAAAAGGCAGGAGCCAATTGATTTCATCGGATTGATTTAAATCATTCAACTGGTTGAAGCATTGGTGCATGGAAGACCGTAGATCGTGATTGCCAGGAATGACGTAATACGGGATAGCAAGTCGTTCAATCACCAGCTTAAACGCTTCATAACTGGCAACATCACCACAGTCAGTAATGTCGCCAGTGACGATGATGCCATCAATATCGCCGAGTTTTGGCAAGTCCTTATTGATCTTTTCGATGGCCCGCTCAAAGAGCGAATAGGTATCGAGTACTCCTGACACTTTTTGGGATGGGCAAACGATATGTGTATCGGTTAACTGAATAATTCGGGTCATGAGTCATTCCTCATTTGATGCCTGCACGCAGGAATGCTTGGACAAATTGCCGTTGGAAGATGAGAAAAGCGATAAGCAGAGGCGCGATCGACATCATCGTCGCCGCTGAGATGACTGAAATGTCGACGCCATTCTCTGGTGCGCCGAAAATAGAGAGACCAACGGTGAGAGGGCGTGTGTCGTCAGAGTTAGTAACGATTAAAGGCCATAGGAAATTGTTCCAGTGTGTCGAGACAGACACCAAGGCATACGCAAGGTAAGTTGGTTTGGCCAAGGGCACATAAACTCGCATCAGAATGCCAAAGAGCGAACACCCTTCAACACTTGCCGCTTCATGCAGTTCATAAGGCACAGATTTAAAAGACTGACGCATGAGAAATATGCCGAATGCACTCGCCATGTAGGGCATGCCAACACCAAGAATCGTGTCGAACAACCCAAGTTTTGATGTGACCGCATAGTTTTCCACGATCAAGACTTCAGGCAAGATGAAAAGTTGAAGCAAAACGAGAATAAATACGAAATCTTTGCCCGGGAAAGACACCTGGGCAAACGCAAATCCGGCCAATGTGGTAATGATAAATTGACCAATCAAAACCACAGTAACGAGGCAAAATGTATTTATAAAGTATTTAATCCACGGTGCCCCTTCCCACGCGATGCGGAAATTGTCGAGTGTCCATCCAGACAGTAGATTGAAGTTGACGGCATCCGATGTCGTATGAAACGCAGCCCAGAACGCGAACAGCAGCGGTGAGATCCAAATGACCGCGAGAAGCAGTGCACCGAATGTGTCGAGATGCTTTTCGATAGCTTTCATTGGTAATGCGTCCTTTTATCGAGATACAGAAACTGAACAGCGGCTGCAATTCCTAAAACAATCAACACCAGCACGGTCATTGCGGCGGCATGAGGTGCATCGAAGAATGCGAATGCCATTTCCCATATGTAATAGAGGATGAGTTTTGACGCATCAGAGGGACCACCTTTGGTCAGAATAAACAAGTGGTCGATAAGCTTTACTGAATTAATCATGGCGTTAACCACAATAAACAGAGTGGTGGGCATCAATAAGGGCAACACGATTCGACGCGTGTATGTCCAGCGTCCTGCCCCTTCAATATCGGCAGCTTCCTTGTAGTCCGCAGGTATAGTTTGAAGCGCGGCAAGGTAGAAGATCATAAAAAAACCGGCTTCTTTCCAGATCGTCACAATAATCACTGCCCACAATGCGGTTTTCGGTTTCCCAAGCCAATTGACAGACTCAAAACCAAAGAAGGCACCAATTTGATCGAGGACGCCAAGATCAGGTGTGTAAAAAAATAGCCATAGATTGGCTGCTGCGATCATCGGCAATACGGTTGGCGTAAAATACGCGGTGCGGACAAATCCTTTTCCTGAAATCTTCCCGTTAGCCCAAAGCGCCATCGTCAGAGCAATGATGATGGAGAGAGGTATCGTCATTGCAGCATAGAAAAGGTTGTTTTTTACCACTATCCAGAATGTCGGGTCATTGAACAAATCGACATAGTTTTCAAGGCCCGAAAATTCGGAAGGTCGACGTCTGGTGCCTTTTGAAAACAGGCTTTCCCACAGGGTTGCGGCTGAGGGATAGAATGCAAACAGCGAGAGCAGAATTGCGGCCGGAGTTAATAAAAACCAACCGTATAAATGCTGTCGACGACGCTGCAATTCGGCGTAATGATTCATAGTAGAACTCTACAACTAGAGAGCTCCCCGCATGAACAGGGAGCAGGTGGCTTACTGATAGTCGCGAAGAAGACGTTTCGCCGAGGTTTGCGCCTCTTCCAATGCGACTTCCGGTGTTTTCTGGTCGGTCAATGCAAATTGTATTGCGTTGTTTAAACCTTCACGCACACGTGCCGTTTCATAGGTGGAAAATTCCGCCACTGCATGTTCGAGCTGGTTACGAGCAACAAGGGCAGGGGGGAATGATTCGGTATATTCTTGCAGCGTTTCTGTCTCATATGCCCCTTTCGAAACGCCCATATACCCGGTAGCTTTAGACCATTTAGCGGTTTGTTCAGGGGAGGTCATAAATTTAATGAGCTTCATCGAAGCGGCTTTTTCTTCGTCAGAAGTGTCTTTGAATAGGTAGAAGTTACCACCACCAGTTGGTGAGCCGAGACGAACATTGCCCGGCAACATAGCAACGCCGAAATCGAATTTTGCTGCATTTTTAACGGCGGTTAGGTTACCCGTTGAATGCCACATCATGGCAGTATTGCCTTCGAGGAAAGCTTGACGCAACGTGCCCCATTCAACCGTCCCTTTGGGCATAACACCATGTTCTTCAGATAACGACTTCCAGAACTTAAGCGTATCGACAACGTCTTTATCATTGAAGTAGGTAGTCAGGCCATCATCCGACATCAGCTTTTTACCGTTTTGAATAGCCAGAGCCTGGAACATCCAATAGGGGTAGCCCGTAGAAGGGATCATGATGCCGTAAGTATCATCGTTGGTGAGCTTTTTACTGACCTCAACCAACTCATCCCATGTTTTTGGCGGTTTTTCCGGATCTAAGCCCGCAGCGCGAAACATGTCTTTGTTGTAGTAAGCAACGATGGTGGAGCGTTGGAAAGGAATGCCCCATGTTTTGCCTTCTGCCTGACCGTTTTCCATTAGCGCAGGATAAAAGTCATTGAGCCAAGCCTGGTCTGCTTCGCCTTTAAGTTGATCATCAAAAGGAGAAATAAGGTCTTGCTCAATCAGGTCATAGACATTGATAGAAAACATGACGGCTAACTGCGCAGGTTCTCCCGAATTTAGGGCTGATAAGGCACGAACGCGCGTGTCGTCATAGTTGCCTGAATAAATTGCATTAACTTTAATGTCAGGGTTTTGTGCTTCAAAATCACCGACAATTTCATCCACGACTTTGGTTAGGGCTCCACCTACTGCAATCGGGTAATACATATTGAGCTCAGTCGTTGCCGCCATTGCTTGTGAAGAAAGTGTGAACGCACTGGCAAAGGCACAACTCAATACTGTTGAGAACTTCATAATTTCACCATTGGTTACGTTGAACGTTATTTGAGGTTTCGTTTCTCGCAGCATCATGGATTGGAACGTGATGACGACAAGAAGTGGCGCCTCTCCGTGTTAATTCATTCTGTTTCCATCACCATCAAAGAAATGCAATGCACTGTCTTCGAAAGTTATGTCTACCGTGCTCCCTTCTTGTAGGGAGTTATACCCATGCAGTTTCACCACTAACCCTTTGGCTTTGGGGTGATCCAACAACACATGGGTCTCTTCACCGAGATATTCACTTTCGGATACGGTGCAGCTAAGTCGACCTAGACCAGATTCAACCACGTGAATGTTCTCAGTTCGAATGCCCACTTTTGAGGCGTGTTCAGTTTGATCGATGACACCGCCTTCGATGAGAGCCATCGGCGGTGCGCCAATGAATTCAGCAGCAAAAGTGTTCTGCGGTTCGTTATAGAGCTGTTGAGGGGAGCCTGTTTGCATGATGTTGCCATCTTTCATCAAGACAATAATGTCGGCCATACTCATGGCTTCGGTTTGATCATGCGTGACATAAACCACCGTCATGCCCAGTTCTTTCTGGAGCTTTTTAATGTCTTTTCGAACGGAATGTCGAAGCTTGGCGTCCAAATTAGAAAGGGGTTCGTCCATTAGGCACAAAGGCTGTCCCGCGACGATAGCCCGCGCTAAGGCAACGCGTTGGCGTTGACCTCCTGATAATTCACCGGGCTTTCTTTCTTCGTAACCAGTTAAGCCAGTTATATCGAGTGCATTGCTTAATTTCTGCTGTCTTTCGGCTTTGGGCACTTTGCGAACTTTCATGCCAAACATGACGTTTTCTGCAACAGAAAGGTGAGGGAACAGAGCATAGGATTGAAAAACCATCGAAAGGTTTCTGGCTGATGGCGCCATTTCAGTGACATCAGCACCTTCTATTCTTATCTGACCGTCATCAGGTATTTCCAAACCCGCGAGAAGACGAAGTGTCGTTGACTTGCCGCAGCCAGAAGGCCCAAGCAACGCAACGAATGCGCCTTCAGGAATATCAATCGAGATATTTTCGACACCAAGCTGCCCATTCCAACGTTTAGCGATGTTGTTGAATGAGACAAAGGGTTCTGAGTTCATGAAGCGTCGCCTCCTACTAACTTCAAACGATCTCCAACACGGTCACTAATCTCGGAAAAATCATCGCCGGGATGTTGATCCATGATGATCAAATCGACATCAAAAAGGTTTCCGCCGATGGCGGGAGCGGTTCGTGTTAATTTTGTACTGTCCATGACCAAAATGGATGTTTTACAGTGCGTGCGAATGGCTTCCCGGACGCGTACTTCAGACGTATGGAAATCAAGTAAGCCACCATCTTCTGCTACGCCCGCGACACCAAAAATGCCGTATTCGGCGCGGTAACTGTTAAAGAACTCCAAGACGCCATCTCCCAGTATGTCTCTATCAGGCATGCGTACTTCACCACCCGGAATAATGATGCGGTTGCTGGGTTCATTGCTTAGCACCATGGCTGCATTTAGGTTGTTCGTCATAACAGTCAGGCCGGATTTACTGGTTAGTGCTTCAGCAACAATGGCCGGTGTAGAGCCTATGGAAATAAACACCGTTGCCCCGTCAGGAATAACGTCTGCGACAGCCCCTGCTATTGCTTTCTTTTCCGTGGGGTTGGTTGCTGCGCGTAAATCGTAGGGCGCATTAAGCTGTTGCTCGAAACATTCAACGCCACCGTGGCGCCTGCGTAAAAGGTTGTCGCTACAGAGTTGTTTTAGATCCCTTCGTACTGTCTGAGGAGATACGTCTAACATCGCCGTAAGTAGCTCTACAGATACGTTGCCTCTTGCCCGTGTCAATTCGATGATCTTTTTCCTACGAATTTCGGCTTTTGATGACAGTTTTAATTCAGAGGTCATAGCTGCTCATTTCTCCCTGTTTCGATCAAGCAAAGAACATAAATAACAATTTAGCAACATTAAATGAGCGAATGAACATAAAAATGTTCGTTTGTTGATCAAAAGTTCACTTTTGACTAAGTTGTTAATAGACATATGCTCAAATTAGTTTGTTTAAAGCAGGCACGGCATCATTGAAAGTAAATGTAATTAGCGTGGTGAAATGGGGGGTGAATGAGTGGAACATATATATTTTTCAACCTGTTAGGAGGCGTTGCGTTACTGTTGTTTAGTCTGACTTTGGTCAAAGAGTCAGTGCTTAAAGCGTTTGGTGGGAAAATTAGACGGAGTCTCGGCCGCGCTGTTTTTAGTCGTTGGCGAGCGTTTGGTGTAGGGCTAGGTGTGACATGTCTGCTTCAAAGCAGTACTGCGACGGCCTTGTTAGCGAGTTCGTTAGCGAATCAGGGCTTGGCAACCGCAAGTGGTTTAGCGATTCTGCTCGGGGCTGATGTAGGGACGACACTCGTTGCCAAGGTTTTAACCTTTGATTTGAGCTGGTTACAGCCTTTGTTTCTCATCACGGGCATTATTGTGATGTCCTTTAATAAGAAAGAAAAGCATCGACCCATAGGTGCGATTGGTGTTGGTTTGGGACTGATGTTACTCGCGCTTAATATCATTGTGTCTACGTCAGAACCAATGCGGGATTCGCTTGCCATTCAATCAGTGATGACAGCCCTTAATGACGAGCCACTGTTCTCCTTGTTGTTGCGATGGCAAGCTCGGGAGTGATATCTACGGAAGGGGGAATGCCGCTAATTTTAGGGGCGAATCTCGGCGCAGCGTTACCAGCTGTGGTCAATACGCTACATGCATCTCCTTCGATTTATCGCGTGCCAATAGGCAATCTCGTGTTTCGTGCTATTGGTGTCATTATTACGTTGCCGATGCTAAATATCATTGCATCGTTGTCGTTGTTTCACGCAAGTGAACCTGCGATTGTCCTTGTCAACTTTCACATGATGTTCAATGTACTATTGGCGATAAGCTTCCTTCCTTTCGTTAAACCCTGTGCGAGATTACTTGAAAAGTGGGTGCCAGATACCGTCAATGAAGCCAGTGACAACAGCCCTAGATACTTGGACCGAAAAGCTTTCCGTAAGCCTTCTGTCGCCCTGACAAACTCGGTACGCGAAGTTCTGAGAGTGGGGGATTTACTGAAAACCATGCTGGATGGTGCATTTGATGCGCTCCACACCCGAAATAGGGCTGAGCTTCAGAACATTAAACGGTCAGATGATTTAGTTGATGAATATCATGAAAAAATAAACTGGTACCTAACCGAGCTCAGTCGGCAAGATATTCCTAAAAAGTATCAACGACGGTGTTTTAGAATTTCGTCTTATACCACCAACCTAGAACATGCAGGTGACATCCTGGAGTGCAGCATGACGGAAGTCATCAAAAAGATCATTCAGCAGAATGTACACCTTCCTGATTATGAAAAAGCCGCGATTGAAGAGTTAAAACAGTGTATTTACCGAAACATGGAACTGGCATTCAGTGTTTTGCTGACGGGGGATGTCACGAATGCACGCGCATTGATTGAACAAAAAAGTATTGTAAAGAGCATCGAGCGTGAAGCGACGTTGGCACACCAGAAAGGGCTTAGGGATAATCAAGGACCATTTGTTTCGGGGCGCTCTTTGTATTTAGATTTGTTGAGAGATTTGATACGGATTAATTCGCATTTTACTTCAATCGCTTACCCGATACTTGATCAGGCCGGTGAGTTAAGCCGTAGCCGTCTCAAGAACGCAGAACCTCTCGATGTGATTGCTACCCATCCGAGTCATAAACGGACATAGTTGTTATCAACAAGGTATAGGGAAATATGACCGTATTTAAAAATACATACATGATAATGAGACACGGACAGAGCGAAGCCAACGTGGCGGATATTGTCGTCAGTGACCCCAAAATTGGTTGCGTTAACTTTGGTCTTTCAGCGCTGGGCAAGGAACAAGCAAAGCAAGCGGCGATAGGGTGTCGAGATGCGCAGATTGATCTAATTTATTGTTCTGATTTTATGCGGACAAGAGAAACAGCGGATATCGTGGCAAAAGTGCTGGCGTTGAACAGCCCGATAAAAGATATACGGCTCAGAGAGCGTTACTTTGGTGACTATGAGGGACTATCGTCGCTGTCATATGAAGCAGTATGGGAAAAAGACGCGCTGGACTCAGATCAAGCGGAAAGGCGTGTTGAAAGTACAGCGTGTGTTAGGGCACGAACGTTGGATGTCATTGCTGACTTAGAGTGTCGCCACACGGACAAAGTCATTTTGCTGGTGTCCCATGGTGACGCGCTGCAAATACTAAGCTCGGCGTTTCATCATATTGCGTCAGGACTTCACAGAACGCTACCGCATCATGAAACGGGGGAAATAAAAACCTTGATACGCCGGGGTGCATCAAAGACCTTTTAACCTTGGCAAGTTTGCTTTGCCATTCTGACATGATAAATCAGGCTTGGTTTCTATTCGCAGAGGTTTGATTCTCAATCTCTTGGCTCCGACCATTCGAAAGCGCACTTCTTTGAGTGATATTAAATCGGTTGAAATTTTACGCATTTTATTCAGGCAAGTTGGCTGTATGCTCAAAATCCATTTCATTTGAAATACTTGCACGACGTCACACAAAAAAATTCACGAAAAATTGATTTGAAAACTTGACCTTTAAACTTCAATTAAAACAGTGGGATACAATTATTTCTCGGGTGTGGATAACGAAATTTTTATCCACAGAATCGGTTGATAAGTCGGTAGATTTGTTCTTGCAATACTGTTGTCATGCGGCTTCCCAGAAAGTCAATAGCACCCTTTTATATGTCAAAAATATGAAAGGCAAAAACACGTGGTCTGACCAAAAATATGGTCAGACTTTGTATGGAATACAGTGTGTTGTGCGAGGGGGATAACTGGGAAAATTAAATGACGCTGCTTGACTATTCAGCAACGTCTTGGGTGACGGCACTCTGTTGTCTCAAAGTATGCTTTAACGCCATGTAACCGATCACTGACGCTAATATAGATCCAATGAAAATGGCGACACGAGAGAGATCCACCAAAGCATGAGAGTCAGCCCCAGGGAACGCCAGTGTGGTGATGAAAATTGACATCGTGAAACCAATTCCGCAAAGGATCGACGCGGCCATAATGTGGCTAAAGTCGAGCCCTTTCGGGAGACTGGCAATATTCGCTTTGATTGCGAGGTAGCAGGCGGCTGAAATTCCAATCGGTTTACCCAGCAGCAACCCGAGCGTAATTCCGAGAGGCAATGGCTCTAACAGCATGTCTACGCTGAAATTGTCGAGAGGAACACCACTGTTAGCAAAAGCAAACAGCGGCAAGATAGCGAAACTGCTCCAAGGATGGATACCGTGTTCGAGGTACCTTAACGGGCTACGAACGCGGTGGTGTTTAATGCGCAACGGCACGGCAAAGCCTAAGATCACGCCCGCCACGGTGGCATGAACGCCTGACTTCAATACAGCAACCCACAGAATTGCGCCCACCAGTAAGTAGCCCGTCAATCTCGCAACACCTTTAGCATTCATATAAAACAAGGTGGCACTGGCCAGAACGGCAATGGCGAGTGAAATGAGGGAGAGATCGCTGCTGAAGAACAACGCAATGATGATGACTGCGCCTAAGTCATCGATAACCGCCAGAGCAAGAAGAAATACTTTTAAGCTAACGGGCGTTTGTTTGCCAAAAAGCGCGAGTACGCCGAGGGTAAAGGCAATGTCGGTTGCAGCAGGGATTGCCCATCCTTGCAAAGCTTCAGGGTTTCCCATGTTAAACGCGACAAAGACTAAAACCGGAACAGCCATCCCGCCAATCGCGGCTACAACGGGAAACATAGCGCGGGATCGAGTCCGCAATGCGCCTTGGATTAACTCACGTTTGACTTCCAAACCTATTAATAAAAAGAAAATGGCCATCAGGCCATCATTTATCCACAGTAAGAGGTTTTTCTCGATATCCAGTGCGCCAATCTTTATGTGTATCGGCGTATCCAGTAAAGACAGGTAAGCGGGAGCAAGGGGAGAGTTAGCAATAATCAATGCGGCAAAGGCCGTTGCAATGAGAATGATCCCCGGTGCAGTGTCGAGCTTAAAAAGTCGCCTATTTTCCTGATCAAAACGCTCTCCACCCTTAACAAACTTATACTTAAGTCTAATAAGCAAAAGAAGAAAAGGGCAAAAAGTTACCTTGATTAAAGGTTAAATTTGTGTGATAGAACTTAGACAAGCGACTTATACAGTACTAAATGTGGTTTTACCTATGAAACAACTTTCACTGAAAGCGTTAGGTCAAAAACAGCCATGGGTTCGTCGTGATTGATCGCGGGGCAGGTTGCGGTGATTCTCACTGCTTGATTTACACGTTCACCAGTGGCCAATGTCTTGTCCAGCATTTCGTCAATGAGTTTACCGTCGGTACATGTAAAAAGAACGTCGGCTTCTGGGCGTTTCAGAAAATCGCCTTTCACTGCTTTAAATGCCAGTGAGATTTTTCGCCCTCTGGCCTCAGCTTTACTCATCGCCATAAAGCCGCCCGCAACATCGGCACCTATTGCCAAGGTGCCAAAGTACATGCTGTTCAGGTGATTTTTGGTTTTTCGTTTGAGGGGGATGCGAACTTGTACTTGCTCGTCATCCAATACAAGGATCTTTGGGCGGCAATACCAAATTAACGGCACCTTGAAAAAACCAAAGAGTTTTAGCATTCGGTTGGCACGGACAAGCGTCTGTTTCATCTTTCATCCTTGATTCGATCCAGCAACATTTACCCTAATTCGACAACTGGTCGGATGTCAATGTAAACACATTGTTACGTCTGTCCTATGTGATCAAACCCATCAATTGTGCGCGGCAAAAGGCGACAATTGTTTTGCTGTCTTTAATTTCATTGTTAACGATCATCTGCTTAACATCTTCTACGGAAAAGTGCACAACTTCAATTACCTCATCCTCGTCCATATCCGCCTCAGCATGCGTCAGGTTTTTGGCCAAAAACAAGTACTGTGATTCATCACAAAAGCCGGGGGCAGGGAGACTTTCACCGAGGGAGTGCCATTCAGACGCGGCAAGTTTGGCTTCTTCTGCCAACTCTCGTTTTGCGCACAGCAATTTGTCTTCGCCACATTCTAATGTTCCTGCAGGAAACTCGTAAATCCATGACGCTATGGATGGGCGGTATTGACGGAGTAACACGAGCTTCCCATCGTTTGCGACTGGGAGGATCACAACAGCGCCGGGATGCGTGAGGGTAATATGCGAGGTCTCAACACCGTTGGGTAAAGTGTGCAATTTTTCTTCAAGCGTAAAGCGTTTCCAGCGTTGAAGGACTTTTGAATCTGACATATTGACCACTCTTTTAGGTTTCAATGGTTTGATAAGCTACTCGTAACCCTGCGAATTGCCGATGATTGGCGTATTAACGACCACAAAAGTGTGATCAAACACAATAAAAACTGCGTGAAATTGCAGAAATATGGTAGTATTCGCGCCGAATTTCCACGGGAGTCGCCATGGGTTGATGGGTAAAAGTAGACTCAGTAACTCCCTGTATAAAGAATGATTTTGGAGTATTACCTTTGCAATTTGAAAATCTGGGTTTAGACAAGCGCCTGATAAAAACAATGGAACACTGGGGTTTTGATGCAGCTACCGACATTCAGGCCGCAGCCATTCCAGTTATTTCTACTGGAAAAGATCTGCTCGCGTCGTCTAAAACTGGCTCAGGTAAAACACTGGCGTTTTTGCTGCCTGCGCTTCAGCGCGTTATGCGTGTGAAAGCATTCAGCCGCCGCGACCCTCGTGTTGTCATTCTTGCACCTACGCGTGAACTGGCCAAGCAGGTTTATGGTGAGCTGAAAAAACTGCTAGCAGGCACCCCATACAAAGGCGTGTTGATCCTTGGCGGTGAAAACTTTAACGACCAAGCGAAAGAGTTCCGTAAAGACCCAATGTTTGTTGTTGCAACGCCGGGCCGTCTTGCTGACCACCTTGAGCATCGCCATCTGAGCCTTGAAGGTTTGGAAATGCTGATCCTTGATGAAGCTGACCGTATGCTGGACTTGGGGTTTGCACCGCAGTTGAAAGCGATCAATACAGCGGCAGGGCACCGTCGTCGTCAAACCTTGATGTTCTCTGCAACACTCGACCACAAACAAGTGAACGAAATTGCCGCTGACATGTTGAATGAACCAAAGCGTGTTGCGATTGGTTACGTCAATGAAGAACACAAAGACATCGAGCAACGCTTCTACCTTTGCGACCATCTTGATCACAAACAAGCGCTGCTTGATCGTGTGATGGAAGAAGAGCAATACCAGCAAATGATGGTGTTCACAGCAACGCGCGCGGACACTGATCGCCTAGCGAAATTGTTTGTTGAACGCGGTATTAAAGCGGTAGCACTGAGCGGTGACATGAACCAAACGGCACGCAACCGTATTATGAACGAGTTCGAACGTGGCTTGCATAAAGTACTGGTAACGACAGACGTTGCTTCTCGTGGCTTGGATATTTCAAACGTATCACACGTAGTGAACTTTGATATGCCAAAACACGCAGAAGAGTACGTTCACCGCATTGGTCGTACTGGGCGTGCGGGTAACAAAGGTATTGCTATCTCGTTTGTGGGTCCAAAAGACTGGAACAGCTTTAAGAGCATTGAAGGCTTTTTGGATAAAACCATGAGCTTTGCAACGTTTGAAGGTCTGGTTGGCAAGTTTAAAGGCTTAGTGCCTAAGCATAAGAAAACGTATGCTAAAAAGCCGACACACGCGAAGAAAGCACATAAACCTTCAGCGAAGAAAGCCGCGCCTAAACAGCGTGATAAGAGCTTCTACAAAACGGTTTCTGTGGGCGAAGATGTGTTCATGGTTAAGAAAAAGAAACCAGACGCTGAGTAAGCCACCCTTTTTAACAAAAAGCGCCAGCATCTGGCGCTTTTTTTGTGTTTAAATAAAGAAAATTAGTCGACAGGGAATACGATGAAGATGTTTACTCGTCATGGTAAATCGATGGCATATCAGGATATCGGCAACGGTCCGGTCCTGCTGTTCGGACACAGTTATTTGTGGGACAGCAAAATGTGGGCTCCTCAGGTTGAGGTGTTGAGCCAATGTTATCGTTGTATCGTGCCAGATTTATGGGCGCACGGTGAATCTGAATCAATGCCCGCTGAAACACAATCATTGGTGGATTATGCCGCTGATATGTTGGCACTGATGGATCATCTGGACATTGAAACCTTCTCTATCGTTGGCTTGTCAGTCGGCGGGATGTGGGGAGCAGAACTTGCCCTTCAAGCTCCTTCGCGCGTGAAGTCTTTGGTATTAATGGATACCTTCGTTGGGTACGAACCTGAAATTACTAAAGCGAAGTACTTCGGCATGTTAGATGCTATTGAAGCCACACAAAGCGTTCCAGACCCCCTCATTGACGCCATTACGCCATTGTTTTTTGCGACGGATGCTGAAACCGCGAATCCTGAGTTGGTTGCAGGTTTCCGCGCCAAGTTGAGTGGTCTAAAAGGCAGTGAAGCTGTGAATATGACGAAAGTGGGTCGCATCGTTTTTGATCGTCGAGACACATTTGATGAAATCGAAAAGCTCACTGTGCCGACACTTATCATGGTAGGAGCCGAGGACAAGCCTCGTTCACCATTGGAATCGATGTTAATGCACGATGCGATCGATGGAAGTGAATATATTCTGATCCCTCATGCAGGGCATATCAGCAATATGGAGCAACCCGCCTTTGTTTTGGATGCGCTCACAACGTTTCTCTCAAAGCACGCTTAACCCGCGATATGATCTATAAAAGCCGCTCAGCGGCTTTTTTTATGTAAAAAGCATGACGCCTTTTGGCTTATCTTGGCATGACTGTGATCGTTCTCGGTTCATTGCGTATTCATTAGTGACGTTGTCACATCTAGTGTGTGTGGTAAGTGGCGAAGATGCGAGCGAGTTTATATTTATGGGGTGGCGCAACATTCTGAAAGAAGCAATATGTTAGTGTTATTAGCACATTGAGCAGGTATGTAGACGAACAATTATCCTTAAATATGTCGTTATAGACGAGATCTTGTGACATTGCATTTGTCTACAACAGCGAAACCTAGAGTGCTTTCCATACAACTTTTTGATTCTTTTCAAGTGGGGTACTTACTATGAGTCGCTATCTATTCTTTCTCAAAAACAAGGTTGCCATACATGTAGATTTCGACGGTATTGATTTCTACGCAGAAAAGTTTCAACTGCTAGAGCAGGGCTTTGAAATGAGTGGTGATATGGTTGAGGCTAAAACGGTTGCTGAAGCGTATGAGCTATACAAGCAAAGGTATGGCGAAGTTGATGTCGAATATCCGATGATCAATGCGTTGGCTAACATTCCGCAGGTTGTTGCCTGGCATACGATCTTTCGCGGGTGATTTACCCGCGAAATACACAGAGAATCATTGTTTTTCGTAAACACACTCACCGTATGAATAGGTATTGGCGATGGTTCTGTCATCGCCAATCGTTATCAGGACAAAGAGTTTGTCCTCTAACGATTTCGCGTGCTCCATTCTAAATCTCATCAGTTGTGTTGCATTGAGATCCAATACAACAAAGTCTGCTTCTTTTCCCGATTCGAAATTCCCAATTACATTGTCGAGAGACAGTGCTTTCGCGCCGCCCAATGTTGCTTGGTAGAGCGATTTAAACGGATGAAGTTTATCGCCTTGAAGTTGCATCACTTTATAGGCTTCACTCATGGTTTGCAGCAGTGAAAAACTGGTGCCGGCACCAACATCCGTTCCCATACCGACTTTGATCCCTTTTGCTTCCATATCTGAAAGTGGAAATAAGCCAGAGCCTAAGAAAAGGTTAGATGTTGGACAAAACGCGATAGCGGAGTCAGTTTCAGAGAGTCTGCTGCACTCTCCTTCACAAAGGTGAACACCGTGGGCAAATACAGATCTACTTGAAAGTAAGCCATGTTGATCGTACACATCCAGATAGTTTTTGCTCTCAGGGAATAACGCCTGTACCCATTCAATTTCTTTCTGGTTTTCGGAAAGGTGTGTATGCATATAAACGTCGGGGTACTCTTCTAGCAACTTGCCCGCTAAGCGCAATTGCTCAGAGGTACTGGTTGGCGCGAAACGAGGTGTTACTGCGTAATGGAGGCGACCTTTATTGTGCCATTTCTCGATGAGGGCTTTGCTGTCTTCGTAACCCGATTCCGGTGTGTCTTTCAGATCGTCTGGGGCGTTTCTGTCCATTAGCACTTTGCCCGCAATCATACGAAGATTGCGTTTCTCGGACTCTTGAAAAAACACATCAACGGATTCTTTATGTACAGTTCCGAAAACGAGTGCTGTGGTGGTGCCATTTCGTGCCAGTTCATCTAAGAATTGCACGGCAACTTCTCTGGCATAGTCTTTATCAGCAAAGCGTTTTTCTTCTGGAAACGTGTAGTTGTTTAGCCAATCCAGAAGTTGTTCGCCATAGGCAGCAATCATCCCTGTTTGCGGGTAGTGAATATGGGTATCAATAAAGCCAGGGGTGATGAGCTTGTTTTCCAGCTCGGTCACAACGACGCTGTCATCGAGTGTGGGTAATATCTCTTTTGCGTCTCCGACTTTAACGACATGGCCGTCCGCAACCAATAGAATGCCGTCTTCAAAATATTGGTATGAGTTTTCCAACCCAACATCAGTAGGGTTTGCAATGCTATGCAATATGGCAGTGCGAAAGGCTTTCGCCGGATGAGCTTTTGGGTCTTTCATTCCTTTATGCCCTTATTTTCTCTTTGTTATTTTTATCGTTTTCTTCAGGATCTCTATTCAGAATAGAGAGCTTTTCGGGTCGTTTCTGTGCCTCGGCTCCGTTTGTAGCGTGTTCGCGTTTATTGAGAATTTGTTCGCCTTGATAGCAAGCAATGAGTTCTCCAGCGACAGAAACGGCAATTTCAGCGGGGTGCTTTCCTTTGACCGCCTCAATGCCGATAGGACAAATCATGGTGTTGATATCGTCATCGTTAAAACCTCGCTCTTTTAAGCGATAGTCAAAACGCTTTCTCTTAGACAAGGAGCCAATAAGCCCAAAGTAGCGGCTGTCTCCCCGTTTTAGAATGGCGCGAGAAAGATCAAAGTCGAGCTGGTGGTTGTGGGTTAACACCAGATACATGCTGTTTGCAGGTAAGGTAGACACTTCACCCACAGGGTCATCATTCACGCGCATTTCGACGTTGTCGGGTAAATGTGCGGGAAATTGCTCTTCTCGCTCATCGATCCAAATGACCTTAAAGGGTAGCGTCGCCAGAATGTGTACGAGTGCTTTCGCGACATGACCTGCACCAAAGAGGGCAAGGACATGGCGTTGTTGACCAATGGGCTCGAAACTTAGCGTAACGACACCGCCGCAGCATTGCCCCAATCTCGCGCCGAGATTAAAGCGTTCAACTTTCATTTCTTGCTCGCCTTGAGCCAGCATTTCCTGCGCAGTTTTCATGGCAACGTGTTCGAGATGCCCACCACCGATGGTGGCGATGATATCGCTGTCAGTAACGAGCATCTTGGTGCCTGCGCCGCGAGGCACCGAGCCTTTATCTTCCAGTACAGTGACCATGACACACGGTGTGCCTTTGGCTTCAAATTCCGCCAGTGCCTGGATCCAATTGTCTTTAAACATGACTGACCTCCATGGTTCTGGTGCGCCGTTTACAGGGCAAACGACACAGAAGACTTACCTTTACGCGCTTGTTTAATCGCGTTGTAAACCTGCTCAGGTGTGGCTGGGGCAGGTAAGTGGGGAATTTCTCCTTCGTCTGCAATGCTCGCAATCGCATCGCGAAGCGCACTCCACACAGAAATCGCCAACATAAACGGCGGTTCACCGACGGCTTTTGAATGGAAGACGGTGTCTTCAGGATTGGCGCGATTTTCCACTAATCGTGTATTGAAAATTTCCGGTGTGTCAGCCACGGCAGGGATTTTGTAACTCGCAGGGCCCGATGTCATGAGCTGACCTTTATCGTTCCAAACCAGCTCTTCTGTCGTCAGCCACCCCATGCCTTGAATGAATCCGCCTTCAACTTGGCCAATATCAATGGCAGGATTGAGTGACGCACCAACATCATGAAGTATGTCTACACGCAGCACTTTGTATTCGCCGATGAGCGTATCGACAATGACTTCGGAGCAGGAAACGCCGTAAGCGAAGTAATAGAAAGGGCGGCCGCGGGCCGTTGCGTGATCGTAAAAGATCTTCGGCGTGCGATAGAAGCCCGACGCTGCCAACGAGATTTGGTTGAACCAGCAAAGCTCACTAAAGTCGGCGAAAGTCAGGGTTTCTTTGTCGCCAATCGTGACAATCCCGTTGCTAAAGACCACGTCATTGGGTGATACATCAAAATGTGAAGATGCAAAATCGACCATGCGTTCTTTGATGATCAACGCAGCATTCTGCGCGGCTTTACCGTTCAGGTCTGTGCCTGATGAAGCAGCCGTGGGTGACGTGTTGGGGACTTTTTCCGTGTTGGTGACCGTCACTTGAATGGTATCAACGTCCACGTTAAAGGTTTCTGCGACAATCTGCGCCACCTTGGTGTTAAGGCCTTGGCCCATTTCTGTGCCACCATGGTTAAGGTTAATGCTGCCGTCTGTATAGACAGTAACAAGTGCGCCAGCTTGGTTGAGGAAAGTGGCAGTGAATGAGATGCCAAACTTCACTGGTGTAATCGAAATGCCCTTTTTCAGGATTGGGCTGGTGGCATTGAATTCTGCAATCGCTTTGCGGCGCGCTTGGTAGTCACAGGATATTTCCAAATCAGCCGTCATTTCATGGATGAAGTTATCTTCGACCTTTTGGAAGTAGTGGGTTTCGTCTCGACCATCGCCTTTGTCTTGGCTGAATGAAGTGCCGTAGTAATTGGCCTTGCGCACCTCTAGCGGATCTTTATTAAGGTGGCCTGCAATGGTGTCCATGACATGTTCAATGGTCATCATACCCTGTGGGCCACCAAAGCCACGATATGCGGTGTTTGATGCCGTATTGGTTTTCACGCAATGCCCCGTCACGGTGGCATTGTTGAGGTAATATGCATTGTCAGAATGGAACATGGCGCGATCGACAATGGAGCGAGAGAGGTCAGGAGAGTGGCCCGCATTACCGGATACCACAATCTCGATACCTTGAATGACGCCGTTATCGTCAAATCCTACCTTGTACTGGTTGAAGAAGGGATGGCGTTTTCCTGTCATCATCATGTCTTCACGACGTGGCAGACGGAATTTAACCGGTTGTCCGGTTTGGATTGCGATCACAGCGGCGATACAAGCGGGTGCTGCTGCTTGTGTTTCTTTCCCCCCAAATCCACCGCCCATGCGGCGCATGTCGATAAGCACCTTGTGCATGGGTACACCCAACACGGACGAAACGAGCTTTTGTACTTCCGTTGGGTTTTGGGTCGAGCAGTAAACAATGACGCCGCCATCTTCCGTAGGAACAACACTGGATACCTGTGTTTCCAAATAGAAATGCTCTTGTCCACCCACATGCAGTGAGCCTTCTAGAACATGCGCAGATTGAGCAATCGCGCTGGTGGAATCGCCACGTTTTTGCGTGTGGCTGTCTGTCACGAACAGCTCTTGTGCTAACGCATCTTCTACGTCTAAAGCCGCAGGTAATTCTTGATATTCAATAATCGCGGCTTCAGCACCTTTGCGCGCGTTATCCAAGCTGTCTGCGGCAACTGCAATAACAGGCTGCCCTACATACACCACTTTGCCATCGGCAAGCATTGGGTCGCCCGGTAAGATTGGGCCGATATCGAGTTCACCCGGCACATCATTCGCAGTGATGACAGTACGAACACCAGGCATGTTATAGCAGGGAGACACGTCTAATTTAGTGATCGTGGCATGAGCATGAGGGCTCATTAATGCGTAGACATGGAGTTGATTCGGAAACTCGCCGCGATCATCGATATAGAGAGCTTCGCCAGATACCTGTTTTTCCGCGCTTTCGTGTTTGACCGATTTACCAACGCCGGTAGCTAAACCTGCTTTGGCCTGTGCCGCCATTTCTTCCATGGTCATATTTGGTGCTGTTTTACGAGACATAATGAATCACCCTCGTTTCAATCGTTTTTCCATCCGTGGTGTAGTTCAACTCCGTGAACAAGCGGTAGAGTAGGTTTGCAGCGGTTTCGGCGCGGTATTCTTTTGTTGCCCTGAAGTCAGAGATAGGGGAAAAATCGTTGCCTAATGCCGTCATCGCAGATTGAATCGTTGCTGCCGTTAATGGTTGCCCCACTAACGCCTGTTCGCAGTGACTTGCGCGCGCGGGTATCGCAGCCATTCCGCCAAACGCGATACGTGCGTCTGAAACAATGTCGCCATCAAATGTTAAATTGAATGCGCCACAAACAGCTGAAATGTCATCATCAAAACGTTTTGAGATCTTGTACGCCTTGAATGTCTGGTTTGGCTGAGGTTTTGGCACCCGAATAGTTTGAACAAACTCAGCAGGTTGTAACTCAGTGACCTTATAGCCTTTGAAGAAATCTTCGAGCTGAATTTCTCGCGCGGTATCGCCACGGCGTAAAACAATACTGGCTCCTAGGGCGATAAGAAGTGGAGGCCCGTCTCCAATCGGGGAAGCATTGGCGATGTTGCCGCCAATTGTGCCTTGATTGCGGATTTGTAGTGATGCAAAGCGTTGCAGCAAGGCTCCGAAATCGGGGTAGTGAGGTTCAAGCGCACGGTAGACATCCGTAAATGGCACGTTCGCGCCAATATCGATGTGCGTGTCGGTTTCGTGGACGGTTTTGATGTCATCAACGCGGCCGAGGTAAATAAGCTTGTCGATATCGCGATGAAACTGCGTCACTTCAAGCGCTAGGTCTGTACCACCTGCAAGCAGTTTTGCATTTGGATGCGCCATTAAGGTTTGTGCAAGCTCATCGCTATTGGTTGGCGTGAACGCCGTTTTACCATCGGCATGATACTCAAGATCAGGTTTACCGATTGCATTGAGTTTCGCGATGATGTCGCTTTCGTATTCGGCGAATTGGTCGCGGATTGGTGTTTCCTGACTCAATGACAGTGCAGCTTCGACAATGGGACGATAACCTGTGCAGCGACAGAGATTTCCCGCTAACGCTTCGTAGGTTTCTTCTTTGTCAGCGTTTGGGTGGTTCTTAGTCAGCGCAAACATCGACATGATAAAGCCCGGTGTGCAGAAACCACATTGGCTACCATGAAAATCGACGACGGCTTGCTGTACTGGGTGCAAACCATTCTTGGTTCGTAAATCTTCAACGGTAATGAGCTGTTTGCCATGAAGGGCTGACACAAATGTTAGGCATGAGTTCACACTGCGATACTCAAGTTTACCTTCGACCACTTCGCCCAATACCACTGTACAGGCCCCACAGTCGCCAGAGCCACACCCTTCTTTCGTGCCTGTTTTGCGCACGTGTTCGCGAAGGTAGTTCAGTATGGTCAGGTTAGGAGAGATGTTGGTCTCTTCCTGTAAGTTCTGATTTAAGAGAAAACGGATCACACGGCCTCCATGACGTCTTCGTATCCATTGATTACAAACTAGTTATTTCTGACCGTGCGGTCAACTTTATGAAAACACTGCGATAACATGGGTGTAACATGTTAAATGATAATAAAAACATAGGGTAATGGTTTTTCCACCATGCCGTTTAACAAAATGTTTAGGTGAAATTGTATACAATCCGTGATGGGGATTGGTATGAATTCTCAAATGTGGTATGGATTTCAAGTTGGATATAAGTGCGCAGAGGGAACGTTGCCCCACCGAAATGTGGGGCGATCGGCGAAGAACTTAGGCTTTCTTTTTCACGACATTAGAAAATACAGCGTGAAGATCTTGAGCATTATTTTCGTCCTGAAGGTTAAGTTTGGAGTTGATATGATCGAGGTGTGTTTTCATCAGCGCGATTGCGGACGCTTTGTCTCCCGCTTCGATAACATCCAGTAATTGCGTGTGCTCATCGCAGGAGCAGTTGGTTTTCTTGGACGATTCATACAAGGCAATAATGAGCGAACATTGAGAAACCAAACTGCGCTGGAAACTCATCAGTGGCAGATTGTTCGCCATCGCAGCAAGCTCAATGTGAAACTCGCCGGACAGGCGAATGCTTCGACCTGTATCATTTTGCGCGATTGCCTCTTGCTCTTCGGCCACCATTATGCGGCATTTGGCGATTTGTTCACTGGTGGCATTCTCAGCGGCAAGTTCAACGATCGCCAACTCCATGACCTCTCGCGCTTTCAAAATTTGCATGGCTTCTTCTACTGATGGAGAAGCCACAATGGAACCGCGATTTGGCCGAGTGCTGACCACCTGTTCCACTGAAAGACGGAGTAAGGCGCGTCGTATAATGGTGCGGCTCACGCCAAATATTTCCCCTAATGCTTCTTCACTGAGCTTGGTACCGGGCGGAAGACGCTGTTCGAGGATGGCATCAAAAATATGCCCGTAAACGATATCGTCTTGGGTGAGTTTAGGGTTTGTCGGTTTGTTTTTTTTATGGGTTGCTTTGAGAAGCCCTGTCATACAGTAGTTCCTTTCCAAATTCGTCACTCGACGAACTTGCTGTTAAATAACGTTCTGAAAGCGAACGAAACCTTTTGTTGTTGATTTTTGTATATGAATATCTGAACTGATTGTACAACATTGCTGCTTTTATTGTATCGGCTCTGTTATGGGTTTGCGGTATGTGTTCTGTTCCATAGCGGAGACTACGGGGAAATTTCATAGGGAATGAAGTGAAACACCGCCAAATAAAAATTTTTAATGCGTGTGGCGGTGTCTCTTGTAAAAGTTGGCGTGCTTACAGGGTCAGCGAACTGTCGGTGCAAAATTTTGCCGCAAAAATACCTTCAATCGCAACGGCTTCATCCGTATCAGAAATGTCACCGGACACCCCGACGGCTCCAAGGAGTTCAGACGTATCATCACGGATGAGCACACCCCCGGGCACCGGAACAAGGTTGCCTTGTGCGAGGGTGGCCACTGACGAGATAAAGCAAGGCCGAGTTTGCGCATCATCCGCGATTTTTCGAGATGAACAGCCCAGAGCTAATGCACCCCATGCTTTGGCAATGGCGATCTCAGGGTGCATCATGCTTGACCCATCCTGCCTTTGAAGCGAAATAAGCGCACCACCTTTGTCTAAAATGGCCACCGTTAGTGGCGCGGTTTTTCGCTCTTGGGCAGCGAGAAATACCTGCGTGGTTATTTCCAGTGCCTTTGTCATCGTCAGATTTTCCATGTCGATCTCCTTGAAGTGGACGGCAGCGACAGTCTTGCCGCTGCCAATGCGTGTTATTCGAGTTTTTCGTAGCAAGGAATTGTCAGGAAATCTGCAAAGTCTTTATCCGTGGAGAGGGAATAGAACATCGCCGATGCGTCTTCAAATTTCCTGTTCTCTTCATTGCCAGCCGCTGCCGTCATGTCTGCGACCTCTTGGTTCAGCCATTGTTTGAACATCTTAATGGTAAAGACTCTGCCATCGTCTAAAGAGACTTGATGTTTCAGCCATTGCCAGATGTTGGCACGAGAGATTTCTGCCGTGGCAGCATCTTCCATCATTCCGTAAATGGGAACGCAGCCTATGCCGCGAAGCCATGCTTCCATATAAAGCACAGCAATTCGGATGTTCTTTCTGACGCCAGCTTCGTCTTTTGGCCCTTGACAGGGTTGAAGCAACACAGCTGCGTCATAGGTGCCATCCGGCATAAAGCAACGTTGGTTCGTCGCGCCGTTCAGGTATTGATCAAACGTGTCGCGTGCAAGGGTGACGAGGTGCGGGTGTGCTACCCAAGTGCCATCGTGGCCGTTAGTGGCTTCTCGGCGTTTGTCTTCAATGACCTTTTGCGTCACGCGTGCCATTTCATCAGGGTCTTTTGAAGGGATAAATGCTGACATGCCGCCAATCGCTAATGCTCCTCGACGGTGGCAGGTTTGAATCAAACGTTTGCTGTAAGCGTCGAGAAAAGGCTGATCCATGCCGATAGCATGACGGTCAGGTAAGATGCGATCGGTGTGATTTTTTAGCGTTTTGATGTAGCTGAATATGTAATCCCAACGGCCGCAATTCATGCCCACGATGTGCTTGCGCAAGGCATACAAGATTTCTTCCATTTGGAATACGGCGGGCAGGGTTTCAATCAATACCGTTGCGCGGATTGTCCCTGACTCGGTTTTAAAATAACGCTCGGTGAAATCAAAAACCGCTTCCCACCATGCCGCCTCTTCCATGGACTCCAATTTAGGGAGGTAGAAATAGACCCCTTGGCCACGCTGTTGGCGGCTTTGGTAGTTATGGAAGAAGTAGAGCCCGAAATCCATCAAAGCGGCTGGGATCGACTTGCCATTGAAAATGATGTGCGCTTCTTCAAGGTGAAGTCCACGCGGGCGATGGATCAAGGTTGCAGGCTTGTCGACCAGTTGGTAACGCTTTCCATTTTTAGGATCAGTGAAGGCTTTGTTGCTTAAATCGATGGAACTAAATCTAGAAGCTACGATCTGATCGGCTACACCCATCAATCGTCGTAGTCTCATG
>NZ_FUXU01000155.1 GCF_900167155.1 Enterovibrio nigricans DSM 22720 | reverse complement strand
CATGAGACTACGACGATTGATGGGTGTAGCCGATCAGATCGTAGCTTCTAGATTTAGTTCCATCGATTTAAGCAACAAAGCCCCGCCTGTTAGAAGAAGTGACGGAAAATACCGACCTGTTCCCTGAGCTTCCTGAAAACGACGAAGCGAGAGATGAGTTACTCAAATCCTCAGAGTATCGTGTCGCGGCCATGGTTGATGGTCAATTCACCAGACTGAATGACCTCGCATCAGTGCAGCAGGGCGATCCTATTTATTTCAACGAGTCTATTGAAGCGGTGTCTCAGTTGTTGGCGTACATGCGAAGGCTGACGGATGCGCAGCACGTAGGTAAAGCCGCGTTGGAAGCGACAAAATCCCGTTTGATGCTTAACGATACGGATCCTATCTATGTACTTCAGCAGGTCTCCGACGGTTTACCGCCACCATACAACACCATGCTGCATACGTTGGCGCAGGAAAGCTGGTTAGTCATTCAGAAAGATGCGTTGACCTATTTAGAAGAGAAGTGGGATGAGGAAGTTTACGAAGAGTTTGCCTCTAAGCTAGCGTCTCGTTATCCGTTTAATCAGCGTTCTAAAAAAGATGTAGCGTTGGAAGATTTCGAGGCTTTCTTTGCACCGGATGGCACCTTATCTCAGTTTTACAATAACGACCTATCTCCACTCATCAATAACGCCAGCAGTTTAGATATTCAGGCGGATGATGGTGTAATCGGTAAGGCGTTCTTAAAACAATTTGAAGCGGCCAAGACCATTCAACAGGCGTTTTTTAATAGAAAAGGTGTGTTGGACGTTGCGTTTTCTATTGAGCCCGTAGAGTTGAGCCCCAACCAGCGTCGCTCGGTGATCAACGTTGATGGTCAATATGTAGAATATAGCCATGGCCCGAGGAAGAATATTGAGCTGATATGGCCAAACACATTGCGGAGCGAAGCGGTTAGCCGAGTGACCTTGGTCCCGATATCGATTAATCAGTCACCGAGAAGCGTTTCCGTGAAGGGGCCTTGGTCATTCTTCCGGCTCCTGGACAGTGCAGAGGTTGTGAGCTCCAGTGCAACCAGTGTGGATTACGTATTTAATATTGATAATGGGAACGTGAAGTATCGCCTGCACTCAGAAGAAGACAGCAACCCGTTTACCATGGCGATGTTTAAAAACTTTAAGCTTTCAAAAGCGATGTACTAACGCACTTTACGGCGTTATGTAGTGAGCAAAATGGTTAGGGCGAGTAACTCTTTGAGGCGTTACTCGCCTTGTCTGATAGATATGCTTATCTCGTAGCAGTAGCAGTAGCAGTAGCAGCAATGATAATAGTGCCCAATAAAATACCTTTTGGCGGTAAAGGCTGAGGAAAGTGTACAATTGCAGCCTGACCATTGTTTGATGTCACCTATGAAAATTGCTGATACACCTGTTACCTCCCATAGCTATTGCAACCATACCTTTTACCTCAAGCGTGATGATTTGCTTCATGCTCATTTCTCTGGCAACAAAGCCCGGAAGCTGATGAGTTTACTGGCGTATGAAGACCCATCCGTCACTCACCTTATTGGCTATGGCTCACCGCAAGCTAATTCCTTGTTGTCACTGGCCGCACTGGCAAGCTTAAAAGGGTGGCAGCTTGAATTTTACGTTGACCGAATACCTGAATGGTTGAAAAGCACGCCGATTGGTAATTATCGGCAAGCGTTAGCGTTGGGGGCGAAAGTTATTCCAGTCTCCGAGGTTTGTGAACAAAATATGCACCCTGAAACCTATATTCAACGCCACCGATTGGACGAGAGTTGCCTTTTCGTACCCGAAGGTGGACGTTCGCCTATTGCGGAAGAGGGGGTGGCGAAGCTTGCGGATGAAATTGCTGTTTGGGCGGAAAATCAGGCCGTTGAACGACTGGTGGTTGCTTTGCCATCAGGCACTGGAACGACAGCATTGTTTCTGCACAAACACTTAAAGCCAAAAGGTATAGAGGTGGTGACTTGTGCCTGTGTCGGCGGTAAAGATTACTTGATAAAGCAGTTTGAAGAATTGGGGGAGCAGTGTTTTCCGACGATTTTGGAAACAGACAGAAACCACCATTTCGGTAAGCTTTACAAAGATGATTACGAAATTTGGCACGCTCTCAAAGAGAAAACAGGCGTGGAGTTTGAGTTGTTGTACGATCCGCTAATGTGGCATTGCTTATTGGATTGGCTGCCGCAACAACCGGATAAGCAGCTTCTCTATGTTCATCAAGGTGGATTGATGGGTAACGAAAGTATGCTGCCAAGGTATCGGCGCAAGTTTGGTGATTAATCGGCACACTGAAAGAGGTCATTTTGAATTTAGTCACCCATGGTGCTGATATTAATGGTGAATGCTCAGAATATGCGTGTAATATCAGTGCCGAAATATTTCTCTAATCGTGTTTTAAGGATTTCAGTCAGTGTTTGCACAAACGCTTAAACTCGCAACGCAACGTACTTGGCAGGCGAAAGCGGCCATCTCAAAAGCCATTGCTATTCCGCTTGTATTGTCTTACTTGCTTGATGTTGCTGTTTACCAAAGTAAAAATAGTGATTTAGCCATTCTTAGCAGTTTTGTTGCTTTCGCAATGGCGATCTTGGTGGCAATCAACGTGCACCGTGTGCTTTTGTTGGGGAAAGCATCAGTACCGAGCTGGGGACGAATCACGTTTGGTGCTATAGAGCGTAAGTTCGTTGTATATACGCTGGGTTATACGTTCTTTATGATCGGAATGGGCGTTTTGGTCTACGGATTCAATATGTTTGTTGAGCCATTTGGCTTGATTCTGTCGCTCGTGGCTATTATAGGTTTTGCACTTGTTTCATGCCGTTTGTCCATTATTTTTCCTGCGATTGCAGTGGGTGACGATATTTCTGTGAATGCGGTTTGGCAAAAAACGGAAGGAAAAACGGCCCAGCTCTTTTTACTGTTAGGCGTATTTCCAATTCTGGTGGGCGTGATGACCCAGCTTGTGTCTTTTTTAGGGCTTTATATGCTGGATTTGCTGGTGGGCTACGTCGCGATGGTGTATTTCATCGCCATACTCTCCTTCGCATATGAGCATTTGTCTGAAGGCAGTCGCGACGATAATCAAGACGTAACTATTGAACTGTAAAATGGTCCAAAAGCCGAGTTTCTCTCGGCTTTCCCTTCTCTAGATACTGCACCGAATTCCGCTTTTTGCTTTCTCTCCTTGTCGCATTGGCATGTCGTCAATCACATTGACCAACTCATTGATATTGACTTTGCTTTGCCAGCGAAATTTTTCCGTTCCATCTTTTCCAATTAAAACCGCGACATGTTCTTTTGTGGTGATACGAAACCTTTCTACGAGACGGGTAATATCCTGGGAAGAAAAGATCCCTTTTGAATCAGTCATTGAGCCCATGTCCAGAACGAGAGAGTGGAGGTTGCGCTCGTTCATCTGGCAATCGTGCATGAGCATCTGCTGTTCGAACGCTTTAGAGTTGTCGTCTTCACTGGGCGTAAAGTACATCAAGGTACGATGTGGATGAGAAACGGCGTAGTAAGGGTATGAATAAGAGGCAACAGGCAAACTCAGCAAGAGTAGTACGCTGATGCGCAAAAGCCGTTGCATCGTGATTTCTCTCCGTGAGGGCTCATCATTTTTTTGCATGACGAAAGCCTAGTCTTTTCCTTTCCTTTTTGCATCGTTATACATGATGGTGCACGGTATATTCCAAGTACCTAATATGGTGCGGCGCCTAGGAGCCTCTGCACCAATCTAGTGGGTGAGCGTTTCCCTCAATATTCCTTTCGCTTGTTTTCTTCCTTTCTTTATTTATCAATTTCATAAAGTTGCAATTTATATACGAGCCATATCACCAATGTGGCAAGGCTTTTGCTCCGTTGTTCCGCATGTACTCATAAGGAGCAGTTGCAATGAACGGAAAGAAGGTTGCATTAAATTGGGTAAGTGCATTAGCACTTGCGGGGGGCTTTGTTGCTTAATTCGGTTGGAAGACATGGCAGCCTAAAGTTGTTCGGTTCTTAAGCAATATACTGAGTTTCAGGC
>NZ_FUXU01000020.1 GCF_900167155.1 Enterovibrio nigricans DSM 22720 | reverse complement strand
ATGGGTGTAGCCGATCAGATCGTAGCTTCTAGATTTAGTTCCATCGATTTAAGCAACAAAGCCCTTTCTAGCTTGAAAATGCCCTCGAATTATTGATGACCAACTTCGCCTCTAGTACCGATGCTGCAGCGATCGTCAGTATTAATGCTCGCCATGCTTGTTTAGTTAATAGCTAAACAAACATGGCGTCACGAACTTAACTAATTTTTGTGCGTTGTTCTGGTGAGAATTTTCCATTGCGTAATTTGTCGCGGCGTATTTTCATGTTTCAGATAACACCACTCGACACTGGCTATCCTCGGGACGGTTGATCTGTTCTTCATACTCAGTGGCTTCGTGATGATGCTCGTCTATCGAGATTCATTTACTTCTGGATTTAGTTTTAAAGCTTGGCGACAGTTTATGTGGCTTAGGTTTAGCCGTATCTACCCGTTGTTTCTAGTGACAATTGCCGTTTTGGTGTTGTGGGAAACGTTCAAATATTTCAATGCGATCTTATTCTACGGAGGCCCGTTATTAGAGTATTGGGGATTAAGCGGCATCCCTGCGTTTCAAGGGCCTTACAACGTCCCACAAACTCTGATGTCGAACTTGTTTTTGCTTCAAAGTCTCGAAGCCTCTTCAGCGTTGACGTGGAACTTCCCCGCTTGGTCGCTTAGCGTCGAGTGGCTAAGTTATATGTTGTTTCCGGTTATCGTGTGCATGGTTCCCCACGGCGCAAAACGCGGAGTTTGGTTGCCCATCTTAATGCTGTTTGTGCTCTACAGCATGGCTACAACTCACGGCACTATCGATTTAACGTCTGGCCCACAATCCTTGCTCCGAGCATTATGCGGATTCACGCTAGGTATGTGGCTAAGTATGGTTAACCTCCCTACTTTCGTTAAACGACTAGCAAATAATGACGTAGTGATGTTTTCGATTGTAGCGGCGATGATTTATTTACTACATGCAGGCGCATCAATTCAGCAAGGCGTGATTGTTTATGCGCTTTTTGGATTGCTTGTTCTATTCGGCGCAAATCAAGAGAAACGTCGCTCATTGTTTTTGGATACCTTTGACAACCGAGCGACTCGCTTCCTGGGTGATATTTCTTACTCTTTGTACTTATGGCATGCCGTGGTCTTGTTGGTCGGGGTTGAAGTCGTTAACTACCTTGCACCTGAGTTTTTGTCATGGTGGTATGAACAAACTGCTGGTTATTATCTGGCACTGTCCATGGTTTTGTTCACGGCATTTCTTATTACGTTATCGACTCTGACATATCGGTTTATTGAACGACCGGCATTAAAAGCATTGAGGCGTGTAGGTAAGAATAAACAAGTTGAACTGGACTCCAACCAAGTCGGTTAGATGCCACGCAGCAATGTAATTGCCGTTTTTTACAGTTACATTATTCAGGAATCAAGCTCGAAGATTTGAACCTTTACCTTGTAGTACTCGCACTATGTACTAAGTTTACTTTAACAGGACGGCGGCCTTAGTAAGTTGTTTGTTTTTAATGAGTTATAGAACATTTAAACGTACTGAGTCCGCTTTGAAAAATAACAATATTTCTGTCTCTATTACCTCCCATTAGGACGCATCTGCGTCCTTTTTTTTGTCAGGAATATAATAGTTTTGATCACGTTCAAAGTGAGTACCTCGATACGGTTTGAACCTTTGTATGTATGGAAGAATAAGTGATGTAATCCCATAGTTATAGTGCGTTAAAGGTGTTGGTCTCTTATATCCGTATTAAATGGGAGATCAATGCCAAACGAGAAATCACTAAAGTCGGCAATATCAAATGCAGGATGCGCAACAATGATGTAGCGCTCTTCTCCGTCAACCTGAACATCATTAAACGGATAACAGGTTACCAACGTCAAACGATTATCCCCCAGGTCCTCAACCCAAACTGTATCAGACTCATCCACGACATGAACAGAGGACACTTCGTAGACTACTTGTGTCCCCACTTTCGTTTCCAGCTTAATTGAATCACCAATAGCCACCGCACTTAGTGATGAAAAATGGGTATCGTTATGACCGTAAATAACCACATTCCCTCTTCGTCCCGGTTGTGCAGTATTCATTTGAAGAACAGGCCCAAAAGCCAAGTTTCTCGCATTAGCGCCAGAAAGCACCATTTGACCAGGGAGGTCTCCCCAGCTTAACTTCGCAACTGGATAGGTATCTGCCCATGGCCAAGGTTTTTCATTCTGACGACTGCTATGCTGTTTATCCCAAGCCTGACTAATCAAGTACTGTGCTAGTTGTGCTTTCGCTTTAATAAAGAGTCCTTGTGACATGAAAAACACTCCCAGAACCAATAGCGCCAAGCACGCAAGTTTGATGGGTTTCATTGCATCGACGCTCCCTGTTTGATTACATCTGAACGGTCGCAGTCACGCTTGTAGTTCATAAACGTGAACCCGATAAGGCTTATTACGATCATCAGCAAGCCCACGTAAACATATCTGTTACTTCCTAAGCCGCTTTGCAGCAACGTGGAACGACTACCTTTGGGATGCATCGGCTTGATTGCGTGTGTTACTGCATCTTGCTTGACGGGCCTAGTCGGTGCTTTTTCAATGGCGACCAAACTGGTGTGTTTTGTGACGATATGGTGTTTAAGGCCCAAGTCGGTAATTGCCTTTTCTTTTTCGAAAGCAGTGATTGCTGGGTTTAAGTCGATGCTCTCAATTTGCGTTCTTGCCCAAAGAACTGAAAGCCCTGTCGCCTCGCTCGGCATTATCGCGGCAGTGTTGATCTGCTGTTGCCATTCAGTCTCTTGCAAACGCCCTGAGACCGACAATGTGTTGCTCTCCCCTTCAAACTTGAATACTTGTACTAGAGGTTCTTCGGCATATAAATCGGGCATCGGATTTGGCCAAGCATCTACTGATTTCCCGGTTTCCCACACCACACTAAGATTTTGCAAGACTGGACTGGATAGTTTCTGAAATAGTTCTTCAAGCTGTTTGCTGACGTTGCTCAGATCGCCTATTTGCGTAAATGTGCCTTTTCCTGCTCGCGCAGCGCGTTGCATGAATGCGGTGTTCGGTGCCGAGCCTATCCCTACAGTGAAGAGGCGTCTCTCCCCCAAATCTTTGTTGATCGTCGAGTACAATTCGCTTTCATTTGCAATAGCCCCATCAGTCACAAAGACAAGCTGATTTAATGCATCAGGCAAGGTCTGCACGGAAAAAGCTGAATCGATAGCTTCTAACATCTCAGTCCCACCATCCGCGGTCAATTGCTCGACGAAATGTGTTGCCAGCCCAATGTTGGATAACGATGCAGGTAACGGAGTGTCAGAAATGCGGAAAGCCTGATCGTTGAAGTAGATGACATTGAAATGGTCTTCAGGGCTGAGTTTACTCAAGCCATAAATCACCGCTTCTTTCGCTTGCTCTATTACTTCACCGTACATAGAGCCTGATACATCCAAAATAAACGTGATGTTTTTCTTTAAATGGGTCACCTTAGATGAAGGTGGCACCATCAATAACAAGCCATACTTCGCGTCGGAAGCATTCTCAATAAACATAGCGGCCACCGGCTCAGAACCCGCTTGCGGAGACCATGAAAGCACAAAGTCTCGGTTCGCAATATCTGACTCGCTCAACGAAACGCGATACCGTGAGGGCGAGATTTCAGTGACGTTGAGAGATGCCGTATCACTTTCAATGTTGGCAATGGGCAGGCCCATGTTTATTTCAAGAGAAAGGGTAAACGATATAGTATTTTCCCGTATCAGATCGCGCGGCTCAGGAGTAATTTGATCGGCATCCGGCACACGGCTATTCGGTACCGCCCACCCGTTTTGAAGACGATTTAGTACCAAATTTTCGTCCACCAGCACTGGCGAACTTCTTGATGATGGAACATAACGTTGGGTGAACGTGGTCGGGAACCTAAGGTTAAACGCCCCCTCTTGGTACGTCACAATTTCCTGATACTCAATCGTAACCTTGATGGTTTCGCCCGGAGCGATGTTTGAGACGGAAGTCGAAAACAAATTTGAACGATGCTGCTCTATCAACGATGCTTTCTTTCCCTGACTTGCCGCTTGATTAAAGCGTTGTCTTGCTTGCTGCTTAGGTTGAATTTCTCCTTCGATAACTCGCTCACCGACTCGAATATACAATCGGTCTACGGCTGCATTCTGTGGCAATGGAAAAACATAACGCGCATGCACCCAATCATCAGTTGGGTTGGAGTAAGCTTGAGTGACTATTGCACGATTTACGATGCCGGTAATAACCATATCCGCGTTAGTCGATAGTTGTGGTGCTTGCGTCCATATGCCGGTTTGTTCATTGGCAGACTGGATATAAAGCCCGTTACCCTCCTCCGATGCCTGTACGGAAGCACACAGAATAAAGGTAAGCAAAACCGCTAAGCTCCAATCTCCAAAAGAGCCCATTACACGAATGCCGAATAGTTTGAGTGAGTACATTTGCCAATCTCGCTGTTCACTTGAATGGGCAAAGTAAAACAAATCAATCTGTCGGGTTGTGGGCTCAACGATGATGGATTAAGGCAAAGTGTGGCAACAAAAAGGAAGCCATCAAATTTAAGTTATAGTGCGTCAAATAATATAACACGCGAAGAAATAGCCCATAGAGGTTACTGCCATATTCATTTAACTGAATATTTCATCAGAAACGCTTTTATTATCCCGAGATTTTTCTGACATTACCGCTGCTTTATTCATTTTATTGAATAAAAGTGACACGCTACCTTAAGGCGTTGATTTTTGGATGAGAAGTTCGGTATAGCCCGTATTGTCATCATATGCACGACTGAATTGCAGACAGGGAAATGACAATAAACACACTTCAGCTGTATGGCTGACGATGCTTCCTTCCATTAAATGACCACCCCACACACGCCCTTCTACATCTGCCACGCTGATATGAAGATGAACATGATTGAGTGTTAATGAGCCGGAGACAGAGAGGATTTCCAATGGTTCATTGAAGGTTTTCGTCGTCTCACCATCGGCAAGACGAATCACAAGTGTGGAAAGACAACCTACCAATGAAGCGACACAACCTGCATGAATGTCATTTCGTTGAACGGAGAACTGAATTGAATGTTTTAGGTCTGCCCCGCGCGTTAAGCGAAAGGCGACCGGAGAAACTGAAGGCGTCATTTGAAAGACTTGTGCGGAAATGCATTCTTGATTCGCTGCTGTACTTTGTGATCGATACTTTTCGACAACACAAGCTTGGCAGGATTGAACCGATTTCTGTAAACCTTGATCGTGCCACTGAACGGTGTTCGCTTGCTTATCTCTGTACAATCGTTAAGAAAGCCATGTGGGATCTTTCCTTTTTTCTTAACGAGTTCACCATCTTTAAACTGGATAAATACAATGGGTCGATCGATGGCGATAAAGACGAATAGCGCAATAAAACTGGCTAAAAGAAAGTACTCCATACTCTTTACCTTACAAATCTAACAAACTACTAAGATCTTTTTTCAGCGCATCGACTTTTTTGTTCGCGTTTTTAGAGCGGTTAGCTTCCGACAGCAAATACTCGATGGTGTCTGAAAGCGTTGCATCAAGATCTTGAGCCTTACTTGATAGCTTTTCCCACACACGGAAATCAAGGTCGATAGACTTTTTGCGCGTATGTTCTTGCTCCGCATTAAAATGACGCTTACGTTTAGCACGAATCGCTTGCTTTAACTTCACATCCAGAGCTGGCGACATGTTTTCTTGAATCCATTCGATAACCTTTGTCGGCTCATGCTCTAATGCTAATAGAGCCTTCACTGACGCATCTATCTCACTGGTATCCACATAACAAGTGACGTTAAAGCCTTCTTTATGCTTTTTAACCAGGTAGGTCCATTTCCAACCCGCTTCCAAATTTTCAAGTTGTTGATATTTCATAATAACTCGATTGTTATTGTTAAGAGCCAAATACACATTGAAATACAGTTACAGCGTAACAGTAGATGATATTTTAATCAAACCGCGAAGGGGTAATATTGCGATCACTGATCCTTTTACCTCGAATTCGTGACGCTGATGAGTGCACTTTCTCGCCCAAATGTTTCCCGATTTCTTACAGGTGTTTATCTTCGCTATTTTGAAACTACAGATTCCTTTATACTTGCGGCAATGACGATTAATACAAAGTTGAATCCCAAACGTATGCAAGAAGTATCCTGGCAGTCCGTTGTTCCTCAGTTTTCTCACGTTGAGCAGCACATTGAAAATTACGCTTCATTGAAATCAGCTTTTCCGTGCGCGATACAACCACGCTTGATAAACAGTGTTCAGCGATTGGTTCACGAACATCACTTCCCCCGTTTGCTTCTCGTTACCGCACCAGACGTTGCAGATTACTTTTCAATTCTAAAATCTGTTGTCGACGACTGCACATCCTCGTCGAACATGCCGGTTGTTGAAGCCGAACTTGTTGATGAGATACAACTATTTGGCACAGTTTATCCCAACAAAGATGATGTGACAACGTCACGCAAAGCCGAAGGCCTTCTTCACAAAGCCAACGGTGGCGTCTTGCTAATATCGTTAACGTCTATTGTAAGCCATCCAAATATGTGGAGCCGTTTAAAGTCGGTTTTATCCACAAACACACTTCCTTGGAAAAGCGCGAAACCGGACGTCTACTGCGAGTTGCCCGAGCCTGAAACCGTTTCAGTACGCGTTATTATCCTAGGCGATCGTTCGCTAATGGCTGACTTTGAGTCTGGCGAGCCTGAACTACACAAACTTGCGATTTATACAGAATACGAGCAAGACATTTATCTTACTGACGAAACAGCGGAAAGCTATCTGTCAGTCCTAAAAGGCTTCCAAGAACGTTATCGCGTTAAACCACTGACTTCCGGAGCAGCAAAACGCTTTATGCAGGCGGGCGCCCGTTACAGCGAAGATCAGTCGCGTATGCCACTTTGCCCTCTGTGGATTCAAAGCCTGTTACGAGAGGCTGATTTTCACGCTTCAGGATCAGAAATTACGGACGAAGATGTACAAACTGCAATTGATGCAAAGTACTACCGTGAATCCTATCTGCCATTACGCGCTGTAGATGACATTCATAAAGGACAAGTCTTCATTGATACCCGTGGTGAACATATCGGTCAGGTTAACGGCCTAACCGTCATTGAAATGCCAGGCCACCCTATGGCATATGGCGAGCCTGCACGTATCTCTTGTGTTGTTCATTTTGGTGATGGCGATATTTCAGATGTGGAACGCAAAGCAGAACTGGCCGGTAACATTCACGCAAAAGGCATGATGATCATGCAGGCGTTTGTCAGTGCCGCGCTCGACTTAGATGAGCCATTGCCTTATTCCGCCTCCATTGTGTTTGAGCAGTCCTATTGTGAAGTAGATGGCGACAGTGCATCCCTCGCGGAGCTCTGCGCTTTCGTCAGTGCTCTTTCTCAAACACCCATTAATCAAAGCATCGCGATTACAGGTGCTGTTGACCAATTTGGCCGCGTTCAAGCTGTGGGTGGTATTAATGAAAAAATCGAAGGCTTTTACCACATTTGTGAACACCGAGGTTTAACTGGCGAGCAAGGTGTTATCTTGCCAAACACGAATCTGGATGCCCTTTGTTTAAACAAAGATGTGGCAAATGCAATGCGTGACGGCAAGTTCCACATATGGGCCGTAGAACACGTAGAGGAAGCTTTCCCACTGATCACTGGGCTACCTTTCAGTGGTGACGAAGAAAACGAGACAGAAACGCTACTGGATAAAATTGCGAACAGAATTGATATTTTTCACCACGGTGAGCATCGTCACACATCCTTAATAAATAAGCTTAAAAACTGGTTAAACCACCACTGATCCGAGTTGTTTAGCGTACACGTGTACGCTAATCTGCTCCTATCTTTTCGCAGGAGCAGTATAATACTAATGAAACGCCACTCATACGACAGAGACGACCTATTAGCTTCAAGCCAAGGAGAGCTTTTTGGACCAGGTCGTCCTCAACTTCCAGCCCCTAATATGCTTATGATGGACCGCATTGCGGAGATCAAAGATGAAGGTGGTGATTTTGATAAAGGTTTTATCATCGCTGAGTTGGACATCACTCCTGACCTATGGTTTTTTGATTGCCACTTCCCAGGTGACCCAGTAATGCCAGGCTGTCTCGGCTTAGATGCTATGTGGCAACTCGTTGGTTTCTTCCTAGGTTGGATGGGCGGCGAAGGCAAAGGACGCGCTCTGGGTGTTGGTGAAGTTAAGTTCACGGGTCAGATTCTGCCAACGGCGAAGAAAGTGACTTATGAAATCCAAATGAAGCGCGTTATTAACCGTAAATTGGTGATGGGCTTAGCGGATGGTCGAGTGCTAGTAGACGGTAAAGAGATCTACGTAGCGAAAGACCTAAAAGTGGGTCTTTTCAAAGACACATCTTCTTTCTAAAGAAAGTCTATTTCAATGAAACCGCCATTTTGGCGGTTTTTTTTCGCCTGCGAGTTTTCGCTGTCCTCCCTCGCTTTCATCGCCCTTAGATACGAGTATACAAAAGCAGTATAAAAACAAAATTGAGCACAAAAAATACAGTTATAGTGCATTAAGTGGGCATGTAAAAGCCCCTTTCGGGGCTTAACGTTAATAGTTTGGAAAGATGGGATCACTTCATGGATGTGGCTTTAGTATCTCGGCCATCGCGCCAGCCTCCTAGCCATTGGCTTCGCGCGTCCGTGGCTTGATAGGGACATGTTTCAGAGGATCGACCGCTCATACCAGCTTGATAGCCTTTCGCCTGTGCTCGCTCTAAACGATCTCGCTTCTGTCTCTTCATATTTCCGCCCTCTTATCCTTAGGTGGATGATTCTTTACCGTGCAGTTTCATTCAAGTTGATCTTTTATGAACCGCACTTATTAAGAGTCAAACATGGTCGAAAATTAATCAAGAGAGAAATGGCCCATCCGCTAAAAATTTGTGAAGATGAGCCAAAAATGAGCCTTACTTTTTACGACGCCACAATCCACCCAAGATAAGTAAACCAAGGCCTACGAGACCAAAGCTAGCTCCGCTGCGTTTAACTGGCTCGTTGATTTCGGTACGTGGCGTAATGGAACCGCTGTTATTACGGGTCAATTTCACCGCCACCAGCTCTTCTGTAACACTGCACAAAGCATTTTGCGCTGTAGAGCTATAGCCCGCAGAGCAATAGAAGGCCGAAGCTGCAATATCACCTTTGTCGTTGATATCAAAAGCTTCTGCTATACGGTATTTGTTCGCTTCACCAAAAGCATTACCGTCGTTCGTCAGGTCATCCAGAAGCCAGCCGCGCGTATTGTTAAACGTTGTAGCTAGATACTGCGCATTGTCATTCAAATAGATGTATCCACGTTGTCTACGTATACGATCCTGAACGTTTTCAACATCAACTTTACCAACCAATTCATTTTCATTGTTGATACTTGCAGCTGTTGCGTTGTAACCGTAGAAAAACAAATTGCTTTGAGATGAACCAAGAACAGTCGTTGTGGAGTCCTTGTTGACAAATACATTTTCCGCGTAAGAGCCATTTTGTGCATTGTAATTCTTTACCACACCAATGGCATTACCATTATCATTGATATCAGTTGCTATCGTGTAACTGTATACAAGGTCATTATTTCCATTTCGAATATCAATGCCTGGAATCAAATCCATTGTCCAACAGTTTTGAGTTGCCGTACCATTGCCCAGAGCAGTCAAACAATTGTTAAAGTCAGCAATGGGGGTAAATTTAACGGCACGAGTGAAAAAACCATTCCTTTCATACGTACTGAAACCGACTAAAGTTGGTGAAGTCGCAGAGTTTACGAATGATGCACCTTGAACTGATGCCTGTGCTGTTTCGTCGCCACTACGATACGTACCATTTGGAAAGTTTGTGATTGCTCTAGCATTGGATGGGTCACTGAAATTTGTAACCCAGGCAGACGCCTGATTGGCAAATTGAAAGTATTGACAGGCTTGATTATCATAACTTGCAGTAGTTGAGCACGTTGACAAATTAACGTTTACGTCTTCAGGCCAGGTGTTACTGTCAGCCGGATCCACCATATTGGCCACCGACGCAGAGCCAAATGTCAGTGTTTCACCAACAAAGATACCACCAAGAGGATCAAGAGAAATTGCTCCACTTGCATTCGTTTGACCAATGGTAGTAATCACGGTGCTGATCGCACTTGGCGGCAATAATTCAGTACTTCCATTAAACCCACGAATCTTAAATGCGCGAGCGTAATGCAAATCTTTATAGTATGGACTGCTTGATACTCCAACAACATTCCCTGAATCATCAACTTCATTGATGATTACATTAGTAGAGTTTTCAATTTTTGTGCCCGTTGGAGGGGTTGATACACCATTTATACCAAATGGGTTAACTCTTGCGGCTGTATACGCCTTACTATTGCTGGTGTAGCCATCATCCCAAGCCTCGATCTCTGACTTCAAGCCGCCTTGGCAAACATTAGCATCATAATCTTGACTATCGCAGATTTCGCCTGAAGGTTTAAGACCATACCATTGCTCATCCGCCCAGTTACCACATGTTGCGTACCCAAGATTATCGTCACAATAACTATTTAGGTCATTCCAGCTATTAATGAAGTGTTCGTTATCTATATAGAACGGTAACTCTTGAGAGTAATCAATGCCCTCTGGACCTGATAACACTTCATAACCCACTTTAGAGGAGTCAGGAGAAATAGCCGTGGCTTTTGAAGACTCCGTGCTAGATGTGCCTACCACAGTATCTGCCCTTTCAACGGAATATACCGCGGCATTGGCAATTGTTGGCAAGCTAGCGACCGCCAAAGCGATCGCTGATAATTTGAATGTATTGAACTGCATTACGATTCCTTTTGCATTTCTTCGAGTTCTTCCCAGCGCTCAAACGTGGTATCCAGTTCTGCTTCAGCTTCACTCAGTTTCTGCAGAACAGATTGCGTCTCTTCGTTGCTTTTCTGGAAGAACGCAGGATCGTTCACCGATTCCTGTAATTGCGCGATTGTATTTTCTAAGTTTTCAATCTGCTGTGGAAGGGCTTCAAGCTCTCTTTGCAACTTATAAGACAGTTTTTTGCCTGATTTATTGCTGTTCGCTTGTTTTTTAGGCTCTTCTACTTGCGGTATTTCTTTCGGTTTAGGGCTTTCCACTTCTATTGTCTTTATGTAATTTTCACGTTGCTGCATTGCATCGTGATAACCACCAACAAATTTACGAATAAGACCGTCACCTTCAAAAATCCAACTGTGCGTTACTGTATTGTCAACAAACTGTCGATCGTGACTCACTAACAACAAAGTACCCTGATAGTTGGCAAGCAATTCTTCTAAAAGTTCCAACGTTTCGATATCCAAATCATTCGTTGGTTCATCAAGAACAAGAAGGTTACACGGTTTCAGGAAAAGACGAGCCAACAACAGGCGGTTTTTCTCGCCACCCGAAAGAGCTTTGACAGGTGTACGCGCACGACGAGGATGGAACAAGAAATCTTGTAAATAACCAAGTACATGGCGCTTACGGCCACCTACTTCTACCTCAAGCTTGCCCTCCGCCAAGTTATCAACCACTGTTTTTTCAGGGTCCAACTTTTCGCGGTACTGGTCAAAGTAGGCCACTTCAAGTTTGGTTCCGACATGGAAATTGCCTGATTGTGGCTGAAGTTGTTCTAGCATTAATTTCAGCAGTGTACTTTTACCACAGCCATTTGGTCCAACCAATGCAATACGATCACCACGCATGACATTAAAACTGAAATCATTAATCAGTGACTTGCCATCCCACTGATAGCTAATATCCTCTGCTTCAAAAACAATTTTTCCGGATTTCACCGCTTCATCAAGAAGGATGTTGGCATTGCCCATCACATCGATGCGATCGGAGCGCTCCCTACGAAGCTGTTTCAAGGCGCGAACACGACCTTCATTACGCGTACGACGTGCTTTGATACCCTGACGGATCCACGTTTCTTCTTGAGCCAGTTTCTTATCAAATTCTGCATTTTGCTCCGCTTCAACACGCAGCATCTCTTCTTTACCTTCCAGGTACTTCTCATAATCACCTGGCCATGACGACAACTTTCCGCGATCTAAGTCGACGATACGTGTTGCCATAGAACGAATAAATGCACGGTCGTGCGAAATGAAGATGATGGCACCTTTGAAATCCTTCAAGAAGGTTTCCAGCCAAAGGATGGTAGCAACATCTAAATGGTTTGTAGGTTCGTCAAGCAGAAGTACATCTGGTTCACATACCAATGCACGGGCAAGGGCCGCTTTACGCTGCCAACCACCAGACAGTTCAGATAGCTGTTTGTTGCCATCCAACTTTAACGCATCCAAGACCATCGTCAGCTGGTTTTCAAAACGCCAAGCACCAGAGTGGTCTAATTGCTCTTGAACGCGAGCAAGACGATTGATGTTCTTCTCACTAGGGTCCGTTTCAATCACGGCCAATAGCTCATGGTACTCTTTCAGCTGGGCGCCGACTTGAGCAAGCCCCTCTGCGACGTAATCGACAACCGTACCGGCTGCATCCCGTGGAGGATCCTGCTCCAAGCGCGACACTTTCAGATCTTGTTGACGGGTAATACTTCCATCGTCCAGTTGTACGGTGCCATGGATGACTTTCATCATCGTTGATTTACCTGCGCCATTTCGCCCTACAAGACAGACACGCTCGCCAGGTTGAAGTACAAATTCTGCATGATCGAGAAGAGGGTTATCTCCGTACGCCAATTGTGCGTTGGTGATATTAATTAATGCCATGTTTCACTAACCAGGTTTCTAATTCGGAATAATCAAAAGGCCAACTCAGTTCATCGACAACTGAGCCGCTTATATTTTGATGAGAAAGTACGGGGATTGTGACACCGTAACGAGAGAAGAGTTCGTCATTGAAGGCAATGTCTACAAGGTGTATAGCAGTGGTTTTACCCACTGCTTCATACAATGCCTTCGCATCTTCGCAAAGATGGCAGCCTTCCGTGCTGTAAAGGACTAAGGCCATTAACCTTCCTTGTGAGTGATAATCCAACAGTTATGAATGTGCTTGTTGCGTTCAAAGTCCATAGGGATGGAGCGATTAGTGATGTTTTGAGCTTTCATGCCCAATGCATCCAGCTCTTCCATGTCCATCTTGAAATGACGCTTGTTGTTTGAAAACACAATCTCGCCATCTGGACGAAGCAAACGTTTCAAATCTGCCATTAGCTTAATGTGATCACGCTGAACGTCAAACGTATCTTCCATACGTTTTGAGTTAGAAAAAGTCGGCGGATCGATAAAGATAAGGTCGTACTGGCCCTTATCTTCTGACAGCCACTTCAGGCAGTCTGCGTGAATGAATTGATGCTGACGCCCTTCCTTACCATTCAGCTTCATATTGCGTTCAGCCCAAGCCAGATAGGTTTTGGACATATCAATCGTCGTCGTTGATTTTGCGCCACCAACAGCCGCGTGAACAGTCGCTGTACCTGTATATGCAAACAAGTTAAGGAAATCCTTACCTTTTGCTTTTTCACCCAGCATCTTACGGGTATAACGGTGATCCAAGAACAGACCTGTGTCTAAGTAATCCTGAAGGTTAACTTCAAGCTCAACACCGTATTCTTGCACTTGCATGAAACGTTTCGCTTCACCCAGCTTTTGGTATTGGCTCGTGCCCTTTTGTTTTTCACGGGTTTTCAGCACAACATTGTTTGCATTCACACCTGTAACCATAATTGTTGCGCGAACGACATCCAATAAACGACGACGTGCTTTCTCTTCTGGTACAGTTTTAGGTGGCGCGTATTCTTGTATCACGATTTGCTCAGCATAACGGTCAATCGCAACGTTATATTCAGGCAAGTCTGCATCGTACAAACGGTAACATTCAATGCCTTGCTGTTTCGCCCACTTCTCAAGTTTCTTCATGTTCTTGCGAAGACGATTCGAAAACTCTGGTGCAACATCCGCAACAGGTGCTTGACGCCCTTCTAGTGACGTTGTCACCTCACCACGAGCGGTGATTTGATAAGTCTTCATCACACAATCAAGCGCGCCGTTTCGAAGCTTGTAGGTGCTTTCTGCTCGCATACGCAAGCAGCTCAGCAACTCATCGGAACCAGAATAGATGGACGCAACTGAACCTTTGAATTGTGTTTTAAGCTGTACGCCAAGTTGGGTGTATAGCGCGATCAAACCCGGCGTTGTACCTAAACGCTCGCCATAAGGCGGGTTACAAATAATGACGCCCTCTTCAAAACCTTCTGGTTTAGTCAAATCCGCTGCATCAGCAAGTTCGAACTGGATAAGATCGGCAACACCTGCACGACGTGCATTCGCTTTTGCGGTTTCTAGAACTCGACTGTCATTGTCGAAGCCGAAGAAACGAGACTCACATTTGGCAGGCCCTTTCTTCGATTTAAAGGTCACTTCTGCATGTACTTCCATCCACTCTTCGCGTTTGAAAGATCTTAGCGATTCAAAACCCCAACGTTTACGTTTAAGGCCCGGAGCTACTTGCGCGGCCATCATTGCAGCTTCTATTAATAACGTGCCTGAACCACACATCGGATCGAGCAATGGCTTATCAAACGTCCAGCCACTTTTCTTCACAAGTGCCGCCGCGTTGGTTTCACGTAGAGGTGCAGCACCTGCTTCTGTACGGTAACCACGTTGGTGAAGGCCACTGCCTACCATATCGATACCCAACAAGCCTTGCTCTCTAGAAAGACGCATATGAATACGCAGATCAGGCTGTTCCCTGTCGATGCTTGGACGCGCAAGATCGGCTTTTACAAAACGGTCTACAATCGCGTCTTTTACTTTAAGCGCACCGTATTGGCTATTGCGGATCTCGTTGTTCGTACCATTAAAGTCGACGACGATGCGTTTATTTTCGCTAAAGTACTCGGGCCAGTTAATTGCCGTAGCACCAAGATACAGGTCCATGTCATCGCGAACAGCGAATTCACTCAATACGAGGATAAAACGCGATGCCGTGCGGCTCCATAAACAGCACGTGTAAAGGGTTTTCTCATCCGCGCGAAAACGCACACCGGCGTTTACGGCTTTAACACTGCTTGCACCCAGTTGTTCTAGTTCTTCTGCTAACAGGTTCTCAAGGCCGCGGGAGGTAATTGCTAAATATTGATTCATGGATATGGATACTGAGGAATGTTGCGCGCGATTATAACTGAAATCCCCGTGCTGCGCTCTACCTAGTAGGATTAATCTTCGCTTAGTCATCCGTTTGCTACACAAAAACACCCATCAAGGTTTCAGCTTTGCTTCCTTTTGTAGAAAAAACGCACTTATCCACACCCACACAGTGGTTTCCACACGGAAACAAATTCCTTCATGGCCTGTTTTCTAACGCAGTAGGTATAACAACTCAACATCTGAAGGTTTCACTGGCATCAGAGTGAGCGCACACTTATCCACAGAGGCTTATTTTCAAGGAAGAGGGATAACAAGGAATACAAATGTCCAAACCTGATAGTTTCCCAATGGGAATTAATTAAAGTGATTATTTTTGGTATATACCACAATGGTTTTCTTCAAGTTAAATGAGGAAAAGTTATTGCTATTGTTTCTAAATTTGGCGCGTAAATGCGTATTTTCCGTAGGATTCTACCGCCTATATACGCTTATTTAGGTGCGTTTCTGTGATGAGTATCACTCTGGGTATTCAAGGGAATGATGGATGATTCGGCTAACCACTCACCATTTCGGACGGTTTTTGTGCGTTAAAGGCTGGGGTTTTATCTGGAACGAAAGGTGTAATTCACGAGGTACACAAGAAGATAAGAACAGTACAAAAGAGAAGTGTGGGTATTGAAATGTAGTTCTACCCTAAGGAGAAAAAAGGCTGATACATTGCTGTATCAGCCTACCAACGCATATTGACCACTGCCACTATCATATTGTTCTTCGTAGATTGATAGTCGGTCATTCATTACTTTTATCGCTTCACAGAACCGCATTTGTTTTGATTCTGACAGAGCCAAAGGCGATTCTCCCGCATGCATACACAAAGATGCACAACCGGAGTTTTCAATCACCAAATAAGCTTCACTGCCAAAGTCGGTTTGTAACTCAACGATAGAGCCTGCAGCTGGCGTCACATGGCCTTCTATCGATTTGAAAAACCAACTCTTTGGTAGTAACGGTTTATGGAAGCGGTTTGCTGCCACTGCGTTTAAGACGAGTTCTGCCCTGCGTGGGCTAGAAAGCGGTAGAACACTGAGTGCTTCGTTGTAAACTTGAAAGAGAGATGCGTCATCGACTGAAAATGGGGTATCAACGAACGCATCGGGGATAAGATGCTTCTTTTCCATGGCGACACGGAAAACCATATCTTCACCCAAATCTAGCATTAGCAGTTGTGCTTCTTTGTCGAAGTACCATTTCCATGCATTATTGGGTTTCAACATAATTCGCTCCTGCGCCTGCAGAGAATCGGTCCGTGACCACTGAAATTAAGGTGCTTTTTCGGAAGTTTAATCGCGAAAAATCAAAAAAAAAGGGGAAATAATATTCCCCTTTCTCGGCACTTCTGTGTTTTTACCGGTTAAATGTTTCTGACGATATCTTTAACCAAGCGCGGACCGTGATAAATAAATCCCGAGTAAACCTGAACCAGTTCGGCACCAGCCATCATTTTCTCTTTCGCAGCCATGACAGAGTCAATACCGCCTACTCCAATGATTGGAAGTTTACCATTCAGTTCCTGATGCAAACGGCGAATCACTTCTGTGCTCTTGCTTTGAACAGGACGCCCACTCAATCCACCCGCTTCATGTGCATGAGGCATGCCCTCCACCAGCGAACGATCAAGTGTTGTGTTCGTTGCAATGACACCATCGATACCATGTCGAACCAAAGAATCAGCCACTTGAACTAACTCCTCTTCACTCATATCCGGCGCAATTTTCAGAGCCAGCGGAACATACTTACCGCGTGCGTCTGCCAATTCTTTTTGGCGCAATTTCAATGAGGAGAGAAGATCATCCAGCGCATCACCATATTGCAATGAGCGCAGACCCGGAGTATTTGGCGAAGAAATATTTACAGCGATGTAGCCTGCATGGTCATAGACTTTATCCATGCAAATCAGGTAATCATCTTTACCATTTTCAATCGGTGTATCTTTGTTCTTGCCGATATTGATACCAATAATACCGTCGTACTTTGCTTTTTTAACGTTCTCGACCAAGACATCAACACCGAGGTTATTAAAACCCATACGGTTGATGATCCCTTCCGCCGGGATGATACGGAACAAACGTGGTTTATCATTACCGTCTTGTGGACGCGGTGTAACAGTCCCGACTTCGATAGAGCCAAAGCCCATAGCACCAAAAGCGTCTATGCATTCACCGTTCTTATCAAGACCAGCAGCAAGACCAACAGGATTTTTAAAATGCAACCCCATTACTTGAACAGGACGAGGAGGAAGATTCTGACGATAAAAAATATCGAGAGGAGTGCCAGTAAAGCGTTTAAAATTTTTCATTGCCAGATCATGAGCATGCTCTGGGTTCAACTGGAATATTGCCGATCTGGCGAGGCGGTACATCATGTAACCTCCAAAAAAAAAGCCCCGAATAAACGGGGCTGTATTATCAATGGTTTGTACACTCAATTCAAATTTAAAAGCGTAAGTTCTCGCAAAGCAACGGAGAATTTTGCGAATTCATGCGCTGTACCGACTTTAAACTCTGCGACTATGCTTTCCCAACGTCCCAAACTTACCGCATGTTCCACCATCCAAGACTCTAAACCCAGTTCGGCAGACTCTCCTTTGTTCATTCCCTCAAGAATATGGGCGGTCAACACGCGTTGTTGCCAATCGAGATCTTCCCGGAACGAGGCACGAGCCAACGCCTGCCAGTGATTTTCCACAGGTTGATTGGTAATTTGCTCTAGGAACCAATGAAGGGATAATGTATCGCCCAATACAAAATAGAGACGAGCCACTACATCGAAAGGCTTGTCCATTTGATCAGAGACCTGCGCCAAATCCAAACCTGCAAACAAGCTGCTCAGTCGGGCGACTTTATCTGCAATCACTTTCGGCACACCTTTGTCGGTGTATTCCTTGCTTTGCTGCTCATGTTCCTTAATTTCTGATGGAACCAAATATGTTTCTAGATTATCTGCAATGTTATTCACCGCAGGTTTGTAGAAAGCAACCAATTGCTCTATGCCCTTCTCTTTCATTGGATTACGTAAGATCCAACGCGTTGCGCGACGCAGTGTACGACGGCAACGGAACATAACAGCGTATTGGACTTGAGCTGGCAGCGTGTTATCAAGTGCGCGGATATCTTCAAACGTTTTACCAAATTCAAAAACTTCACGAGCAATGGCGTAAGCCGCCGCTATATCACCGACTCGTGCGCCCGTTTCGTCTTGCATGCGCGTGACGAAATTGAAGCCCATGTCGTTAGACATTTGATTAGCCAGGCTAGTTGCGATGATTTCTCCGCGCAGAGGATGCGTTTCCATTGCTTCGCGATAGTTACGTTGTAACTCTGTTGGGAAGTAAGCTGGAAGAAACTTGCCAAAGTGATCATCTTGCGTAATTTGCTCTGTAACCAGTTGCTCTTTCAAGACCATTTTGCCGTAGGCCACCAACACCGCAATTTCTGGTCTCGTTAAACCTTTACGATGTAGTTGTCTTTCCGCCAACGTTTCATCGTCTGGCAAGTATTCAAGTTGACGATCCAACTTGCCTTCTTTTTCCAAATAATGAATAAAGCGAATTTGTTCTTTCAACAGCGCCACTTGCTGTTCAGACGTGACCGAAATTGACTCGCTTTGGCAGTACGCATCTTCAAGAACAATATCAGATACCTCATCTTCCATGCGTACAAGCAATTCATTGCGTTGTTTGTACGTGAGATCCCCAGCAGCGACCAAGCTATTCAATAATATTTTGATGTTAACTTCGTTGTCTGAGCAGTCAACACCACCAACGTTATCAATAAAGTCGGTATTAACGAGACCTCCGCTCATGGCAAACTCAATACGGGCAAGTTGGGTCATGCCCAGGTTTCCACCTTCACCGACGATCTTTGCACCAAGCTCATTTCCATTGACACGAAGTGCATCATTCGCACGGTCACCCACTTCCGTATGTGTCTCGGATTCCGATTTCACATACGTACCGATGCCGCCATTCCAAAGTAGATCAACGTTAGATTTGAGGATCTGTTTGATCAACTCGTTAGGTGTCATGGTTTGCTTCCGCACGCCAAGCATTTTCTGTATTTCTGGCGTCAGCTCTATGGATTTAGAACGGCGCGAGAAAATACCGCCACCTTTTGAAATCAGTTTGGCATTGTAGTCTTCCCAACTGGATCGAGGCAGCTTGAACAAGCGATCCCTTTCTTTCCAAGACTTCGCGGAATCCGGGGTTGGATCGATAAAAATATGCATGTGGTTAAATGCCGCGACCAACTGAATATGTTTCGATAACAGCATGCCATTGCCGAATACATCGCCTGCCATGTCTCCCACTGCAACACACGTAAAGTCGGTTTCCTGACAGTTAATGCCAACTTCACGGAAGTGACGCTTAACCGATTCCCACCCGCCTTTAGCCGTGATCCCCATGGCTTTGTGGTCATAGCCATTTGAGCCACCGGACGCGAAGGCATCATCTAGCCAGAAGTTATATTCTTCTGAGATTGAGTTAGCCAAGTCAGAAAACGTTGCCGTCCCTTTGTCAGCCGCTACAACTAAGTAGGAATCATCATCATCATGTCTTACCACATGCAATGGTGGTGTTAACTCGCCTTCAATAATGTTGTCGGTGATATCCAACAAGCCTTTAATAAAGATGCGATAGCAACGCTGACCTTCTGCAAAAATCTCATCTCGACCTGTAAATTGATGTTGCTTCTTACAGACAAACCCACCTTTTGCACCAACGGGCACAATAACCGTGTTTTTAACTTGTTGCGCTTTTACAAGACCAAGCACTTCAGTACGGAAATCTTCCTGTCTGTCAGACCAACGCAAACCGCCACGCGCCACTTTACCACCACGTAAGTGAACGCCTTCGATATCCGGAGAATAAACAAAGATCTCAAACTCTGGGATTGGCTTAGGAATTTCTGGAATTTTTTTCGGTTGCAGCTTGAACGAAATATAATCTTTCAGTGCGCCCGTTACTTTGTCTTTTTGGAAATAATTGGTGCGATATGTCGCAAGGATCATTCCCATATAACGGCGAATGATCCGATCATCATCTAAGCTCTCAACCTGCTCAAGTTCTTCCACGATCTTGTTGATTATTTTGGTCTGTTCTTTGTCACTATTCTTGGCTGGGTCAAAACGTTTATTAAACAAATCAACCAGCAATTGCGCTAAATCAGCATGCGATGCCAGTGTTTCCTCAATGTATGACTGGCTAAATGGGAAAGCGACTTGACGCATGTAACGTGCATAAGCACGAAGAATTGTCGCTTCTCTGCCACTTAATCCTGAATTCAACACAAGTCGGTTGAACCCATCGCTTTCTAAACGACCGTGCCAAATACCCGCAAATGCTTCTTGGAATCGATCACGTGCTTCGGAAAGATCAAACCCCTTGCTGGCGGAGTGCAGCATCGAGAAATCAAGGATCCAGTATGTATCACCGGATGTTGTTTCTACTTTATACGGGGCCTCACCAATAACACGAAGACCTAGGTTTTCGAGCATCGGCATAACATCAGATAAATGGATAGCTTCATCTTTTTGGAACAGTTTCAAACGCACTGCACATGACGAAGTCGGCTCCTCCTGAGGACGATAGAAAAGCATATCAAGCTTTTTGTCTTCACTAAGGTTTTCGAGACGTTCAATGTCCGCCACCGCAGAGCCCGGCAGCATTGCCTCTTTATAAGAACGTGGAAAGGCGCGCAAATAACGTTTGGCGATTGGCGTTCCACTGTTCTCACCAAAATTAGCGATAACCGCTTCTTGCAGACGATCATCCCACGATGACGCTGCCTCTGTGAGATTATGTTCTAATTTTTTCACGTCGATATCAAAGTTGTTGTTCTCGACACGCACGATGTAATGCGTCCTTGCCAGTGGGCTTTCCGAGAAGAAAGTGTTGAACTCCACGTCCTGCTCTGACCCAAAATAGTTCTTCAAAATACGCTGTGTGGCGCGACGAAATTCTGTGTTGTATCGCTCTCTTGCGACATACACCATACAAGAGAAGAATCGACCAAAAGGATCACGACGAACAAATGCGCGCAGCATGTCGCGGTCTTGTACCTGAACTATGCCCATTCCTATATCGAGCATTTCCATTTCGGTAGCTTGGAAAAGCTCATCGCGAGGGAAGTTCTCTATAATATTTGCCAGTGCTTTCCACGAATGCGATCCTTCGTAGTAACCGCTAATCTCAAGGATCCGGTTTACTTTATTACGCAAGACTGGAATATTGCTGGTGGACTGGTTATATGCCGATGAAGCATACAGCCCATGAAAGCGGTGTTCGCCGACCACATTACCCTTTCTGTCAAAGCACTTAACACCGATATAGTCCATATAGGCGGGACGGTGAACGCGAGACTTACTGCTACCTTTATTGATGATCAAAATTTCTTTTCTGAGCGCAGTCGCACGTGCCGACTCAGGCATATCAGAAAGCTTCAATCCAGGCCGTTTTAAATCAAGTTTTCTCGCAAGGCCTAAACCTGGCTCATTCGACGCAACAAGAATATGATCGCCTTCAATTGCGTTGAGTTCGTAATACTTATAACCCATGAAAGTAAAGTTATGGGAAGCGATCCATTCTAGGAACTCAATTGCCTCACCCTGCCGTTCTTTCTCAACAACGGGTTTTTCTTTTTTAAGTGTCGCTATGATTTTGCTAACCTGTGCTTGCATTGGCTGCCAATCATTCACAATTAGAGCGACATCATTTAAGGTCTCTGTCAGCTCTTTCTCTAAAGCCGACATTTCCTTTTTACTTGTCATCTTATCGACTTCGATATGAAAGACAGTTTGTTTTTCGCCTTTATCACCACCAATTTCGATAACGTTACCCTTCGTATCTTTTACGATACGGTGTGGGCCATTGAGCATTAGGTGCGTAGCGATATCCAATCGATTCAGCGCCATGCGAACCGAATCGACTAAAAATGGAGCATCAGGAGTAAGTATTTCAACGATAGTGTGAGTGGACTGCCAGCCATTACCGCTGAGCGTAGGATTGAAGACTTTTACGAAGATGGTGGATTGATCATAGTTATTCAAATGGTGCCAGAGACTTATTACTGCTCCATAAAGATCGGACTCATTTCTTTCCTGAAGATCATCATCAGAGATAGGTCCTAAAATCCTTTTTGCCAATGTCTCTACAAGCGGTTGTTGTTTTTTATCCAGTTTCTCAGCAATCAGATGATAAACTTTCTCAAGCAACACCGGCACAATAGGGTCACGCGCGGTCATGGCTTACTCCACTTATTTAATATGTAATCGCTATGAGTATAGAGGTTAATCAGTCTTTGCGACTTATGAAGTAGTTTACGGCGTTGTTAATAAAAACGTTACATTAAAAAACGTTAATCCACCAAGACTTTTTAGATATGTGATTGACGTTCGGTTTAAACCATTTTGTCTAGCGATTTAAAACGGTTGTTTTCATCTACGATCAAACGAAATCTTCCCTTTACACCCTGTTGACTTAAATATGGACGAAGGCGAGAAGCCGGCAGTTGTAGGGTAAGCCCATGGTCTGTCGTTACAACCACATTTGCCGCGATGCCCGCGTAATGTTGCTGAAAGACATGATAAGAAATATCTACTCGAAAGAAATACACACTCGAATTCATAAAAAAACCGCCCTATTGAAGACGGCTTTAAAATACTCAATTTCAAAATTTATTCAAGGTTAGGCATCCAGCGCCTTGTTAATTTTCTCGAATAGATCTTTTGCAAGGTTGTCTAGGCTAGCCAATCGCTCAAGAGATTTACGCATCAAAGCCTGTCTGTCTTTATCGAAGCGTCCGAACTTGAGCAATGGATCAATCAAGCGTGAGGCAACTTGCGGATTAGACGTGTTCAGCTGGATCAGAATGTCGGTTATAAACTCATACCCTGAACCATCTTTGGCATGAAAATGCACAGGGTTATTGTTACAAAATGACCCAATTAGTGAGCGTGTACGGTTTGGGTTTTTCAAGCTAAACGCACTATGCGACATCTGTTCCTTCACATTCGCTAATGCACCGATCGCAGGGTTAATGCCCTGAAGCATAAACCATTTATCCATCACCAAACCGTCATGTGTCCACTTGTCGCTGAATGCTTTCATCAAATCAGCGCGAACAGAAAGTTCAGCGTGATTCGCAGCAGCCAGTGCAGCCGCTGTGTCGGTCATGTTGTTAGCGAGATCAAAATGCGTGCGAACCAACTCTTCGCCATTTTCAATATGTGCCAAATACCCCAAACATACATTTCGTAAGCTACGCTGGCCAATGGCTGTATGCTCAATCGTATACTCTGTTTGTTTTAGAGTGTTGTATACAGCAGTTAGCTCATCAGACAAATCGGTAGCAAATCGTTTTTTGATTGCGAGTCGAACTTGATTGATGGCATCCACATCCACCACACCAAACCAGCCACCGATCTCATTTTCGCTTGGCAGTGTTAATACTTCAGCAATAAGTGCAGCATCCAGTGAGCCATCAAGTAATACGCCGCGGAATGCATCGACAACATCACCAGGCAAAATGAATGCCTCACCCTTTTGAATACGCAAAACATTTTGTTTAATGTGTTTGGCCAAAAGCATTTGACCTGCATCCCAACGAGCAAACTCATTCCGGGCATGCACCATCAAGAAAGCTAATTCTTCATCACTGTACTCATACGCCAGTTTTACGGGTGCAGAAAACTCTCGCAACATCGAAATAACTGGCTTCTGATTAACGTTTTCAAAAACGAACTGCTGTGTTTCTTGGTTGATATGTAGAATGTTACTTACTTTTTCATTGTTACACTGTAACTCAATAACGCGACCCTCTTCGCCATACAGTTCAATGTCGAAAGGAATAAGTAACGGTGCTTTCTCTTTTTGGTCTGCCGTTGGTGGCGTGTGTTGATTAACGGTAAGCGTCAGCGTTTTATCTTCAGAATTATAAGCCGACGATACCGTTAGCTCTGGCGTACCTGATTGGCTATACCACAAACGGAACTGACCAAGGTCGATAGCAGAGGCATCTTCCATTGCTTTGACAAAATCTTCACAGGTCGCAGCCGTCCCATCATGACGTTCGAAATAAAGCTTCATACCCTTTTGGAAATTTGTTTCGCCCAACAGTGTATGCATCATTCGAATAACTTCACTACCCTTTTCATAAACGGTCAACGTATAGAAATTATTCATTTCTATAACTTTTTCTGGTCGAATTGGGTGAGCCATAGGGCTACAGTCTTCTGCAAACTGCGGGCCACGCATAATTCGAACATTGTTTATGCGATTAACAGCTCGCGAACCGAGATCTGAAGAAAACTCCTGATCGCGGAATACGGTCAGGCCTTCTTTCAAGCTCAGTTGGAACCAATCACGGCACGTTACTCTGTTACCTGTCCAGTTATGGAAGTATTCGTGACCAATGACAGACTCAATACCCAGGTAATCAGTATCCGTGGCGGTCTCAGAGTTTGCCAAAACGAATTTTGAGTTAAAGACATTCAAGCCTTTATTTTCCATAGCGCCCATGTTGAAGAAATCAACAGCGACGATCATGTAGATATCGAGATCGTATTCAAGATCAAAACGATCTTCATCCCACTTCATGGAGTTTTTCAAAGACGTCATCGCGTGAGCCGCCCTGTCCAAGTTGCCTTTATCGACAAAAATCTCTAAAGCAACATCGCGACCAGTACGCGTTTTGAAAACATCTTGCAGCAAATCAAAATCACCGGCGACTAACGCAAAAAGATAGCTCGGTTTTGCAAACGGGTCTTCCCACTGCACCCAATGACGTCCACCTTCAATTTCACCTTGTCCAACCTTATTGCCATTACTCAATAAGAATGGAAAAGCCACTTTGTCTGCAGTGATTTTTGTGGTGAACGTTGCCAGAACATCTGGGCGGTCTAAATAGTAAGTAATGCGGCGGAAACCTTCAGCTTCACACTGTGTGCAATAGGCACCATCAGACAGATAAAGCCCCTCAAGTGAGGTGTTTGCAGCTGGGTCAATTTCTGTTTCTATCAACAGTGTAAATTCTTGAGGTAGATTGGTTAGAGTAAGACCTTCCGAGTTTTCTTCGAAATGTGACCATTCTGTGCCATCAATCTCTACGCGGCGAAGTGTCAACCCTTCACCGTCTAACGTTAACGTGTCACTGCCCGCAGTAAGTTGTTTCACCTGACTTTTTGCAATCACAACAGAGTGTGATTCGCGAAGATCAAAGTCTAATTCGATTTGGGTAATTGTGAAATCAGGGGCTTTGTAGTCTTTACGATACTTCGCCTGTGGTTGTTGTGCCATGACAGTTTCCTTCAAATATTCACGCCAATGCTCTCGGTCAAAAAGAAAATGCAGAGAGAGCTAATTATGTGAGATAATTAACTAAGATACTCATAAACATAACGCATTGCTACTAACTCCCTGCATAAGGCGTAACCCATTAACCCCAAACATCCCATATTTTCCTATGAAAATGGGGTTACTTGAGGGTTGACTAAACCGCGCCATTTGGCGTTAAATTTGCACTCTTATGCCCAAGATTGCATTACTCTGGGTAGTAAATTGAAGATCTCAGCTAAAACGTTTCAGAGGTACTTTTTAAGGCATGCTTAAGCCAATTATTACGTCACTATTAGACACGGATGCCTACAAACTAAATATGCAACAAGCGATATTCCATCACTATCCGGAAGTCGATGTTGCTGCTGAGTTTCATTGCCGAAGCGATGAGAGCCTCGCTGAACTAAAAAACCTTGTAGAACAAGAAATTAAGTCATTAGCTAGCCTCCGCTTCTCAGCACAAGAGATTAACTATTTATCAGGATTGGGATTATACCAAGCCGATTACCTCTCTTTTTTAGAAGGCTTTTCTCTTAACGCTGATCAGGTTTCTGTTTCTATCGAGAATGATCAACTCGCCATTCGCATTGAAGGCAAATGGATAGACGTCATCCTGTGGGAAGTACCACTACTTGCGATTATCTGTGAGTTACGTTGTAACGATTTATATTCACAGGCAACGCCCACTCAAGCCGTTGAGCTTTTAGAAACTAAGTTAGCGTCACTATCCAACATTGAAAAAGACTTTCAGTTTGTAGACTTCGGAACACGACGTCGTTTTTCTAAAGCCGTACACCAAGCTATCGTTTCTCATCTAGTCAATCACTGTGATCATTTTGTTGGCACCTCAAACTTGAAGTTGGCAATGAAACACGGTATTCCTGCCGTGGGCACCCAAGCTCACGAGTGGTTCCAAGCGCATCAACAATTGGCTGGAGATCTGGCCGATTCTCAACAACTTGCGTTGCATCGTTGGCTACAAGAATATCCAGACAAACTTGGTATCGCCCTCACCGATTGCATCAATATGGATGCTTTCCTGAATGACTTTAACAAACATCTAAGTGAACAATTCATTGGCTTACGTCACGACAGTGGTGATCCGATTGCTTGGGGAGAGAAAGCTATCTCCCATTACGAAAGCCAAAACATTAATCCTTTAGACAAAGTCCTGATCTTTTCTGACGGATTAACGCTGGAAAAAGCGGTTAACATTCATCACCACTTTACTGGACGAATCAATACTTCGTTTGGTATTGGAACACAGTTGACGTGTCACCTTCCAACGGTCGAAACCCTAAATATCGTTATCAAACTCGTTACTTGCAACGGTAAACCCGTTGCCAAAATTTCTGACGAGCCTGGAAAATCCATCTGTCAGGATAACGAATACTTAAACGAGCTGAGAAAAGCATTCAATATCTAATAAAAAGGACGCAATGCGTCCTTTTTATTATCAAAGAAATTCAATGTTCGTGGCTAGTTTCTTTCCAATACCGCTTCCATACCAAACTGATTATTGCTTAGCTTTAACGTATCGGCTTGCAACTCAAAGACAGAATCTTGCTGCCCACCTCTATAAATTAAAACGAGATGATCATCTTCTAAATAGTAAACGCCACGATGAGTAACTGAACGTCCTTCGACACCAGACACTTTAACGGAGAATAAAAAATCAGGACGCAGTACCAACGCTAAATCTGAGACACGTTCATCAACATCTTTTCCCGATATAACATTGCTATGCCAAGTGCCCGATAAATTGTTTGGCAATACTTTTGTGAACTGCGCACCTTGAAGAGACAGTTGATTGTGATTGAGTTTGTAGAAGTGACGTTGAGTCTCTCCGTAATCATCACTCAAGACTAAAGTCGATTCGTCTAGATCATAAACACCCACCGCCTCTTCCACCGAACCATCCCGTTTTAAAAGCTTCACACTGAATCGAAAATCTGAATTAAAGCTGATATTTATCGCTTTGTAGGCATTTTCACCAGATGCCGATGTGGACTGATCTGAGCTAAACCAGTACCAATCACCAATAAGCAATGGGAAATCGAGTTGAGTGAGATCTTGAGACTTTACAGGTGTAGCCAGAAAGAAGATGACCAAGGCGAGACTGAGCAGTTTTTTCATGCGCTTCCCCTAACTCGTATTGTTTAATATATTTTAGACAAAGATCACGAGTTACGAGATTGTTAATAGTATAAATGATATTTTAACCATTGAAAAAAGGCGAGCATTATGCTCGCCTTTTTGTCGTTTTCACTGAGTATCAGCCGCGTTGAAGCTGTGTTGCCATGTCTAATGTGATCAGGGCAGCTTCATCCAAATAAGCATCAGGCTCTTCATAGTCGCTTGGTACATCATCCAAATTTTTAAATGAAGGTTTACCTAGCGATGCCTGACGTTCGTTTAACCGAACGAGGCGTTTTTTATCCGCATCCTCACGCTCTTGAATTCTCTCTTTTTCACTCAGAGAAACATCGTTGTCATCTTTGACAATTTTGTACTCTGCAATGTCATCGAGAATGAAACCAAACTCTTTGTCTTTATTGATTCGAGTTTGATGCGCAGAACCAAGATCCTTCACCAACGGTGTTAAGTGATTAACCGTTTCATAGGCAGCAGGTGTAATGCTGTCCCATGGTAGTGCGTTTTCTTCAACACTTTCACCGGTTTCTTCGGGATCAACTGCCGTTGGAAATGGAATATCCGGAACAACACCTAAATTCTGCGTACTACCACCGTTGATGCGGTAGAATTTCTGAATCGTATATTGAACATGACCCAATGGTTTATCAAAGAGATCATAAATATGATTCAGCGAGCGATGTTGTTGAACGGTACCTTTGCCAAACGACTGCTCACCAAGGATGACGGCTCTTCCATAGTCCTGCAATGCAGCAGCGAAAATTTCTGACGCCGATGCTGAGTAACGGTTAATCAGCACTGTTAACGGACCATCGTAATAAATAGCATTATCACTATCACTATTTACTTTTACGCGTCCATAGCTGTCTCGAACCTGCACGACTGGCCCGCCTTCGATAAACAGCCCCGTCAATGCCGATGCTTCACTTAATGCTCCGCCACCATTGTTACGAAGATCGATAACAATACCGTTAACCTTATCTTTCTTCAGATTAGCGATTTCTTTCTTCGTATCTTCGGCTAAGCCAACGTAGAAACTCGGGACAGAGATAACACCAATTTTGGCGTTCCCTTCATCAATCACTTCAGATTTAACAGCGCGATCTTCCAACCGAATTTTGTCCCTTACGAGCGTGACAGTGTAACTCTTGGAGTTTGCCCCTTCCGGCAATATCTCAAGTTTCACAGTGCTACCTTTAGGACCTTTAATCAGCTGAACGACATCGTCAAGGCGCCATCCAATGACATCCACAACTTTATCTTTGCTTTGTGCGACACCGATAATCCGATCACCCGGTGACAGCTTCTTCGACTTCGATGCTGGGCCGCCTGCAACCAGTGAACGAATCACGGTGAAATCATCTTCGACTTGAAGAACAGCACCGATCCCTTCTAACGAAAGGTTCATTTCTGACTGGAATTGTTCTGCATTACGCGGAGAAAGATAACTTGTGTGTGGATCAACTTCACGAGCAAACGCATTAAGGTAAAGCTGGAAAGCATCTTCACTTTTCGTTTGCGTCAAACGCTTGATAGCATTGTTATATCGTTTAGAAAGTGTTTCTTGAATTTCCGGCCATTCTTTACCTGCGAGCTTCAAGTTTAATGCGTCGTTTTTAACGCGCTTACGCCAGAGCTCATTCAACTCTTCTTGGTTTTTAGCCCACGGTTGCTCGCTTCTATCAACAAGCATACTTTCATCAACATCGAATTTAATCTCATTATCCAATAACGCTAATGCGTACTGGTAACGGTCAAAACGTTGAAGTAGCGACTTATTGAAAATATCGAACGCAGCGGTTGTATCACCAGAACGAAGTTGATCATCGAATTGGAGTTGCCACTTCGAGAGTTCATCGATGTCATTTTGGGTAAAAAACAGTCGATTGAAATCAAGTGTTTCTAAGTAGCGCTCAAAAACTTCAGATGAAAATTCGTCATCAAGTAAGAATTGCTTATAGTGAGATTTTTCAAAACGGCGAGTGATTCTTTTGCTCGCAGTTTTGTGCTGAGGTTCAGAAACCAGAGTAGGAATATCAGCAGCGTCAAATTTGGCCTCAAAGGCCTGAGCGGATGCCGCTAGCATTAAGCTAGCAGCAATCGCGGAAAAGCGGAATCGACAAATCATGCGTCGAGGTTTCTCCTTTATGAACTAAGGTGCTCCGCTTTCACTAGCATGGTCAGGCCATTGCTTAAACGAACGCGCACCTCGCCCTTGTTAAGTTCTACAATCGTAGCAGGCATGTTGCCATTGCCCATATTAACATTTACGTCTTTACCTACGACAATGTCTTCAGCCTTGAGTTCACGACGTGGTTCAGCAGGCTTATTATCTAGCTTAGTATTTTTTGCCTTAGCTGGTCGAGATTTTGAAGGGTTAGCTGTTGATTTATTTGCTTTTGGTGCTCTTTTTTCTTTCGCGCCTGGCTTTTTATCACCATTTTTCGCAGCTTGCTCTTTACGACGCTCACTTGCACGCGCTTTGCTTTCTGCCAGTGCAGTTTGAGCATGATCAATATGCTCTTGCTCAAGCTCTCCACAATCGTTGCCATCTAGGTCAACGCGGATCGCACCAGCTTTCGCACCGTATAGGTAACGCCAAGAAGATGTATACTGGCGTAGTGCTGCACGTAGCTGAGTTTTACTGACTTTAGCATCATCAGCAAGGCGGTTAGCCAGATCTTGAAAAATGCCGATTTTCAGAGGACGGGCTTCACCTTCCAATGTGAAGCATTTAGGGAAAAGTTCAGCAATGTAGGCGATAACTTGCTTGCTGTTGGCTAGTTTTTCAGTGTTTTCCATCTTTCTTCCTGTCTCTTTGTGTTACGAGCGCACAATAGAGAGTGTACGGGTTAACAAATTAAGTGCTGCGTATTATAGATACCTCTGCGTGAAAAACCACAAAGAAGCTTAAATTTAGAGGTGTTTTTGCAATTCATTGACCAATAAAGTGAGACCTGTTTCATCATCTTGATCGAATCTTGCTAAAATTGGTGAATCTATGTCCAGCACACCGACGAGTTTCTCTTTTATATACAAAGGTAAAACAATTTCTGAATTACTGTCTGCATCACATGCGATATGCCCTTCAAATTGATGAACATCTTCGACTCTTACCACCTTTTTCTGCGTAAAGGCACTTCCGCACACACCTTTCTCATAGGGAATACGCACGCATGCTGGCTTACCTTGAAAAGGACCCAACACCAGCATTTCGCCATCATCCAAGTAAAAACCAGACCAGTTTAGGTCTGGCAGTGATTGGAACAACAGCGCACTAACATTCGCAAGGTTTGCGATTAAGTTGGGCTCTCCCTCTACCAATGCGACGGCTTGGCGAGTGAGCAATGTATAAAAATCGGCTTTATTTTCCATGAGACTACTGCTTACATACAAATCGTGTGCAACCTTAAAACGGAATGGCGCTTTATTCAATGCTGCCTTAAGTTGACGAACGTTTTATGTGCGCCTTGCTTGTATTTTGGTCACTCATTAGGAAAAAGTGATTTTCTTTTCAGGGCATAAAGAGCAAAGCATGGAAAAAAGGTGTGTAAAACTAACAGTTTGATTAAGATAGCCACCTATAATTAGCGAGCATGCGATCTCATCAGTACCTTTGTCTGTAGATCTCAATAAAAAAGCGCGTCTTCCAAGACTTATCTAGTCCGCGAGACAGCCCTACTAGTTATCTCTACAAGAGATGTAAACTGTTATAGGTTCGTATGCGATCTTTGCAAGGTTAAGAATATGCACGTCCTTAGATGCTCTTCTTGCGATTTACTGTTAAAGAAGATACCGGTCTCTGTTGGCCAAAGTGCATGCTGCCCGAAATGCGGTGCAAGAGTCATCAAACGCTCATCTCTCACCCTTTCTGGTGAACTGGCTATCGCCTTTGCAGCACTTGCGCTTCTCATTCCGGGGCAACTTTTCCCTTTACTTAACATTGAGTTGTTCGCGGTTAACATTTCCACCACTGTTACAAGTGGTGCCATCACCTTGCTCGACTCGTTTCCTTTTGTGGGTGCGCTTGTTATTTTTTGTACGGCGTTTTGCCCCCTGGTCTATCTATTTGCGATTTTTGCTTCTCACCTTTCCCTTCACAATACCAATGCGAAAACGCTGTATATCGCAACATATGCCATTAAAGTCGTTCGCCATTGGGTAATGATTGATGTCTTCCTCGTTAGCCTTGCCATCGCTGCATTCAAGGTTCGAGATTATGCGGACATTATGGTGGGACAAGGCCTATTTAGTTTTGTGTTACTTCAAGTGCTCATTGCGATTCTCTTATCTCGCGTATCGCCAAAACGCTACTGGGACGCCTACAGCGAAAAGCGGGGGCAAGAATCCTCTCTGGACACAGAAAGACCAGACGGCGATGGCGAGGTCATCAGTTGTAATCACTGCGGGCTAGCCCAATGTCATTCACATGTGCATTGCAGTCGCTGCAATACTCAGCTAGAGCCGAGATTCCATCAAAGTATTCAAAAAACATGGGCCTCGCTACTTGCCGCCGTTATTTTCATTTTCCCTGCGAATTTCTACCCCATTTCCATTCTTATCACGAATGGTAAACGGTTAGAAGACACCATATTTTCGGGCGTTGCTGCCTTGATTAAACAAGGAATGTACGGCATAGCAATCATCATCTTTACCGCCAGTATCATCGTACCGGTTGTAAAGATTGTATGTCTCGCTTACATACTGATTTGTATCCATTTCAGAATTGAAAGTGGTCGCAGTCAGCGTATGAAACTCTATCGCTTTGTTAAATGGATAGGGAAATGGTCAATGATGGATCTTTGCGTGATCGCAATCATGGTGTCATTAATTGACCGAGGTAATCTTCTCGATTTCACACCGGGCCCCGGTGCCATTGCTTTCGGATTAGTTGTTGTTTTAACAATGATATCCGCAGAAAGCTTAGACTCTCGACTTATTTGGGACAAGTATGAGCAACATAAATGATTCTCAAGTGATTGAGCCTACCGTTAAGAAGGACCGAGGCATTTCTCCGCTTTGGATTTTCACCCTTCTCGCTTTTGTTTTAGCTGGTTGGCTACTCTACCGCTCCGTCAATGAAGCGGGTGAGCGCATTCAAATTTATTTTACTGACGCACAAGGCATTCAGGCCGGACGAACAACGATACGATATCAAGGTTTGGAAGTCGGTATGATTCGTCGTGTCACGCTTTCAGATGATTTGAAAAGTATCTACGCCGAAGCTGATATTTACCCTGAGGCAACGAAAATTCTTAGCCAAAACACAGTGTTTTGGGTTGTGCGACCGAAAGCATCAATCACAGGCATAAGCGGCCTTGATGCGTTGGTATCTGGTAATTATATTGCCGTACAGCCTGGCTCTGGCGCAGAGCGAACCACTTTCATCGCCGCCGATGAGCCCCCCAAAGACGCTTTTGACGACGATAGCCTGCATATACAACTCGAAGCACCTGACTTAGGCTCTCTAAGTATTGGCTCAGGTGTTTACTTTAAAAAAATTCTGGTTGGTGAAGTCTACGACTATCAACTCAATAAAGACAAAAGTGGCGTGACCCTGTCACTAAAAGTCAAAAAAGAACATGCCTCTCTTGTAACAAAAGCATCAAAGTTCTGGAACGTTAGCGGTATCAATGCCGATATCAGTCTCAATGGTCTTGATGTGCAAGTGGAAAACCTAGCCTCTGTGATTGCAGGGGGTATTGCGTTTGATTCTCCCGATGGCAGTAAACAAGCCGAGGATCTTGCAACATTTACGCTCTATAAATCGATTAACGATACAGACCGTGGCATTACCGTCGAGCTAAATTTACCGCCAGATCACGGCATTCGAAATCCTCAGTCCGCCATTCTTTATCAAGGTTTAGAGGTAGGAAGGCTTAATGGCATTGAATTCAACGCCGACTTCTCCGGCACAATTGCCACAGCAAATATTAACCCCGAGATGGCCTGGATGCTGAAATCAGGGAGTGAGTTTATAATTGAAAAACCACAACTTAACTTAAGTGGTTTTAAGAACCTTGGGAACCTGATCACTGGCAACACACTATCGCTACACCCTGGTAAAGGCGAGGATGCTCGAACGTTCTCTGCAAAAACAAAAGAGTCCATCATTGCTGATGACCCGAACGCGCTAAAGGTGACGCTAGACGCCGATAATTCATGGGGTCTAGGTAAGAACACCAAAGTCCTTTACCGTGGCCTACAAGTTGGCTTCATCAATACGACGAAACTCAATGCCGACAACGTCGAACTGGAATTGGTGATCTATCCTAATCACAAGCATCTCGTGAAGAGTAAGTCTCGCTTCTATATTCTCGGTGGCGTCACAGGCCAGATTACATCAGAAGGCGTAGAGTTTTCCGTTCCAGCAGTATCTCAAATCGCGGATCCGGCGATCAGTTTCACCAGCGAAGGAACAGAAGGAGCCGCCGAAAACTACCCTCTGTTTAAGTCTGAGATTCAAGCCCGAAATGCCAAAGAAACTGAGCGAGGCGTGACCACATTTAAACTGCTCGCTAACAAACTCCCTTCCGTGTCCGAAGGTAGCCCTGTCATGTACAAAAACTTTGAAGTTGGCAAAGTCTCCAATTTTTCTTTAATGAAAGAGAATATTGAAGTCATTGTTAATATCGAAAACCGTTACAAACACCTTATCAATCAGAACACGGTTTTTTGGAACCAATCTGGTGTTGATATAAAGGCAGGTCTTTCCGGCGTAGAAGTCAATACAGGCTCTCTTAAGTCCATCGTTGCTGGCGGTATCGCATTTGGTGATATTAAAGGTATCGACAACAAAAAGGGCCGAGACTGGATCCTCTACGATAGCCTAAGCGACGCACAGAACTTCGGCCTCGCGATTACCTTCGCCTCAACAACTGCAAATGGTCTTAGCGAAGGAAGCAACATTCGTTATCAAGGTGTTGATATTGGTGAAGTAACCCAACTTAAACCGGATTTTGAAACGGATGGCGTTGTCGTGTCTGCCATTATTTATCCCGAATATGCGGAACGAATTGCGAAAGCGACCAGCTATTTTTGGGTAGCTCAACCTACGTTGAGCTTAACAAAAACAGAAAACCTGGATTCGTTATTTGGTGCCTACATTTCTGTTGTTCCAGGTAAAGGAAACAAGCGTAAAGCGTTCACGCTGCACAACGCCGCAGAATACGCTGGTGGCCTAACCATTGTACTGGAAAGTGAAACGCGCGGTTCAGTTGCTGTTGGCACCCCTATCCTATTTAGGGATTTCGAAGTTGGCTCAGTCACGGATGTACGACTTGGTCGATTTGCCGATCGTGTACTGATTGAAATTAAGGTCAGTGACGCCTACAAACACCTTGTCCGTCAGAATACTGTTTTCTGGAACGATTCAGGCATTGATGTTTCTATTGGTTTGACCGGGGCGACGGTGAAAAGCGGCACATTAGAAAGCGTTATCAAAGGAGGCATCGCCTTCGCGACACCTGAAAGTGTCGAACTAGCAAAACCCGCGCGTTCTGATCAGCACTACTTACTGCACAGTTCTCCAAAAGATGAATGGGAACTCTGGCGTACGGCAATCCCATCCTACTAATTTAACACTTCTCAGTAAGGCGTTTTGAAATCATCAAAACGCCTTTCTTATGCTTTGCCACCGCGCCTTGTAGAGCTATGTGTAACGTTATAAACTTCGCGGTTCAATAGAACTTCATGCGAGACCTTTCTGGTGCATCCAAATATCGTATTTCCGGAGTTGTTCCTTAAACACATGGAACACACCCTGCCTTCTCATCTATCAATGAACGATTTTATCGAAGCATGTAAACGCCCTCTGCGCCGTAGCATCCGCGTTAACACGCTCAAAATCTCCGTTGATGACTTTAAAGTACGTGCAGCGGAAAAGGGATGGACCCTGTCTCCTGTTCCTTGGTGTGAAACCGGATTTTGGATTGAAGAGACTGACAGTTCAGTCCCTCTTGGCAATACCGCCGAGCATATGTCTGGACTTTTTTATATCCAAGAGGCTAGTTCAATGCTGCCTGTTACCGCTTTGTTTGACGAAGATCGCGAGTTATCGCGCGTACTCGATATGGCCGCGGCGCCGGGATCTAAAACAACGCAAATCGCGGCAGCAATGGAGAACCGTGGTGTATTGGTAGCCAACGAGTATTCGGCAAGCCGAGTAAAAGTACTGCACGCAAACCTGCTTCGTTGTGGAGTTTATAACTCTGCGCTGACCAATTTCGATGCCCGCGTGTTTGGCGGTTGGCTACCTGAAACTTTCGATGCCATCTTGTTAGACGCCCCCTGCTCGGGCGAAGGGACAATTCGTAAAGATGCAGACGCCTTTGCAAACTGGAGCCTTGAGTCCATCAATGATATTGCGAATACACAAAAGGATTTGATAGAAAGCGCCTTTCACGCACTAAAGCCAGGTGGGATCATCGTGTATTCAACCTGCACGCTCAGCCGTGAAGAAAATCAGGATGTTTGTCATCACATCAAATCATTGTTTGGTGATGCTGTTGCCTTCGAACCGCTCAATCAACTCTTCGAAAATGCTGGAGACGCATGTACTGAAGAAGGTTTCTTGCACGTATTCCCTCAGATTTTTGACAGCGAAGGGTTCTTTGTCGCGCGGATCAGAAAAACGCAAAGCGTAGGTAGCGAGATGGTGAAAAAGCGTCCGCGCAATTTCCCTTTCCAAAAAGCAAGCACGAAAGATGTTGATGCTGCTGCAAAGGCCCTTAAAGACAGCTTACAGTTGACCATCCCCAAATCTTCAAATATTTGGCTTCGCGACAAAGAAGTATGGATGTTCCCTGAGGCAATCGAAGATATTCTGCCGGAAATTAAATTTGACCGTATTGGTTTGAAGCTTGCAGAAACACATAAAAATGGTTACCGCTGGCAACATGAAACGGTAATGGCATTAGCGACTGGCAAGGAAGCAAACTGCGTTGAGCTATCAGTTGATGATGCTAAAGAGTGGTATATGGGTCGAGATGTTCGACCAGAAATAACGCCAATTAAAGGTGAAATCATTATCTGCTATCGCCAACAACCTATCGGGATAGGTAAATGGGTTGGCAACCGAATTAAAAATGGCCTTCCAAGAGAACTAGTTAGAGACGTTAACCTATTTCTTGCGTGATTGATTTTAAAAGTCTCACGCTTGAAACGCGCTCACCACCTTGTGCCAACTAAAGTTTGAAGTGTTACAAATCTCCATTTAAACCAGTTAGCGCAAGGCTCTTACGAGCCATTCCCCTAAGCCCGGAACCAGGAATCGTTCCGGGCTCTTTTTATCTATACTTGCTCAAGCTTACTGACAGTCACAAAAAAGGCTGCCATCGGCAGCCTCTTTAAATTTTTTGATTTACTTAATTAGGTAAATACCGTTTTTTTCAATTCGAATTCGGCGCTCTTTATAAAGACCACCAATGGTCTTTTTAAACGTTGCTTTACTGGTACGGAACAGTTCAAAAATTTGTGTTGGGCTGCTCTTATCATTCACTGGAAGGAAACCGCCTTTCTTTTCAAGGGTACGGATTACTTTCTCAGACAGGTCATCCACCTTGCCTTTACCCAGCTTTTGCAACGCCAAGTCAATTTTTCCGTCTTCACGCATTTGTTTGATGTAGGCTTTCAAACTATTGCCTACAAACAATTTACCAAACACTTCTGTTTTGAACAGTAAACCCCAGTGCATGTCATTCACTGCGCATTTGTAGCCCAACTCTGTTTCTTCAACCACAGTGATATGAACCTGCTCACCCTTTTCATAGCGTGCTGGTGTTTTATCAAGGAATTTGTTGAATTTGGTTGAACCAACGATACGACCTGAGGCGTTATCAAGGTATAGGTATACAAGGTAAGATTTTCCTTCTTGCATACGGATACGCTGCTCACTGAAAGGTACCAACAAGTCTTTCGGAAGCCCCCAGTTAAGGAATGCGCCGACAGGGTTAGCACTAACGCAGTTCAATTTGGCAAACTGACCAACCTCAGCCAATGGCTTTTCAGTGGTCGCAATGATGTTGTCTTCAGAGTCGAAATAAATGAACACAGAAATTTCGTCACCTAACAGTGTTCCTTTTGGCACGTAGCGCTTTGGCAAAAGAATATTGCCGTATTCACGACCACCATCAACAAAGATGCCAAATTCCACTTCTTTGACCACTGTTAGGGTGTTCACCTGACCGATCTTAATCATTGACCTTTTTACTCACTCTTTTTTAATTAGGCGCAGTATACGAGATTTACGCCGAGAGCGGTGCAGTAATTTTTGAACTCAAGTGTGATTGCCTTTTTATTGTTCTGTTCAAACGCAGACAAGCAGTTTATCTCATTCGACAAAAACCAAAAACGCCACTTCAAGTGGCGTTTATTCGTGTTTTAGCCGATGTCCCTATTTGAAAATCAACTCTACACCCGCACCTTCTACGAGCTCTATGACCTTCTTGTCTTCCTCATTTAGCAAAACAAGCACGGGTTTTTCTGCGGACTGCGTCTTTTTGATTGTATCCAAAATCAAACCTCGCACGGCTTCGTTATGTTTTGAGAAGCTATAGGGTAAAGCCGAGCAGCGATAGTCCACACCTAGCGTGAAACTTGCCAAGCAATCGACATCAACCACAACGCCATCGAAATACGCCAATAGTGTCTCTGCCAAAAGTGCGTTGGAAGGTACCTGACAGGCAAGTGATACTTTCAGTCCTTTCGCACCACGGCAAAGCCCTTGCTCTGCCAGTAAATCGATCATCGTCGCCGCTTCACTGGACGTACGGATGAAAGGAACAACAATTTCTACGGCAATGCCTTCTTTCTCCATCGCCCTTTTCAATACCTGACATTCAAAGATAAAGCCCGGCTTACCCACCTCACTAGCAAAACGTGAAACACCACGAAGTCCCATCGCTGGGTTCGCTTCAGCGGGCTCAATTTCACCACCTTTTAGAGCGCCAAAATAGAGTGCACTCTCATCGTTTAATAAGATGCGCAGAGACCTGCCACCATTCGCGTTGCTTGCTTTCACGAGTGTAGCAACGAGTTTCTGTGTTGCACTTTCTATATCAGAAAGGACTGAAGGATGTTCACCCACGAGCTCTTGATAGAGCCCGCTAAGTGCGACCAGTCCAATTTGGGCTTCAGCAGCATCCAATTGAGATGAATGCTTAAGCAAGAGTGAAGATTTCAAATCCATTTGAGACATAACGCACCAATACTACTTAGAAAAAAACAGACATGCCTATACCCAATCTCGCTGAATCCTGCATCTTCAAGTTGTTTGGGTATATAAGGCTCATTTTTTTTGATAACGATGAGGTTGTAACTCGCAACCGCCTGATTTTCGTCCATCTACTACAAAACATACCCACACCATCAAACCGTTACAAGTGAAAATATTAAATTTACATACGGTCTATCACATAGGAACAATATTCCATCAAAACGACAGAAGGCGAACAAAACTAAAGCAACTTAGAGAATAAATTGCTGAAAGATCACATCGCTACTTTTATGTGAACGAAATTTTGTTATCTTACTGCCTTCGCAACAAAGACGATGTAAGGAAGGCAGTGTCCATGCCTATTAAAACCGACGAATTAAGAACGCAAGCCGTTGACACGATGCCAACGCCCGCAGAAGTAGAGGCAGCCTCTCCAATTACTGATAGCGTGGCAAAGCACGTTGGTGACGCGCGCAAAAAAACTGAAGACATTCTGACGGGACGTGACGACCGTTTGCTGGTTGTTGTTGGCCCTTGTTCAATTCATGACCCTAAAGCGGGTTTAGATTACGCCGCACGATTAAAAGCATTCGCCGATCAACATATGGATACGCTGCACATCGTCATGCGCACCTATTTCGAAAAGCCACGTACTGTCGTTGGCTGGAAAGGCATGATCAACGATCCTGAACTGAATGGGAGCTGCAAGCTACAAGAAGGCTTGTTTAAAGCACGCCAGTTCCTACTTGATGTGAACAAACTTGGCATGCCAACCGCGACCGAGTTTCTTGATATGATCACCGGCCAATACATCGCCGATCTTGTCACATGGGGCGCGATTGGTGCGCGGACGACCGAATCACAAATCCACCGTGAAATGGCATCAGCCCTGTCTTGTCCTGTTGGCTTTAAAAATGGCACCGACGGTAACATCAAGATCGCGATTGATGCGATTCGCTCTAGTCAGACATCCCATTTGTTCTGCTCCCCGAACAAACAAGGGCAAATGACGATTTATCGCACCAGCGGTAACCCACATGGCCACGTTATTTTGCGCGGTGGACATCAACCAAACTATCAGCGCGCAGATGTCGCCAATGCTGCTGAGAATCTCTCATCATTCAACCTATTTCCAAGGTTAGTGGTCGATTTTAGCCATGCCAACTGTGAAAAACAGCACAGACGCCAAATGGATGTCGCCGCTGATATCTGCCAACAAATCATAGATGGCGACAGTTATATTGCAGGTATTATGGCAGAAAGCTTTATTACCGAAGGTAACCAAGCGGTAGACAAAGACAATATCGACGCACTGACTTACGGGCAGTCTATTACTGACCCTTGTCTGGGCTGGGAAGATACAGAAGCCATGCTTCAAATGCTGTCTGACGCCGTTAGACAGCGAAATGGAAAAGCAGCAGCTCTGTGATATTATTCGGTTAATTTTTCAGGTAACAATCAGGAAAAAATAATGCCTTCTTTCGACATCATATCGGAAATTGACAGCGTTGAATTATCAAACGCTGTAGATAATGCTACACGTGAACTCGGTACTCGCTTCGATTTCCGCAATGTAGAAGCACGCTTCGAACTTAAAAAGGAAGTGGTCAAAGTTACCTCTGAGTCTGACTTCCAAGTCAACCAGTTGTTGGAAATATTGCGCGGTAACTTGGCCAAACGTGGCGTTGACGCTCGCTCAATGGAGCCAAAGGATTTCGTATATTCTGGTAAGCAATGCTATGCCGATGTACATTTCAAAAATGGTATTGAAACAGCGGTTGCAAAAAAAATCGTTAAGATGATTAAAGACTCAAAAATCAAAGTTCAAGCCCAGATCCAAGGCGAACAAGTTCGCGTTACGGGTAAAAAACGAGATGATTTGCAACAAGTGATGCAACTTGTTCGTGAAGCTGAACTAGGTCAACCATTCCAGTTCGAAAACTTCCGCGATTAATCATCGACTTATCGTTAAAACGCCCTCTTCGGGCGTTTTAGCTTAGATAATAGTGATAACGCGGCTCGCCTTTTTATATTGTATTTTCCATCCCTTCCACTGCGGTAACTCCCAACGTTTTGGGCCATCCTTTCTGCTTCCTTTTTCATGATGAACAATCACTGTTCGCTTGATCTTGTTGTATTCCACAGAGACGTGCAATTCAGCCAATGTTAGTCGCAACGGATATTTCAACACAAAGTCTTTAAGTTCCCAGTCGGGTATACCCTCAAACGTTAAATCTTTTTCGTCAATTAATTCAATATCATCTTGAGACTCAATGCCCAACGCTATCAGGCGGTCACATAACCATGTGGATACGTCAATCGTGGGTTCTGGCTGTTTGGCTTCAAACTGTTGGAACAAATTCCAATACGCGACAGCTTCAATAAGTTCCGCCCCCACACCTGGAAACAGCTCCCCATTCAATATCTGATGGCACATGGCAAGAATTAACCCCTGGCCTTCTGCTTGTTGTTGGGTCGTTTCAATCACTCTTCCAGCATAAACGCGTTGCTTACAGTCCAGTAATACACCATCTCTTTTCTGATGCTCAACAACGACCCACTCACCTAAGCCCGCCTCTCCAATCCACTTGAACGAAATCGGGGCAAGACAGGTAGCGTAAGATGTTGTTTGTTTGCTTCCTTTGCCCGCTAAGTGAAATTGGTCAAACACAATCGCGGCTTGTGGATCTGCAGGAAAATCACTGTCACGGCTCAATACGACTTCACAGCTACCATTACCAAACGCTTGTTGACGCTTTTCTCTTCGTACATAAATGAGTTCAGCCGAGGCTTCAATGACGTTTCGGAGAAAGCGCTCGCGGTCAAATCGAGATGCTGCTTCCCATTGCGGCAATCCCAGCGCTTCTCTTAACGATGCACTGAGTACCCGCGCCTCATTCAACGCTAACGTATCAACAACAACTTCATCTGGCTGTTCACCTCTAATCACTGCCACGCTTGTGACAACGTCACACAGCGTACTGTTCCACTCTTTATATGCGTCGAATGCCAAGTCGCCGCTTTGTCTTTGCCAAACCCGCATTGGTGTTTGCAGTACCGCTGCCAAGTCGCACATGGCTTCGCGGTTGCTTTTGGTCGTCATCCCAGTAATAAGGTGTGCAAATATCGAGTCTATTGGTAGCGGATATAGCAAACGTCCATGCTCTGTCACGTGACCTTCGTCGTCGATAGAGCGCATGTTCAACAAACGTTCTTTGGCAGACTTTAGTGATTTTTCGGGTAACGATGAAAGAAACGCAAGCTCATCTAAACAATAACCGCAACAGGCCGCCGCCAGCATGGTTTCAATCAGATCCTCTCGTTCTAACTCTGGTGGCGTAAATAACTCCAATGGCGCATGTGCACCATAGAGTTTTTCACAAAAGCCCGCCGTAATTCGTCCTGCACGGCCGGCGCGCTGTTTCGCACTGGCCTGAGAAATAGCGTGCAATGCCAACGCTGTGCGCCCGTTTCTCTGATGCGTCCTACGCTCTAATCCCGTATCAATAACGGTGACAACACCAGGAATAGTCAGCGACGTCTCAGCGACATTGGTGGCCAATACAACACGCTGCCTTTCCCCCATTTCCAATGCTCGCTTTCGGTCTGCGTCGGACACGGATGCATGTAACGGAATCACGTCGGCATCAAGATGTTTTAGTAGGCCCTGACAAGTGTTAATTTCCTTCTTGCCCGGTAAGAAAACAAGAACATCACCACCCCGTTCAATTGCAGTTTCTGCGACAGGAACAAGTCGCTGTTCAATGTCTCTTGCATTCGGCATAAACTGACTATCACGCGCATGGTAGCTAACCGTGACACCGTAACTCTCGACATTTGCTTTGAGTACGTCTGCGTCAAAATAGTGGGAAAGTCGGTCACTATCCAATGTGGCAGATGTGATCATCAACCGATGTTTATCATTCTTAAGTAATAGTGCCGCGAGTAAATCGGTTTCTGCACGCCTTTCATGAAACTCATCAATCATGACAACTTGAAATTGCGCCAGTTTATCTTCTGAAAACCAACGTAAAACAACACCCGGTGTTGCAAATATGATGTTGGTATTTTCATTGAAACAATAATCAAACTTAATGGCATACCCCACATCAGAGCCGACGTCACAGCCTAGGGATTCCGCAACAAACGAAGCCAAAGAAGTACAGGCAACACGTCTAGGCTCCACAACAAGCACTTTTCCCAGTGACATAGCCCAAACAGGTAATCTTGTTGATTTACCTGTACCTGTATCGGCTTGAACGATGATATTTCTTGTTTGAATGGTGCTTTCGACATCGCTTTTTAACGGATCGAGAGGAAGCTTTAAAGGCGTAGGCGTTGTCATTACTACTTATTTATGTAAAAAGTCAGATTTGCGTAGTTTAAACGAAACGCCAGAAATATGCAGGAACCGACGCATCTTGCTTACCAATACTGAACACAGCCGTATTCACGGTAATTATTCATCCCCGCGATGTCATACTCACTCAGGTGGTTTGCGTGTCTTTTAATTTGCATCGGCGTTAAAGGTAATGTCACATTCTGTACAAATGTGTCGCTATCCACCCCTCAATATTGGACAACTTCACTGTTTTGAAAGCTCTTATGAGTCAAAGCCACTTTCACCTTGAATACCTTGGGTCAACAACACTACACTCTTAGGGCAATTCACCTATGATCTTCCTTAATTGTATTTTCCTGTCTTATTGTCCTGAAACAAATTGAGTTGTTTTCATCCATGCATAATCAAAAACGCCCCCTATATATCCCTTACGCAGGGCCTGCTTTGCTTGAAACTCCGCTGCTGAATAAAGGCAGTGCATTTTCCGTAGAAGAACGCATGTTCTTTAACCTTGAAGGCTTGTTGCCTGAGGCGATTGAGTCGATTGAAGAACAAGCAGAACGCGCTTACAAGCAGTACATGCGTTTCGACAATGACATGGATAAGCACATTTATCTGAGAAATATCCAAGACACCAATGAAACCTTGTTTTACCGACTGGTGAATAATCACATCACCGAAATGATGCCAATCATCTACACACCGACGGTAGGCGCAGCGTGCGAGAACTTTTCTGAAATTTATCGCAGAGGTCGTGGCCTATTCATTTCCTACCCAAACCGTTTCCGTATTGATGAAATGCTAAATAATGCCTCTCGTCACAACGTAAAGGTTATCGTAGTCACCGATGGTGAACGTATTCTTGGCCTTGGTGACCAAGGAATCGGCGGCATGGGCATTCCTATTGGTAAGCTGTCTTTGTACACCGCATGTGGTGGCATCAGCCCCGCCTATACACTCCCTATAGTGCTTGACGTCGGTACAAACAACCAACAGCGCCTTTCTGACCCGATGTACATGGGTTGGCGTCATACTCGCATCTCTGGCGAAGAGTACGACGAATTTATTGAAGAATTCATTCAAGCCGTGCAACGCCGCTGGCCCGATGCTCTCATCCAGTTTGAAGACTTCGCGCAGAAAAATGCGATGCCAATATTAGAGCGTTATAAAGATCGCGTTTGCTGCTTTAACGATGACATCCAAGGAACTGCTGCCGTAACTGTGGGTTCTTTGATTGCGGCTTGTAAAGCTGCCGGCACTAAGCTTTCGGAACAACGCATTACCTTCTTAGGTGCGGGCTCTGCTGGCTGTGGTATCGCGGAAGCCATTATCGCTCAAATGGTCTCAGAAGGCATTAGCGATAAAGAAGCTCGCTCTCGTGTGTTCATGGTCGACCGCTGGGGTTTATTGATCGATGCAATGCCAAACTTGTTAGATTTCCAACAGAAATTGGTGCAGAAATCAAAATCCATTGAAGATTGGGCTTTGGCAGACCAAAACATATCGTTGCTTGATGTGGTTAACAACGCGAAGCCTACAGTATTAATTGGCGTTTCTGGCGCACCGGGTCTGTTCACTGAAGAAATAATCAAAGCCATGCACAGCCATTGCGAACGTCCTATTGTCTTCCCGCTCTCTAACCCAACAAGCCGTGTCGAAGCAACACCGTTCGATATTCTCCGTTGGACGAATGGCGAAGCATTGGTTGCTACAGGTAGCCCTTTTGAACCTGTTGTATTGGACGGCGGTAAAACCATTGCTATTGCGCAATGTAACAACAGCTACATTTTCCCGGGCATCGGACTTGGTGTACTTGCTGTCGACGCAAAACGTGTTACCGATGAAATGCTGATGGAATCAAGCCGAGCACTCGCAGAATGTTCACCTCTCGCGAAGGAAGGTCATGGACCCTTGCTGCCTGCTTTAGAGGAAATTCAGACAGTTTCTCGACACATTGCCATTGCCATTGCGAAAAAAGCGATTGAACAAGGTGTCGCACTGGAACTCACTGAAGATGCGCTACTTGAACGCATTGATGCTATTTTCTGGCAACCAAAGTATCGTCAATACAAACGAACATCATTCTAGACCGTCCAACGTTTGACCATCTGAGCCTCCGCATTGCGCTGTAATGTGGAGGTTCTTTTTGTTATTTCATGCGTTTTCGTATAACCTTCTGGTTCTGCGCCGTTTTAATACCTTTCTTATCGAGATGTCATTGCGAAAAGTATTTTTAGCCATCAGTGCCTTTTTTATATTGTCTATCGCTTCCATCGTGGCGATGGATTTATGGGTAACGCTAAACGCATCCGACCGAATATACACATCTATCGAACAGATCCCGCAGCGTCACATCGGCTTGGTTCTTGGTACCAGTAAGTACATCGGCAGAACACGCAACCCGTATTATACGTATCGCATAGAAGCCGCTCAGCAACTCTATCAAGAGAACAAGGTTGACGTATTGCTCCTAAGTGGCGACAACGCCCACCGATCCTATAACGAACCCTGGACAATGAAGCGCGATATGCTGAAAGCGGGTATTCCAGAATCGCGTATTTATCTTGATTACGCGGGCTTTAGAACACTGGATTCAATCATTCGCGCAAAGCGGGTGTTTGACGCTGATGAGTTTACCTTGGTCACACAAGCATTCCATTGTGAACGCGCTTTGTTTATCGCGGACTACTACAACATTGACGCTATATGCCTTGCCGTTCCAAGCCCGTCAGGATTATCTGGATTGAAGATCCGCGCAAGAGAAACACTCGCACGTGTAAAAGCCGTCCTCGATATCTATGTACTGAACAAGCAGCCTAAGTTCCTTGGTCCCAAAGAATCCATCTTGGTCGAGCCATCAAGTGCGCCACAACCATCTCTGGCTGACTAGCCCACCTCCGTGCAAACATCTAATCATCACGACGTTGTGATTAGCCTTCATTAATGGGTGGATTAATACCCATTTAAAAATTGGCACCTCTCAAATAAAAACACTCGCGTAACACCTTGTTAATATTGTGCGTTTGAGCTAATTCCCCTTAACCAATTGGCGCAATAATACCCTCAACGTCAAAACAAACAATTAACGCAAACCAAACACCCCTAATACACAGTTGAGGAAGTCACTATGACAGCGCTGACTCTCGCGGTTAGAGATTGGCTGTTGAATCGAAACAGCCTGATTCTCATCGCCGATATCGTTTTATTTACTCTGCTATTAAACTTTTTACCTTATGAAAAAGATGTCGTCATTGGATTAAGTCTATTAGCGTTTATCGCTATCCTTTGGCTTACGGAAGCTTTGCATGTAAGTATCACCGCGATTCTCGTCCCCCTTCTTGCTGTTGGGCTAGGGATATTCAAAACGCCCGCAGCGCTCGCGAACTTTGCAAACCCCATCATCTTTCTCTTCCTCGGCGGTTTTGCACTTGCTGCTGCACTACATGTCCAGAAATTGGACCAAGCCATTGCGGACAAAGTGCTGCTTGTTGCCAAGGGAAAAATGAGCGTTGCGGTCTTTATGCTGTTTGGTGTTACCGCGGGCTTGTCAATGTGGATTTCTAATACCGCGACTGCAGCCATGATGCTTCCCTTGGTGCTGGGCGTGCTAAGTAAAGTAAACGCAAAATCTGAGCGCGGCACGTATGTCTTTGTCTTGCTCGGTGTCGCCTACTGCGCAAGTATTGGGGGAATTGCCACCCTCGTAGGTAGCCCTCCAAATGCTATCGCAGCGGCCGAAACTGGGCTAAATTTTGCTGAATGGATGGCATTGGGTCTTCCAATCACCATTATATTATTGCCTCTGACTGTCGCGCTTTTGTACGTCTTAACCAAACCAAATCTGAAACACACCTTCGAACTTGACCATAAGCCCATTGAATGGACCAACGAAAGGCGCCTTACACTGGCCATTTTCGGTCTAACTGTTTTTTGTTGGATTTTTAGCAAACCCATTAACCAAATGTTGGGTGGATTGAGCAAGTTTGACTCTCTCGTTGCTCTGTCCGCGATTGTTCTGCTGGGTGCAACACGCGTCATAAAGTGGAAGGATATCGAAAAAACAACCGATTGGGGCGTACTGCTTCTGTTTGGGGGTGGCTTATGTCTTAGCAATGTATTGAAAGCAACGGGCACCAGTGTATTCCTGGCAGAGTCCCTGAGTTCGTTTCTTTCATCTGCAGGGATCTTTTTTACATTGCTGACCGTTGTTGCTTTTGTTGTATTCTTGACTGAATTCGCGAGTAATACAGCAAGTGCGGCGCTACTCGTGCCTGTCTTTGCCACTGTCGCCGAAGCACTTGGTCCCTCCCCTGTAGTGCTTTCTGCATTGATTGCTGTTGCGGCTTCTTGTGCCTTTATGTTACCAGTGGCAACGCCGCCTAACGCCATTATATTCGCATCAGGACACATAAAGCAGTCTGAGATAATGCGTGTCGGTTTCTACCTGAACATTCTAGCCATCGTGGTTCTCTCTCTGTTTGCCTGGATGTTCTGGTAAGTGCGTTCAATGAGCCGCATGCTATCTATGCGGCTCATTTCCTTCAAATTCCCCTTTAATTCATTGCCACCGCACCGTCTGACCCCGTCTATAAATAGCAAGGCTTTTACTTTCATCTTGCTTATAAATGTTTAAAACACGAACAGAAAGAAAACGAATTTTTTGAGCAAAGTTAGATACATGGCTTATCGATTTGTTTCATACTAACTCCACGGGTACACTGAATTTTCAATGACAACGATAAGAGATGCTCATGCCATATGCAGAAATAACGGGCTGGGGAAAATGTCTCCCGCCTGCAGAGTTAACGAACGACGATCTCAGCACTATTATCGAAACATCAGATGAATGGATTGCTAGCCGCACAGGCATAAAGGCGAGACGAATCAGCCATGTAAACACTTCTGACATGTCAACGGTTGCAGCAAAGCATGCACTGGCCGCTGCAGGCGTTAACCCTGAAGACGTCAACCTCATTATTGTTGCAACATGTTCACCTGACACGCTTATTCCTAACATCGCATCTAAAGTTCAATTAGAGCTCGGCGCTGTCAATGCTGCGGCATTTGACTTAAATGCCGCGTGTACCGGGTTCCTATACTCCCTGGAAACTGCCACACGCATGATCCAAGCTGGTGCGTATCAACATGCAGTGATCATCGGCGCTGAAAGGCTTAGTTGGTATTTGGACTGGAGTAAGCGTGATACAGCCGTTCTGTTTGGCGACGGTGCCGGGGCCGTTGTACTTAGTCGCTCTGAAGAAGAAGTCGGTCTATTGCAAGCCAAATTAGGCTGTGATGCTGAAGGTCGCGATGTACTAGCCGTCCCTAAATTTGGTACCGCAATGGCACGCTTTGACCAAGACAATGGTTATTTTGATTTTAACTTTGTTGGTAGAGAGATCTTCAGACGCGCTGTCAAGGGGATGGGTTCTGCCGCTGGTGCGGTACTCTCTCGCTCAGAGATGACAGCGGAAGATATTGATTTGGTGGTGCCACATCAGGCGAACAAACGCATCATTGAAGCGCTTTGCGACCACGCTAAAATCCCTCTAGAAAAAGCATTTGTGAATATCCATAAATATGGAAATACTTCTGCGGCCACAATTCCCATTGCACTGTGCGAAGCCGTTGAAGAAAGCGCCGTTAAGCCTAACAGTACGTTACTCATGGCCGCATTCGGAGCGGGGCTAACATGGGGAGCGGGTATCATTCGATGGGGCGCACGCACGACACCGCTTTCTGTTTCCGATGCAAAACTGCCTGATGTTGGAAAAACAGCCCTTGAGTTGCTTGAAGACGCGGTAAAGCACTGCAAAGAAAACGCGAACAAGTAAAACAATGAAGGCAGCTCACGCTGCCTTCTTCTCAACCCATTTCTTTCAAAAATCAGGATGCAAGCTGGGTTTCAACATGAACCTCTACACGGTTTCTGCCCAATTGCTTCGCTTGATATAACGCATCATCTGCATCCGCTATCAGTTCCGCCAAGTTTCGATCCCCCGTTGAGGCGATACCCACGCTGCACGTCATGGTTTCACCGTGCGGCCAATTGAAATTCTCAAAGGAATAACGAACTTTTTCTGCCAGGAACGTCGCCTGAGCCAAATTTTTTGAGGGACAGAAAATAACGAACTCTTCCCCACCCCATCTCACAACAATATCACTCGTAGACGTGGCATCTCGTAAAATTTGGGCTGTTGCAACCAACAACTGGTCCCCCATATCATGACCATGGGTATCATTCACAGCTTTGAAATGGTCAAGGTCCAAACAAAGTGCTGAACATACCTGCTTGTTTGCTGCCTTTAGGTGCTTGTTAAGCGCTGAATAAATTTCAGTCCTGTTACGTAAGCCCGTTAACGCATCTGTCGTAGCCAACACAGAGAGCGTTTCACTTTGCTGTCTTAGCGATGTGTTAATTTTCTTCAGCTTATCGCCACGTCGTCTCTCTCGTGCGTAAGTTTCTCGGCTTTGCCAATACTTCACGGTAAGAATGATCATAACGACGAACATCCACATAAAAGTCAGCGTTCGGAACAATGCAGCCTCAGTCACCATAAGCCCTTCAAAATGAATGCTTTTAATGGTGAGGTGGTGATCGCCAAGGATGGGAGCGCTGCCCGTCGCAATTTCCACAAGGGGAACATTGTTTAGCTCTGGCCCTGCATATTCGAGTGGTACGGCCATATCTGAAATCCACCACGACAGCACTTGAAATGAATTCAGAGGAAGGGTGATTTCAGTCATACCCTCTGATGGCGCATATTCAATACCATTAAATTTTAAAGAAACTGGATCATGACCATTTGAATAATCTTCATTGTAGTTCCTTAAATAAACACGCAACCTCTGATTAGGGGCTGGCGCTTTGTAAGACGCTTCAATCACCATTGAATGGTAGTTAGACAAGTCGATACCATGTTGAATTTTATTTGTAAGGCTGATGGCAATTTCGCAATACGGCCATTTATATGCGTCGCCCAATGAGCATTGCAATTCTGCGCCTTTCCCGTCAGGACTTGACGCAACGTTGCCTACCGTATTACCGCCACTCGGCGCGTCATCGATATAACGAAATTCTAAATTAGAAGGAGAAATAACATATTCTGACTGCGCTCCACCAGCATAAAACCAAGTTACTGCTGCCAATGAAAAAAACGCAAGAACAAAAAGGACGAACACAGTTCGAGAAAAATTCTGATTCAAACTAACCAACAGATGTTTTCTAAGTTGATACTACTTTAGCGTTGCCTCTAATGGTTATACCAATGAGCAACCCTATACCCCAATCAACGCGCACTGTATTCAGCGAAGGCAGACTCTGCGCCTTCGCTGATATTTATAGCGTGGTTAACGTTTAATATTTAGAAACGCTGCGCCGCGAACACCACCTGAATCACCGTGTTTTGCTTTGATAATTTTAGGTGGATTAGCGATCGACAGAAGATACTTAGGTACGCGTTTAGGCATCTCCTCGTAGATGTGTTCAAAGTTTGACAGACCACCACCAAGCACCACCACATCAGGGTCGATACCTGTAAACAGACCACCAAAGACCATTGCCAACATTTCCAAGTAATTATCGACAAACTTAGTCGCGGTTTCTTCACCATCATAAAACGCAGTGATGATTTCAATCGCTTTCTTATTTTCACCATTGAAATGCGTGTACAGCATTTCAAAACCACGTCCAGACAAATAATTGTCGATACAGCCTTTCTTCTCACAGCCGCAATCGAAAATTGGTGCATTGTCACCCAACTGTAGCCAAGCATCGATCGGCATTCGTATATGCCCTAACTCACCCGCAACGTTGTTTTTACCAGACACAACCGAACCATCGATAACGATGCCACCGCCAAAACCCGTGCCAAGGATCAATCCTAGTACGACGCTTTCGTCTTGTAACTCTTCATCCCACGCTTCGGAAAGTGCGAAACAATTGGCATCATTATTCAAAGCAACCTTACGGCCGATTTTCGCTTCAAGGTCTGCTCGCAGTGTTTGTCCTTTTGCAGCGGGAACATTCACCGTCAGCACCGTACCATCTTCTGCTTTTTCGATCCCAGGAATACCGATACCAACGGTCCCCTCGCAGTAAAACTGTTCATCATACTTTGCCACCAGTTCCGCGAGGATCTCGATTAACTTTTGGTAGTCGTCTCCCGGTGTTGGTACACGCTCTGTTGCCTGACGTTCCAATTTCTCGTCAAACGCACCAAATTCGATCTTAGTACCACCCACGTCAAAGCCGTAATACATCCTTTACTCCATTGTTCCAAAATACATATTTTCGATGTGCGCATTATCGCGTTTTATATGGGAATTGAATGTGATACAAGACAAAGTCCCTATTTGAATCACCTCAAACTCCCACCACAAATGATGGGTAGATCGCAAAAACCCACCGAGCTAGCGCTTCACGATCTCTCTGTAGTGAGCTAGTGCTCCGGGGATGGGCAACGTTTTCTGTTTTTTTCCAGTAATGTAATGCTCTCGAAAAACATCAAACAGCGCGTCCAAACATTGGCTTGCGTGATTATCCCCCGCTAGAGAGAGTACTTTAGCTGCCACTTCAGCGGTTGCCAGTTGACTCTCGCCTGCAGCCTCTCTAACGCCGTACCTTGAACCTTCAGATGTTTTTATACTCAGTACCGGAACATCTGCCATCCACGGGCTTTTTCTGAATATTTTTTTCGCTTCCTGCCACGTCCCATCGATCATAATAAACAGTGGCCTTTTTCCTTCCACCACATTTACCGAGGACACCACCCGCTCCTTCTCCGCATATTGCGCAGGAAAAACAACAAAAGGTTGCCACTTAGGGTCTTGAACCAAAGCTAGCATCTCTTGATTGGGTTCTTTGCGAGACCAAATGTATGCGTAGGTGTCATTGACAGTATCAGCGATCAGACGACCTGTGTTACTAGGCTTTAGGACTTCATCGTCATACATAACAAGAAGAAACCCCGACAGCGTATCTAAAGTCACTTTTTCTTCGCAGACACAAAGAGATGTCACCAACATGCATAACTTACATCTTTCTACGCTAGCTCCGCGAGCACGAAAAGGTTTCGTAGAAGCTGCGAGACGTTGATCATATAGGGAATGAACAGCATGAAGTTTCATGAATTGCGCCTTTGGAAATGTAAAGACGCATTGTAATCAGGGGAGTTTACGGTGCAAGCGTTAAAGATGATTTCAAAAGCTAATCGTTGTTTTTAAGCACACTCAGAGACAGCGGCATCGAATAAATTTTTCACCAGACCAATATACTTTTCTAAAACAGACACTTGCTTGTATGTGGGTTTTTGATTCCATACAGAGCTAAGCACCTCTTCTAGGTCAGCGACAATTTTGTCAGCTTCACTCATCACCTCAAATCTCATCGACTGAGGCATACGCTGGTTCTGATCACAGATAGCCATGATTTGGCTGGCAACAAGTTCGTGAACCAGTTCATCGATGGTTTCAGAACCCACTCTTTCATCTTTTGATGAAAATACGGACAAGTTATCAATAAAATACTCGATAAGAGCGTTGTAGCCATCTGATTCAACGACCATTTATTTCTCCAAAACACAGAAGGTCTTTTCAACTATGATATTGTCTTTATTTATATAATAACACCCATTATTTCGTCGCATGTCTCTTTTTTAACGCTTAAGTCCCCCTTTTGGCACGCCTCCTACTACAGTATAAATGCTCTGCCGAAGCATGCAGATTAGCCCACTGGCAACCAGCAACCGTTTCATAGAAAAAGCGTGTTTTGACCGAAAGAGAAGTCTTCTCGCAGACACTGTTCACGATGAAATCACGCGCGATGTTAGATGTAGTTCAAGGACGAGTAATGAGAGAGCGAAGGATCGAGCGCGCTAATCAATTTCCTTTCCCCAAAAGCATTGTAGGTAAAGTTGGCCTTATCATGGGGCTAATGACACTTATTGCGATGGCACTGGCGGTATCCGCTTATATCATGCACGACAGCGCTAGTGCAGATACAACCAAAACCAGTAAACTCGAAATCCCGAGTGCTTTGCTTTCTGTGTCCATGCTGAGGTATGCCGGTGAAATGAACCGTAGCATGTTCAGTTTTGCGTTAGGTGAGCCTGATTCTCTCGATTCTTACCATTACAATAAAAACCAATTTGATGCTTCCTTGGGTGAATTAAGGCGTATTCATGGCCCAGACTCCAGCCATTTGAAACGTATCCGCGAAAACTATGATATTTTCGTTCGAAAAATAGAGCGTGGTGTTATAAATGAATTCGACCCAACCTTAGAAAAATGGGCAATGGTAGAGAAACGCACCATTACAACGGTTCTCGCTCCTGAGCTCGATCAAGCCATACAAAAGCTGTACCAAAATAATATTCAAGATATTCGTTTGGACACGCACCAGAGACGCTACCACTACTTGCTATTGAAAGAAGAAGCCGATGATATGATTGGCCTTCTTTTCTACTATCTCTCCAATACTTCCGCAAGCAAGAGTGAGTTTGCACAAAACGAAAGTAGTTTCTATAACTCGCTAAGTTACCTCACTACCAACTATATCAATGAGAAAGAATTAGCACAGCTAAAGCACATTCAGCAGTTAAGCCGAGGCTTAATTTCCCGTATTCATTTCGTGCTTGAACGCTACAACCCCAATGACAAAGAGACCGTGACAAACAGCCTGCAAAGGATTAATGACGGTGCATACAAAGAGCTTGAAGCATCGTTGACTGAGTTCTCTCGCGAAACCAGTTTCCGTGCAGCCAACTCAATGGCAGGTCTTCACAAAATACTGAAAACCAACCAGCTTACCTTTTTCGCTCTATTTGCTGTCATGATTTTATCCAGCGTTGCATTGACGGTGTACATCTATAAAAAGGTTACTCAGCCAATCGCAAGACTGGCAGATACCATGCTCAAGCTATCCGATGGAAACACCGAAATTCCAATTCACTACAAAGATCGCTCTGACGAAGTCGGGCAAATTTCGCATGCGTTAAGTTCGTTTCGGGACCATATCATTTCTCGGAATCAAGCAAGAGAACAACTGCTGTATCAAAAAGAGCGTGCCGAATCCGCGTCGAAGGCAAAAGCTCAATTTCTTGCAGCAATGAGCCACGAGATCCGTACGCCTATGAATGGGGTCATCGGGATGATTGATATTCTTCGTCGATCTAACCTCAACACCACACAACTCAGTGTTACCACAACGGTACGAGAATCCGCTCTCTCTTTACTTTCCATAATCAATGACATTCTCGACTTTTCTCGGATCGAAGCCGGAAAGATGCGCTTAGATAAAGTGCCTCTAAGCGTGCGTAATGTTGCCGAACAGGTCATGGACAATTTAGCCAGTGAAGCAAATGAAAAGAATGTGTCGCTGATACTCTTCGTGCACCCCAATGTACCTTGTTCGCTTTTGGGCGATCCGACCAGAATACGGCAAATACTCTTCAACCTTATTGGTAATGGTATTAAGTTTTCCGGTGGGCAACCACATAGAGGTGAAGTGTATGTTTCTATTGCCGCATCCCGTGTCGCTGATGATAAGAGAGCACTCTCCATTTCTATCAAAGATAACGGTATTGGGATCAGCCAAGATAAGTTACAAGCAATTTTTAAACCTTTCACACAAGCAGAATACTCCACTACCCGCCGTTTTTGGGGCTCTGGATTAGGTCTTGCGATTTGCCAAAATATAGCAACGTTGATGGGCGGAAAAATAGAGGCGACAAGTGAAGAAGGCATAGGCTCGACCTTTACGGTGTCCTTTGTGCTGAGTCTCGCCAATGACCAAAGTGCGCCCGAAATCAGTAAAATTGAATCGTTGAAGGCGGCAGCACAATCGCTTCAAAACATCGTTTGCCTCAACACACTAGAGAACGGCGCACTCAAAACCAGCATCGATGCTTATTTAAAAGAGCTGAATATTCCCTACACCGACGTGAATCTCGAAAACTTGCATACCGAATCATTCATGAATGAAAGCAAGAAACACGTCATCATCTGTAGAGACTATTTACGAACTCGCCAACTTATGCCACCAAACCACGCGAAGAGTGCCAACGTTCGATATTTAGAATTGAATATGAGCTTGCCAGTTCGTCGCTACGGTGGTGTTGATGTGTTTGCGATCTACGCTTCACCATTGAAACTGTCCATGCTGCTCAGCGGACTTCGAATTTGTGTAGGACTTGAAAGCCCTGAATACCCCGTATTAGACACAAAAGGAAAAGAAGACTTTATAGAAAGATCCAACTGCAATAGTGGCACTATTTTCGTCGCAGAAGACAATGTCACCAACCAAGTTGTTATTGAGAAGCAGCTGACCTATTTAGGCTATAGCGTTGTTATGACATCCGATGGCCAAGAGGCACTTCGCGCCTATCGTAAAGAAGCGTTTTCGCTCGTCTTAACAGATTGCCACATGCCCAATATGGATGGCTACGAGCTGACACGAGCTATACGTGAAATTCAGGCTGATAGAGGTGAATTTGTACCTATCGTTGCTCTGACTGCAAACGCACTCGTTGGTGAAGCAGAGCGTTGCATTGAAACAGGGATGAACGATTTCATTGCGAAACCCGTTGAAATCGATGTTATTCAATCTGTCATTGATAAATGGATATCTCAAACCAAGCCTTATAACACACCCAAAGTCGGCCCAGACCGAATGGTAAGTGTGTATGCAAAACCACTTTCCGAAATTTCGCCACAAAATAATGCTGAGCTTGAACCAGAAGTCCTTGAAAAACTATTTTGGGGCGATAAGGAAACCTATTTCGATGTCCTAGAACAGTTCAACCATCATTGCTTACCTGAGCTACAAGAGCTTTCTAATTCATCAGCACCCTTCGAGTTCGAAAAGCTTAAAGCTTCTTCACACAAGCTAAAAACATCATCACGGAGCATTGGAGCTCGTACCTTGTCAGACATTTGTGCTGAAATTGAACAAGCCAGCTCTGAACAAGACAATCGTGTAGGACGAGAACTAATTAGGTTAAGTATTGAGCTTACCGTATCCATCAATGCCATCGAAAAGAAACAAAAGGAATTAAAGGAAGCGTTGGCAAAAGAAAGTGCCAGCGAGACCCATCAACAATAAAACGGCTAGGCATAGCCAAGAATTGAAGCGATGCTGATTTTTCTCGTCGCTTCGCTTTTTTCCACCAAACAACATGGCCTCTTTCTATCCATAACTCTCTATTTTCGTTGAAATAGCGTGAAATTTTCCATATTTCGGCAGCGTTTAACATTTAGTGCCACACTTATATCGATACGCTAATACTAGAGACAAGTGGAAGAACTATGAGAAAAACTAAGATCGTCACTTCAGAAGACATTTTGCTAAAGCTGTGCCAGTCAGTAACTGGGGTTCTGTCAAAAGCTACTGATACGTCAATACACCACTCCGCGATGGTCCAAAAGATCACCAAAACAAGTCTAAAGCCTGACTTTGGGTGTTTTGTTTTGTTTGATGGCGGTTTTTCAGGTTTAGTTGTTATCAATTTTGAAGCTAAAGCTGCGCTAGAGGTTTATCAAAAATACATGTCGCATATGGGTATTCCCGCGGAAGAGTTAGCCACCTTGCATACGTCTGACGAAGTGGCCGATGTTCTCGGTGAATTGATGAACCAAATTGTCGGCGACTTCACTGGTAAAGTGAGGCGGTCGCTTCATACAAATATCACTCAAAACCAGCCTAAAATGATGGCGATTAACAAAAACATCAATGTTACCGTCGACAGCAATATAGACAGACCTCAGGCAAGGCGAGTCAGCTTTAGTACAGAGAACAACAATATTTTCTATCTTGAGCTTTCAATGGAACGCACTGAGTTCATTCAGCTAGAAGAGTTTGAAGAAGGTGATGAAGTTAATCCTGATTCTATTCTTGAAACTGAAGTCGCTAAACAAAACGATGGGAATTCCGCAAAGTCTCCCGCCAATGCATCCACGTCTCTTACCGATGACCTAGGGATATAAATCAGCGATTTAGAACATTTACGACGTTAAAGTCGGCTCTTCGCAATTTCGCCGGAGCCGCTTCTTTCCTTTTAAGCTCGTGCCGCGCAGTATTAAAACAAAGCAGTAAAGTCTGACTGTTTTCTAGAATCCCTCTTTTACCATTGAGGAACTTCATTATGCATTCCATAGATAATTGGCTCGAAGACATTAGCGCTTGGTATGACAATGAAAACCTTCAATACCCAGTATTAGCACAACTGATAAAATCCCCACCCGCGGAGTTATTTTCATCTCCAGTATCCCCAGAAAAGAGTGACTCACTGGCCTACTTCTTCGACGCCTGCTTTAAGTTACACCGTCACGAGGAATCTCAACTTAATACGGATTCCGCATACAGTTATCTGCATTTTAGCTACGCTAAATTACAACAGCTCGCCTCTCACTCCTCTTCCGAAGTCGACGTCCGTCGTTGGAGTATTAAAAAACTCGATCAAGTGATCGTTGCAATGATGGAGTTCTGCCAGAAACAAGGTTCTGACGATTGGCTTAAAGAAAGCGAAATGCTGGTTGAGCTACATATCTCTTTTATGCTCGGTCAATCAAACTTAAACGTTAGCTAACCCCTAGCTACTTTAAACGTACATAGAACATAGAACATAGACTGACAGAGTCTCCCCCCTCTATCCCGCAAGAAAATCTACACACCCTACTTTTTGGTATGCGAAAAATTTACTTTACTTTCCCCAATTACGATCAATAATGATATTGATTATCATTTGCATGAATACCGTCACTATGAATGATTGGCATCACCTGATACGAACGGGAAACCTGTTTTTCTCACAGAAAGATTTTAACGAGGCCGAAGATAGCTATTTCGACGCGTTAACAATGCTGAATGACCAACCAAGTTTAGTGTTTCGCCAGAAAGACGCACTTTTTGGGTGGTTAGCTTGTCATCACAATCTATCTGTTGTTTATAAGCTCGCAAATCAAGCTCCATTGGCGCGGTTCCATCTAGAAACGCCATTGACAGCTATAGAGCATCAGTTGAATAACACGCCTCCTGAGCAATTGTTCTTTATTGAGCTGTTAAAGGCATATCAGATGGGACTCAATGAACTCTACATTTTCGAAAAAAAAATGTTAGAAGACACCGCTTAAAATCTAGGGAAAGCAGCCTTATGGACTCACGATTACTCTTTCTTCTTCCATTATTTGTTTACAGCTCTACTGCGTTTTCACATGAAGGCCATGACCATTCCCATTGGCTATCTGGATTTATACATCTCCTCTGGATCGCCCCGTTTGCCATTGGGGCCATCATTATCGTACTTATCATCAATTACATGGATATAAAGAACACATCAGGAGGTCAATAGTATGTTGCATTCATTGGTCAAGCTATTAGATAAGCACGTTGATCTGCCAAGCGTTTCCGCCCATTGCGATATCCCTTGCAAAATATATGACCCTATTCATGCTCAAGTCGCCACATTATCGATTATTCGCATGATAGATCTCATTGATGATTTACCAGACAGTAATCTAACGGTTAGCCAGCAATCCATGCTTTGCCGTTTAATTGATCAGAAAGAATCTCATGGAAAAAAAGTGAAAGAGGAAATATGTGTCATTTGGGGAGACTACTTCAAACAACCGCAATTCGATCAGTTTCCTGAAATACATACACTGGCCCACGAGATCATGTTGTTGGCCTCAAAAGCAAAGCAGACGCTCAATCGCGATGATGCGTTAGTTTTGTTGGACAAAGTTAATCGCTTTGCTGAGATATTTTGGACGACCAAGAACATTGCGGTTTACACCGCTGACTGTCCCTATCTCCCTTCACTGCCAACTGTGTATCCTAACCTCAAGTCCTAAGTGTTTAAGTTCAAAATAATGCGAGTCAAGGGGGACTCTATGTCTCCCAATATTTGTCACCGCGACATTGTATTCGCCGCCAGTGAACCACAGTGGTGGCCCAAAAAGACGGGCTCCATCTATCTTTTTCATCATCCGCGCTTCGGGTGGATTATCAAAAAGCTTCAAACCCATGCCTCGAATAAAGGCATGACATTTGTCGGGGAAAACTCGCTAAGCGTTTCCCCAAAAGCAATCGGTCTTATCTCTGACAAAACGCTTCTTTTTCGTGTTTTGTCTGTATTTCGATGTCAATAAATTAACAAGTGGTCTTTCCACGAACAATCAATACGACTCACTTGCGTAGGATTCCCCTGTCGGCGCTAATTGAATTAAGGTTTGGAAGATGGCCCTTGACGTCCCGAATAATCGCCATCTAAGCATCAATGTTGATGACGAACATCGAGTGCATTGGCCAACTTCACGAGTGTGCGACGCATCATAATTTTTGCTCCTTCCGAAAGCTCTCCTTCAACGTGCATCAAATCCATTAATGCATCAATCTCGTCGCAGAGTTCTTCTCGTTCGTCCAACGCTTCATGTTTCTTATTGCTAATTAATTCGTCCATTTTTCTAACTCCTTAATACAAGGCTAACGCATCAACAATGATTGAAATATCAATGTGCGTTTAGCCCATTAATTTCATGCTGAAACCACGTCTTTCGGAATAGTGGTTGAGTGGTAACAACGATTAGATCAGTGATTTGATCATTTCAAACCACGCTTTTCGATACGCTGATAGTTGCTCTACGGGGAGTGTTTCAGAGGAAGAGAACGTGTTCAGCGATAACATATTCAGTTTGGCTATTTCCGATAACAGGCTCGCTGTGCCAAGTGTTGTGCCTGTTTGATCGCTACTGGTGTAAATGGATTGATGCTGCCGAAATACAGACAGAAGTTCGGCGAATAACGGGTTATTCGAAAAGCTGCCCTCGATGTGAATCGGTCCAGAACAACCTAAACGCGTTAAGCAATAATCAGAGACTAAAGCGCAGTAAATTGTGGCTAACGCTGTCTTCTCTCGTGCATTTAAGCTATCTGACTCGCCAATGATTTTTCCATTATGATGTCGAAATGGTCCCCCTTGGCTTGAAAAACTAGGGAGCAAGTAGACCCCTTTATCAAGTACCTGTTTCAAGTCGGATAAGTCAGCCGTATTTGCTGCATGCAGAATCTCCCACTCTCGCCCTCCCATAAATCGGATACAGGGCACAGGTTCACCAAATGCGTCCACATTACACAACATATCTTGGTCTTCACTCAGTGAACCCGTTGCGCCCCCTACATTAGCAATAACAACCCACGTGCCCGTAGACATCACGGTAAATGGCCTTTCACAACGAAGAAGGTAAGGTACTAAGGATGCATTGCTATCATGCAAGCCATTTAAGATTTCACACTCAACAGGTAGCCCTAACGTTTTGGATAAAACAGGCAGAATCTTTCCTAACGATTCGCCGGCATTTAACATGGGAGGAAACAGTGATTCCCAATCCAACCCTTTAACCAACGATGACAGTGTTGAAGACTCTGGGTTCCATAGATCAGTGTGGCACCCTAGCGATGTCACCTCGCTGCAAGCGACGCCTGACAGTTTCCAACACCAATATTGTAGAAAGGTCAGGATGGTATCGACATTCTTAAATTCAGCAGGAAATTGTCTCGATAGCCAAAAAAGCTGGCGCCCAATATTCAGTCCGACACTTAAATTGGGTGAGCGCGTTTCGCTATATGGCGGCCGAATCTCGGCGTACTTTGTATTTGTATTGCTGTCCAGGTCATATTCATAATCAAGTACAGGAAGTGCAACCTGTTCTTGAGACAAACACACGGCCGTCGCTCCATGTGTCGTGCACGTTATGTATCTCACATAAAACTGCTTACCCATCTCAGCCAACTGCTCACAGAACCAAGTCCAGATAGCATCAATATCAGCGTGTTGATAGGGATACCCGTATACAGGCTTGTTTTCGCGCTTCTTTACAGCAATGCATTGCCCACGTTCAATGGACACAGCACTTACCTTGATATTAGATTTCCCTATATCCAACACAACAATGACCGGATGCATAGACGCTACTCCAGAAAAAACATTGGTGTAAGCGAGGTTGAAAGAGGCTCGTTAGAACCCGTTTTGGTACGCATCAAAGGAGCCATATATTGCCACCAGCGCTGCATAACGGGCTCCTGCTTTAGCCTCTCCGCGTCGAAATTATCTGGCACTTCCATGCTGCCAAATAAATGTAAAGTCTGCTCGTTAAGGGATATATGGTAATTAGAAATACCCTGTTGTTTTAGTAGAGCTGCCAACTCTGGCCATAATTCATCATGGCGCTTTTTGTATTCATCCTTGGAATCAGGATTCAAATACATAACGAATGCTTGATACATGTCTTAGCGAAGCTCCTTGTATTTGCGATACAAAATTGGAATAGCGATGACAGCAATCAACATGAAACCAATCACGATCGACATGACAATACCTGGCACATTCAAAAGTCCTAGACCAAACGTTACGAGCCCCATTAAAAGCACTGCGATACATACACCAACGATGGTTCCCGACCCACCTAGAATATTCACCCCCCAAGCACGACCATAGTAATGATGCTGAGTTCCCACCCAAGCGCGATCGTCGGGCGAGTACTCCCCAGCCTAGAAGTCAGCATCAATGAGGCGATCCCACAAAACAATCCAACCAGACTGAACAGGATGAGTCGATGACGATTAACGTTAATCCCGGAGAAGAAAGCCGCCATCGGGTTGTTTCCGATGGCGTAAGTACGTCGACCAAAGTTTGTGCGATGCAACAGAATGTAAAAGATTACCGCTAAAACGAGAAAAGAGATGAACTCGAAACTAAAAATCCAATAGACATAACCTTGGCCAAAGAATTCAAAACTAGCAGGGTAATTTTTCAACACCTCATCACCCAAAATGATGTAGGTAATTCCTCTGTAAAAACTCATCGTACCGATAGTCACAACGATTGATGGAATTTCAAATTTCGTAACGACATAACCATTAACAAAACCACACAGAGTTCCGACAACTAATGCTGAAGCAATGATCATTGGCAGCGGCCAGCCATATTGGGCTGCCAGTCCCATGACAACAGAACAGAGAGCGATGTTTGAAGCAACGGATAGATCAATCTCTCTGCAAATAATCAATAATGCCAGTGGCAAAGCAACGATCGCTTTCTCAGTAAAATTAAACGTGGCATCTGATAGATTCCATGGATCTAAGAAATAAGGTGATGTGAAACTGTTCACGACAAACACAATCGTTGTGATAACGATCAGAAAGAATTCCCAGCTTTTAAATTTAGCACTGAAGGTAATGCCCTTAACTGCCGTCTCCGATTGTTCAGAAGAATTGAGTTTACTCATCGCTGCCTCCTAATCCTTCATTCCAACGGCTTTACGCAAAATAAGACGGCCTTGTTTTCGCTCTGCCTTAGAGTTGGTAACGACCGCAATTACAATAACAGCGCCAGAAATCGCCATTTGCCAGAAAGGAGATACACCTATCACAGGTAGCGCATTGTTAATCACACCAATAAACAATGCGCCAAGCACACATCCAAGCACGGAGCCTATCCCTCCCATAATGCTTATTCCCCCGATAACACACGCTGCAACAACCTGAAGCTCGAAGCCCAGTGCCACATCGACATAAGCCACCGCATAACGTGCAATCCAGAGATAACCGCACAATCCGGCAAGCATCCCAGAAATAGTAAACGCAATGAATTGTGTTTTCCCCACATCAATGCCGGTGTAAAAAGCGGCCGTTGGACTATTGCCAGCAGCATACATTTCACGGCCTTTGCACAAATACTCTGTGAAAAAACACATGACAAGAATAATGACAAGAGAAATCCAAGCAAAACCCTGGACTCCCATTATTTCTGTACGCGGTGTATTGATAAACACAGCGTTCATCTCATGGGCATTTACCCACTCACCGGCTTTGTTGCTTAATTCGGTTGGAAGACATGGCAGCCTAAAGTTGTTCGGTTCTTAAGCAATATACTGAGTTTCAGGCATACCCAGTCCTGTAAG
>NZ_FUXU01000049.1 GCF_900167155.1 Enterovibrio nigricans DSM 22720 | reverse complement strand
GAGAGAAGAAGCAAACTTGTTCTTCAATGTCATCGCAAAACGATATGAACAGGGCAGCGTGGTTGTCACAAGCAATTTACCGTTCTCACAATGGTCAAATGCGTTCGCTGATGACACCACACTCACGGCTGCACTGCTGGATCGACTGCTTCATCACTCTCACATCATTCAGATAAGTGGAGAGAGTTATCGGCTAAAAGGGAAAAGGGCGTTAGGGACAGTGCCAACCGTTCTACAAAATGAATCGGAGAGGCAGGGATAACTACCATGGGTGGGTCAATTTTACTTCGGCGATAGCGTCGCTAAGTGGATCAGTTTTAAGTCGGCGTTGACAACTTAGAAGAGTTTATAACTGAGTATTATAAATTAACAAGACTCTCAGTTGACAAAATTGATATCAATGAAAAGTTTTTCTTGGATATGCTGCGTCTATACAGATCCATTTATTCCAGGAGAGCAGAGCCAGTGAGGGCGGAAGTCCATGCACTGCTTCGAGGGAGTTATGACTGTTGGTTTATGTTAATGGAGTGGAAGGCCAATAACAAATCTGAGAGTACGAGGCTGGAAAGTAGTTATGAGGACTTACTAAAAGATTTTGTTGGTCATTGGGAAGGTTGGTCATATCAAATATGTCCTGACGAGATAGAGCCGACATCGTATGATGTTAATCTTTTAGCATCTACACACCACATGGAATTCACATTGATGATGTTGGTTTCTACTCTGAAATATAGAAATGCATCAGCATTAGAGTGGTGTGTTGATATGCTAAACCATTGGACTTCGGCATTCTCCTTGGATAGTAATAGTTATATTCACTATAGGTGGAAGAAATTAGTCCTGAATCCCACTTATCTCGAGAGGGATAAGTCCGATAATTCTTGGATGTTAGTATTGAATGATAGTGACTATTGTCAAGAATCGGCAATCAAAGTTTGTTTTGAAAATTTCAATTTGGATTTGAGATTGTTAGCCGTGGCTCAGCTAATAAAAAATCCACTAGATGATATGCCGTATTGTCGCAATTTAGCCTCAAAGTTACTTAATGGTGAAAGGATCCATAGTACTGGTACTATTGAGCATGTAACTTCAATCGAAAATGCTTCTAAGGTTATAGAAGGTTTTATCCGCCAAAAGGACTATGAGAGCAACAACAACAATAGTTCCTATGGCTCAAAATTGTTGGGCATATTAGAACGTATTAAAAGAGATAATGCAGAACGGATGATTTCTGGCCGAACTTACATGTCATCGGAAAGGAATAGCCTTAGTGGTATGAGTGTGTATTATGTTCAGATATGTGTCAGTCTCTCGTCCAATAAATGGGGTTTATCGACAGAACTGATGTCAGTATTGCTATCAGGACTTTTCACATATAGAGATAGAGAAAGCATTATTAGTGAACTCCGAAACTGGATTGAATTATCTAGCGATCTCAAAAAATCATTTCTTTATAGTGATGATGATTCTCATACACTAATACAGAATTTTAAAAGTTCATTGAATGAAATTATAGCGGAAATTGTAGAGTATCAGACTCAAAGTGTAAAAGTCGCTGAAATTGATGATGCGATCCTAGCATCCTATTCTAGAGCGGCTTCTAATGTTTTCTGTAATGAACTTAAATATCCGTTGTCTCTGTTTAAACTAGAAGTAGTCGATTCCCTCCCAAACGAAGCAGAAAAGTTAGTATCATTGATTGGTGTCCATAAGTCTGGGGTGTCTAAGGGGATCGTGACGAATCTACCAATTAATGACCTTGATTTTAAATCTGACATTGTTGATAGAAATGCATCTTTTCAGATACTTAACGAGATATTTAACTCGGAATTTATTTATGAATTTAGTTATACGTCTGCTTTACGAGCACTAGATGACATACGCGTGATGATTGATTCTATTAACAATCCTATAATGTTTGTCAGCAGCAATGAACTGTTAACTATGTTTAGAAAAGCGAAATATGACGCGAATATTTTCCCCCAATTAAACATACATTTTGAAGCCAAAGATTGTAGTGAGTATATTTGCCATATAGGTACTTGTAAGGTGTACTACCTAAACGCAAAATCCGAAGAGTGTCTATTACTGAGTTCAGACGCTTTTGACACGATTAAGGTTCAAAAACTAGCAGAAGATAAGTTTGTAGATGCAAGCTTCAAAGTTAGTGATGATAATCAGACAACTGGTGCAATCGAGTTTAGGTATTCTATGGAAATTGGTTTGATCCAATCTGATTCACTAAGGCATATGAGATTTGAAATTAATTCAAACAGAAGTTAAGTGTGTGTAGGTCGAGTGAAGTGCGTACGATTAAGTTGTGCGACTCATTGTTAACTGTCAGATTGTGTATGGGTCGCACAAATAATGCCAACCAAATTGGTTGGCATCATCCTTGTTGAGTTATTTAGTCGATTGCCTTCAGAATCTGACCAATTTCATCATCTGTGAACACCCCAGAATCCATCACCCAATATCTTTGTGAGTGATACATCTCCGAATATAGGTCACATAACTCTTGATTCACATTCTTCTGGTTTTCTTGAGCGGTCGAGTATCTCCACGCCATCGCGTTGCTCACCATCAAATTACTCACCGCAACAAATACCTTGAGTGACAACTCAACCTCACAATAGAAATTATGAAATTTCTCAGTCGAATACACCTCACTACTATCTGTGAATATCACCGGAAAGCCGTCTGCGTTTTTCCATGAGAATGCACCAATGCCACTCGCTCCCGATAAGTCCCTAGCCACGTGGCATACGTTCGCCTCGTAGCTCATCAGTTGCTCAATCGTGAATGTCTTCAAAAATTCCTTCATCTTCATCTACCTGTATGTATGCCCAGTAGTGTGATCATAACTGTCAGCCACACAACGGTAAATGATATTGATTCTCATTTGGGTGATTCTATCGTTAAGCCTATTAGGAAAGGGGGAGTTCCACCATCAAAATACCCCCGAAAACGACCCTAAAATACCCCTTTGCAAGTGGCTGATTTAAAAGGGAAATCTATAAGCGTACCTAGTAGTGGGGAGGGAGGAAATATTTCGAGCCACCCAAGCCAACAAAATAGGAGTCAGCAAATGGCATTAACAAGACCCGAACTCGACCGAGCGTTAGGCACATTGACCAAGGCCGAGCGTTCACACCTAAACCGTGAACAGGTAAAGGCAAACCACCGCTCAAATATGAGCCGAAAGAAATACATTAAGTGGCGCAGAGATGTCATCACTGAATACCGTGAACGAAAAGCGAAGGAGTTGCTTAATGAACAGTAAACAACGTTGCTCATTACGAAAGCGACTACGAGCAAAAGGGTTTGATGATGAATACATCGAACAAGTAATCAAACAGAAAGTATTAGAAGCCGACACCGCCACGGCAATAGCTGGCGAGCGCACAGAAGAAGTGCTATTCCCTGAAAGGGCGAAAGGTAAACACAATGCCAAGAAACAAATCAGACGTCGCAAAGGCCACATCACAAAATAACCCAAGTCGTAACAAACAATTTGGACAGACACTAGCCATACGACATTCTATGATAGTTGGTGAGTACTCTATGCTTCATCACATACCCGAATTTAAACAACACCTTGTTGAGAACAAATTCAGCAAAGCAGCGCACCGTGATGTGTTGGGTGTTATATATATCCTAGATTGTTTCCTGACAAACCGTCATAAGCATATGTCTCATGATAAAAATGGTGATGGTTATGTAATGTCACTCGACTACATGTGGTTGGACAAGTTGTTTACGCAAGCAGCAAGAAAGAAATTAGTTAGATGGAAAGAGTCTGACCTCCTCGGTAATACTGCGGTGGTGAACCCTGAACACCTACTTAGCAAGTTTATGTTCACCACTGGAACTTATGATATGGACTCCGGTGAGTCTCGCGAGTGGTACATCAGAGATAACATGGCATATCGATTGATGGATTTCGTGGCTGGTTATGCTAATCATGTTAAGAATATCCCACACGGGTTTCGTGAGTCTGGTCGATTCGGTAAGGTATCTGTTTGTCAGCATGGCAAGGTCGATAAGTGGTTGGATACTAAGACAGGCGAGACATATAATCGACATTCAGAATTGGCATCTAAACTTGGTGTTAGTATCAAGTCGATTGAGAAATATGTTAAGTCTGGTCGTGTTGTTAAGAACCCTGATTATGTTCATTCCAATCGTGTTGGTTTTTCTCTTTACGATAGATACATAGATACATAGATACATATACACCAAGCGGTTTAAAAACTGAAAAATCCCTACCTAATGACAAAAGTAGGGATTTTTCTAAAACCAAACCGCTTGGTGATATATCTATATATCCTATCTCTAAATCTGAGAATCTCGACTCTTTGAAATACAAGCGAGACGGGGAACGTTGGTTAGATGAAACAAAGACTCTAACAACAACAATATCAAGAACACGTCTAGAAGATGTAATGACTATGTTGGATACGAAGATATTCGAACACAGAAAGACTCGACGTATGAACCCTGATTCTAAGATGACTGCTAAGATGATATCTGACTTACAGAATATGTCTTTGCTAACTAGCTTGAGTGACAGGTTGTTAGTGCACGAAGGTCATATCGAATCTGTTTATCAGAAGCACCTCTATGGTCGTTGGTATATCACCAATCACGATTGTAATCTACAAACTCTTCCGAGATGGCTCAGAAAAGAACTTCTGGCTGACAAATATGAATATGACTTAGATGCAGCCCATCCTAGCATCATTCTTAGTATTGTTGGTGATGATGTTCTGCCTAATCTAAAGAACTACGTGGATAACAAAGATCAATGGAGGAAGGAGCTTGCCCTTTACTGTGGTTCAACAGAACAAGAAGTGAAGGACTCAATCAACGCGTTGAACAATCTGAGTAAGTTGAACCATATATTCACCAAGACTATGCGTTCGGAATGTCTTAAGAAGTTCAATGAGCACCCATTCGTCAAGTCTTACAAGAACGACATGATCGTTGCTAGTGAACACATAATCCAATATTGGGTTGATTCAGGTAATGTATTCCACGAAGAAACTGACACCAAGTCTAAGAAACTGGCTTGTGTACTTCAGAATATCGAAGCGTGGATTATGGAACTTGCTGGTAAATACATACCGGACGTCGAACTAATACTTCATGATGCCATATACACCACTACACCAATATCCCAATCTGATTTGTGTCTGATTGAGATAGAAGTGATCAAAGAATATGGTGTAGATATCCGTTTCGGTTAACCTTCTCACTGAACAAAACTAATAAAGCGCGTGATCACTAATCCTAACCAAAGGAGAATTGATCACGTCTGAACAAAATAGGAATCAACATGTCACGAATCAATGAACTGCTATCAGAGATCGAAGCTGAAGTCAGAAAAAATGCAGATGACCGAAAGCAAACCGAAGGTCGCCTAGAGGCGGTGTTGCTTGCTCTGAAGGGTGTGTCAACTACACCAGCCGCTGCACCTGCCACTCGAACACCACGCAAGAAAGTGGAGGTTGTTCCAGAACCAAAAAAGTAAAACCACCGTCGTCCCCACTAGAAAGACCAACTCCACCTACGCAGAACCCACACTACGCATCGAAGTCAGATGACAATCCGTCGCTTGTGAAGTCAGAACCTATTAAGTCTGCTCCTATCGAGGCTCCAAAATCTGATATCTACGCTTCGTTGATGGCTAGTGTGGGGAGTGAAGTGATAGACAAGATGCGGGGGGTGAAACCAAAATCAGGTAGCGACCGAAGTGAATCTACAAACCATATCCAGTCAGACGATTAACCAAAGAGGAGGCCGATCTAATGAAAGCAACCAACACCCACAAAGCAATGCGCTCGGTTTTCAGAATATGTGAGCGCATCATTCGAGACGGTATGGCCTCATCAGACCTAGTGATGATCCTAAAAAATACACACTCTGATTTCAGACGTGAGTGTGCACGAAAACGAGGCAGACCACTCACTCGCCACTACATTACAACCCACGATTGCTGGGCTTGGGTGCGTGAATGTCCAACTGAAGCTGAGCTTGCCATATGGCTGTATGTGAGAGAGTTATCGAATTGTCGTATTGCAAACTCTCACAAGAATATGGTGGTTGGGGCGTTTCTATGGCTGATGAAGCCGAGATACCCGTTTCTTAATTACGTGTGGTCAGAATCGTCGAATCAGGATGCATGTGATTTTGATGAGCTGCTGGTGGTCAATGGAAAGTCTTCACAGTACTGGTCATGGACGCCCAATTCTCACACCGCCAATTTCACTCTGTGATTAGACGATCTCCAATGCAAAACTGTGAAATTGTGAGGCTGTAAAATCAGGGACTTAGCGTGCCAAATATGTCAGTCAACTATAGGTGGTGGGAGTGTGGGTTTACCGCACCACCTGAACCATAACTTGAAGATTGTGAAACAGGTATAATTAAATAAGGAGGGAACAATTATGAATGCACTACTCGATAGCCTGAAATCAAAGGTGGGTGACAACAACCAACCACACCATAATGAGGTGTCACTGAACAATCAGGTGATGGGGCTGATGAATGAGAAGATTGCGCTAACCAATCAGGCTGAGCGTGATCGTCACACAATTTCTGAATTACAGTCAGAACTATCAAAATACAAAGAACTATATGAAGGGCTAGTCCCACATATAGGATTACCCTCCAATAATCCCAAACCCAAAATCGGATCTGACGGAATTATTATATTGGGTGATGATCACAATTTCGTCACCGCACAGTCCCTAACCATCACAATCGAAGGTGCGTCATTCGAACTTGGTGACCATATTTCTCACAGAAAGCTTCTTCCGATATTCAAGTTGGCACAATCAAGAATACCACAAACAATAATCGGACGTCACAAGAAGTCTCTGATGGTGGTGAATAACAATGATTCCATTAATGCAATAACAAAAGTATTGTGTGGTTTCGAATCAATCAAAGGCAATCACCGTGATCTTGTTCATCCATCTATTGGTAAATTGAGATTTTCAAAGGAGCTATTCACAGCAATCAAAGATAAAAACTTCCCTTTATAGAAAATACTTCCCGTTATATATTCCCGCAGCCCTCTAAAACCGACCTAAAGTATATCCGCTCTTGGTGACCTATAAGGAAAGGGGGTACCACTCCTCAAAAACGAAAACCAAATTAAGAGGAGACTCATAATGCCAGTCGCCCAAAAAACTATTTCCCAAGTCAAAGCTATGATGATGTGGATTATACCTCACATCATATTCTCAGACTTGGACGCGGTTTATGACACCGCAATAAAACATTACCCATCAGACCATGACCTGTTCATTCCAAAGTGTGCAGAGTTTCTTGCGAATAAAAATGCAGTCAAATTCATTGATAGTATCGATTGTGCTGATGTGCGTATGAAAGTTATCGCTATCATTAATGACGCCTGTACAAAGAAAAGCTACATAGATGCATTCAACGTAGTGTTGAAGTCGAAGATTGATGATGTTCATAAGATGAATGTTTTCGAGATTTTGCAGACTCTATGGGTCGTTGATCAGAATATCTAATTTTCGTCACCAAAACCTCCTATCGCCTTTGGAGAGTTTGGTGTGTATGAGTTCTACCAAACTCATTTTGGTGACGAATTAATACATTGAGGTGTTTTCTTTCTCTTGTGGTCCAATTTCTCCTCCGGAATCCCGCAATTGCCGCCCAATGTGGCTCATGATGACTGAGTCTAACTGTCATCACTAATTGGAGCGCTCAAGGATTTGAGTGATTCGTGAGGCCACGAATTAAACCACGGCCTGTTTATTTAGATCCTCAATATATGCGGCCTGCCATAGCCCCACCCCGAGAATTTTGCGGCGACTTTCTACTCCTATTGTGTGTCGCCGCACCCTATTTTCTACACAAGAGTTCCTCTACCCAAAGGAGTGCGCCTTGTGTGGGAATTGCTGTGAATCACCAACGTCCCGCTAAAAAGCGGTTGGTTCGCACAGGCTAAAAGCCTCATGTCCGACCTGCATGGCTCAAGGTCAAATTTGTTGTAATGTCAGAGTTTCTGTCATTTTCGTTATGTGATGAACAGGAATGTCATCGGCATCCTCTATGAGGGCATTCAGTCTGGTATGTGACTCCACCGGACAACCTAATTAAAACGTGTCATTTTCTCTCTCCAGTGAAAATGCTAATCAAAATGCTGATTTTTGTCGGCATTTCTTCTTCATGGTCCCATAGCTCAGTTGGTAGAGCACTCGACTCATAATCATTGGTCACAGGTTCAAGCCCTGTTGGGATCACCATGCGCTCTTAGCTCAGTTGGATAGAGCAACGGCCTTCTAAGCCGTGGGTCACAGGTTCGAATCCTGTAGGGCGTGCCACATCCAAAGTGTTGTCCCTAGTGTTTCTATGGGGATGGTTTCACTAAACAATGGACAACACTTTCTATATTCCCAAAACACCCCGCCCAATGACAAAGTGAGGAGTCCTCGTGACCATTCTCCCATTGATGACTTCAGAACAGTCACTATTGTCTTTATTTGGTCGGGGTGTTCTTTTATTTCAGGACTCTCTCAACCATGAATCTTTTACAACTAATCTGGGCGTATATCACATCATTCTTCGTTGGTGATTACATCAATAAAATTCACTCACTTGAATCTCAAGTAAATGAACTTCAACAAGACAATCGTGAAGTGGGTGAGCTAGTTGACATCAAGTGTGACGTCATCAAACGTCTCGAATTCCAACTTTGTGAGGTTAACAACTTAGTTGACTCCCTGAAGGATGATGCTCAGTCACTGAAAGAACGAAACGATGTTCTTCATGCAGTGAACAAAACATCGGAAGCCCAAATTGCAATATTGACACAACAGGAGGACTAACATGCCAGTCCCAGTCGAACACGATATCGTCAAAGCGAAAGTGATGCAGATTGACAATATTATCAAAAGCAAACAAATCAAAACCATCGAGAAAACTCTTCACAAGAATCTCGGCAGTTCTGTTCCTGAAACTGAACTCAAAGAAGTTGCAAAAGCACTATCTGAGTTGCCTGTTGAGAAGGCCGCTGTGATTGTTTCATTCACCAATAAAGTGAAGAACATCCTTGGCAATCAGGATATGTTCGTTCAGCACGCTGTTGCCCATCCACATGAAGAGTTTGTGAATCCAGACGCGGAGGTGTCTGAGGCCGACAAGATTGAGGCTGAGTTCCAAGAACTTGTGAAAACAAAGGTCGCTGCTGGTGTCAATTCACCAATCGCACGTGCTGAAGCCCGAGAAGAAATCAAGATGAAGAGGGCTAAATAATATGGACTACCCTGAAATCGATCAAGCCAACGGCTACGCGACCAATATCTCAGAAGAGACCTCTTGTGAATCCGAGATGGAAGAGCTGCATAAGCTACTTCTTGTGATGCCATTCAAAAAGCGAAAAATGTTCCTAGAGCAGATGATCGCGTCTGGCAAGGTGATGCTCGGTCAACCCTACGTTTCCGGCTCAGCTACCTCGGCAATCGAAGGTGATATGTCTCCTGTTGGCGATGTTCCCGTGAGCATTGAAAAGCAACTTGAAGGCGTCAAAGACCCTATCCTACGTGCTGAGATGCGTCAGTTTACCAAGAGCCTCGACAACGAGATGCGTCTCAACAAGATGAAGACTCAAGGAGGCTAAAGATGCCACTAGCAAACCACGAGGCGTTTGATCCAGAACGTCTAGTTAAGGACATCGCAAGTTCGGATCTGAATGTCTTCAACGGTATTGTCACATCCCATGAGGAACTTCGTAATCCCGGATTAATGTCGAACTACCGTCGATATTATTTCTTCCGACAGATGCTCGGAGACGGCAATTTATCGGGTGCAATTCACACCTATCTAAATATGATGAAGTCGGCAAAATATAACTTCACTCCAGTAGATGGCAGTGAAGAGGCCGCTTTGGTCGCTGCATATGTGGCGTCCGTATTCACAGATATGTCGCACAGCTTCGGACACTTTCTGACTCAGATTATGTGGAATATCCTTGTTGATGGTTCATCATTCCATAGTCCTGTTTACAAGGTGCGTGCTGGTAAAGATGGTGTTGACGGAGATGGCTCACAACGTTGGTCATCAGAGTATGAAGACTACCACATCGGCATTGAGTCGTTTGTGAACATCTCAACTCGCAGCATCTACAACTTTGAAGGTCTTGAGAACGCTGGTGCTAACGGTACTGCACCGACTGGCATTCTGCAAAATGACCTTTCAGGTAATCGCATGATGATTCCTTGGCAACGTATTGCATACGCCTGTCCAAACCCATCAGACGGCAATCCGTTCGGTCGTTCGATCCTAGTTGGTGCATCAGAAGCTTGGTCAAATGCTCGTCGTGTCAGCCAGATCATGAATGTCGGCATTGAGCGTAACCTTCTTGGTATCCCTGTTGGTCGCCTACCTCAAGATTTTATGAGGAAGGGCGCAACACTAGACCAGAAAGAAGTTGTTACCTACGTTAAGAAGATTGTCACTCAACTGAAGAAGAACCATCAAAGTGGTTTACTTCTTCCATCAGACACTGATGACAAAGGCAATGCTCTGATTGACATCGAACTTCTTGGTGGACCTGACTTCGACGCTGAGAATGTGTTGAAGGCGGTAGATTACTGGGATGGTAAAGCCTTGAATGCACTAAGTGCGTCGTTCATCGCCACATCAGACCGTTCTGAAGACCTAACTGGTGTTCGTGCTCAGATGTTCTTCCGCTCCCTTGATATCCTTCTTGATTGTGTTGCTGAGACCATCAACGTTGAGATTGACAAGATTCTTCGCATTAACAACATCAAGTGTAAATACCGCCCACGATTCAAGTTCAGCAAGCTGAGCAAGACTCTGGATGCTGGTGCTTACTCCAACACTGTCAATGCAGGACTAACTGCTGGTGCACTTACTGCTGATGAATCTCTCGAGGATGCTCTACGAGAAGCCTTGGATGTTGAATCGGCTCCGACTGTTGACCCTATTATGTGGTCTGATCGTTTTGCAGAGATGCCTGTCAACACTGAGGGTTACGACCCATATGGTGGTGATATGCTTGCTCTTCAACAAGAAGTCGATGATCTAGCCCAGCTCAGAAATACCATCGCTGCTGCGGGGACATTCTTCGAAGACAACAAACAGTCTAACGTCATTCCGACACACTAATTAAAATGATGCCTTTGTCTCGAAAGTTTGAGGAGACAGACGATACAGAGGCTCATTTCTCATGCAATCCCACTGTATGAGAAATGATGACAATAAAAGGACAACAACTAATGTTCATCACAGAATTCGACAAGTATCAAGCAAAGAAGATATCCAAGGCTGCTGTCCAAGACCCTTTGAATCTACATTACTCAAATCCTGAACAGGCCGCCGTGGCTAGTGGTATGCGTGATCTTGAGTCAGCAATGGCCAAAGATATCGAGGCTGTATATGACCACCCAGATCCAGAACAGTATTTGGAGACGGTTGAGGATGAAGACCTCTGGGCAGAAGCAATCGCTGCTATCGCTGTATTGGCTCTCTTATACAAGAAGCAAGCTATGGCTGGTGTGGGTACTCTGGCAAATATCTACAAGGTGTACCCGCAAAAGGTGCTCAAAGACGCCGCAGAGTCTGATATCTTACGGGAAATGCGGAAATATGAGCGTGATCTACGCAATAAGCTCCCTACTAGGCATCAGATTAAGACTCTGAACGCGAAACTGGCGAAATTAGGCAAATCAGTAGTTGAGCGATCAAAGCTGATGGTTGCCACTGTAGCTGGTCTGACTCGTAAACAAGCCAATCAAGTTGGTAAGGCCGTGACAAAACTGGTTGAAGAAGGCAAGAAACAGGCCGAAATCGTCCGTGAGGCCACACGCCGCAAGAAGAACCAACTCAACAAGCGTATTGTCATCACAACAAAGATGGTCACCAAAGAAGCTGCCAAAGGTGCGGGTGTGAAGGCACTACAGAAAATGGGCAAGCTCCCTGAAGGTGAGTTATGGGCTGAATGGATTGGTGTTAACGATAACGTTCAATCAGAAACATGCGCGTCGAACTCTGGTAAGCACCGAAAATACGGTGAAGCCTTTCCTGACGGTAGCATTCATCCTCCGAGTAATACCCCTCACCCGTGCCGTTCACAGCTCCGTATGTACGTCAAGACACCTGATGGTGAGGTTGACGTCAAGGGCGCGAATAACATGAAGACCAATTTCACATAATAGCCCCACATTGGGGTTGAGGAGACAAACCCCAATGTCCATAAAACTAACACCTGAAATATGGGAAGACATCATTCACCCATATGCTGACAATAAACTGACTCGCTACTTCTTCATGCAACGAATGAAGGACGAAATTCCATCATCACACCATAAAGAGTTCGTTGAGTTCGTTGGACTATACAAGAATATTCTGGCGCTAGGTAAAACCGACGACGGCTTCACTCGACTCAACCATTATCCGCAAGTATTGGGTGAGTTGATGATCGTCTGGACTACTGAGGCCAACGAGAAATCAATTCGTAAAATTGTGCCAAAAGACACTACCGTTCTTGCACCTTTGGATGGAGGCCAACTAGCCTTCGCAAAAATGAACATTCCCGTCTTCAATTTCAAGAATGAGCCAATCGGTGTCAAGAATAGGTGTCACACGACTTGGTATGGTGGACAAGCTGGTGGTGGGAAATCGGCACTAGCAATCTTCTCGACAATGAAGTGGCTACCAATTCTCGATTGGAACACTCTAGTGCTCCGTAACTCTGCTCGTGATGTGAGATACATCAGAAAAGAGGGCATAAAGCACTCACGCCACCTAGCATCTGGCGAAAAGTCCAAAATTTTGATGGAACGCGCAAACAAGGACTTCAGGTTCTACCAACAGGGTGATCTGAAGGATAAGTTGATCCACTCGACAATATCGTTCGATCATGCCAATGAAGGTAACTGCGAGACCAACTATCAGGGTTCAGAACTGAGTTCGATAGTTTGGGAAGAACTAACCCAAATCGGTATGGAGGAATACCTCTATCTAACCACGCGTCTTCGTATGTCAGGTGAGACAGTTTTGCCCGATGGAAGCACGTTTGACCTTATGGATTTGTGTAACATTGTTGCCACCATGAACCCTAAACATGATTCGTGGGTGAAAGGGTTTCTCGAGTCGGGCAATTATCTTGATTCTGATGAATGCATCAAAGAGGAACTATCTGGCGTAGTTCGTTTTGTCACCAAGATTGAAGACGGTGTATGGGATTGGGCTGAAACCGAGGAAGAACTCCGCGCCAAATACCCACAGAAAAAGAAGAATGGAAAATACAAATACAAAATTAACTCATTCTCCTTCGTGATCGGCAAACTAGACGAAAACAAACATATCCCAGACTCATATGATGCTGGTGCTGGCAGTGAACAGTCGAGAGTCGCTCTAGAAGATGGTTCATGGCGTCAGATTGACTCCAAAGGTGCGCTCTGGGACAAAGAGACCATCAACCGAAATCGTCTTCCGGTCAGGGCATATGCTCGTGATGCCATGCGTGAAGTTGTAATCTCTATCGACCCCGCGTTTGGTGACAAATTATCACCCAACTCAAATAAAGCTAGAAAGGCCGATTCAGTTGGTCTATGTGCTGTCGGTCGTTCCTATGGCGACACCTCAACAACCAAAGGCTATCTGATTGAAGACAGGACTGATGATGCATCTGGTCTACAACCCGCTGAATGGCTAAAAATGGCTGTTGAAATGGCATTGCGACACGGGGCTTCGAAGATTGTATACGAGTCTAACCAAGGCTCAACAATGTTCGAGGGCATGACTGATCTTCTAGATAATGGAAGATACAAACACCTCATTGAAATGCACCCGATACATTCTGCCGTCAGTAAAGAAAAGCGTGCTCGTCCAGTCTCAATTATGTATGCCAATAATCGCATCAGCCACGTGGGAATCTTTCCAACAGCTGAAGGTGAGATGTGTAGTTGGGATCCGAACAAGAAGGGTCAAAAGAGTCCTGGTTCTATTGATGCCATATCACAAGGCTTCAACTACCTCTTCTCCGACCTATTAAACGGCACATCTGACTTCTCAGGCTTTGATGCCGAAGCATATGAACTTGATGATGTAGACCCAACGCTACGATACAACCGTGATGAAATTGAAGGAGAACAATCAACACTATCTGCTCTCACCGAGTTCATTGAAGAGATGGAAGAGTGGGATGATGTTGACTTCTCAATAGACCCATACGGCGAACAACACTCAGACGAAATTTTGGCAGGTCAACGGATTCGCTGATCTACCCAATCAAAGGATAACGAAAAATGACTGAACCACAAAAAGTCTCTGTCAACACAACTGATATTCTCGACCGTTTCGCTGAGGTGCTCGATCAATACTCATATGCAGTATCTCTTGGCTTTGCTGAGACACCCGTAATGAGTCTAGTGCACGAACTTCTAGACGATGAACCAACATTCGATGTTAATGCCCCAGAATCCAAGATTGCATTCAAGATGGTGTGTGTAATGCACTCTAATGTCGCATCACAACCATCACCTGAATCGCTGCCAACATTAATGTCATTGTGTTTAGAACATGATTTCGACACAGCCAATGCGTTGTTCAGGGAGTATATCAAATGATGCTTGACCAAAAGACGGAGAACGTCTTGAACAATAACAATGTGCCATCTCTCATTCGACAAGAAGTGATTGACCTAGCCGTTGATATTGTTCGTGAAGACCTCACGGGTGCAATGACACTTTCACACGCAACTATTTGCGTTTGTGATGCATATCGTATCGATGGACGCTTCCAATCTGAGGGGATGCATTAATGACTCATTCTCTAAAGTTGTCCCACTTCATCAAGCCCAAGCATAAGAAGTCCAAGAACAAGGAGGATAACAAAGATGGCAAACATCAAAGAAAAGAGTCTGGCGTATCTCTCCGCTCGCGCTGAAGCGATATTCAAGAAGTTTGAGAGTGGTCATCCAGTATGTGCTGATGACTTGAAGTTGGCTGATTCACTAGCCAGATTCTTTGTCAACACGAAAGAGACAAATTTATTGCCTCCCACTAATGACACTCCTGATAATGATAAGTCTCTTGAATCCTTACTAGACAAAATCGACATCACTGAAGAAATCGAGGAATCAGACAATGGCACCAAGAAAGAAACGTTACAAACATGTCCCGACGGGTCGAAAGGCAGGTCGTCCACCGAAGCCAAAGGTGATCAAGCCAAAGGCACCAAAGCGCAATCCAGCCTTGACCCGTTCAACTTCGATAGAGTTCACTCCACCACAGATCAGTGAGATATTGGAAGACGGAAGTCTACATTCCGCACTCCACGAACGTGGCTTCACAATCGATAATCTCAATCTCCTGTATGATGACAGTAAGAAGATTGGTTCGGTGCTCAACATCATCTGTGATGCACTCCCCAATCCCAAATTACATCATTGCACCATAAAACGTCATGAGAATGATGAACATCCAATGACAATTGGTGAGCTGGCCAACATGCGTATGGTTGATCGTTATGGCTTCGACCTCACAGTCTATCAATTCATATTGCAGGTGAGAGGCCTACGTTCGCCACAGGAATCCACTGGTGGTGGTGCAATGGATATGTCTGCTATGTATCTTGATGATGATATTGGTATGAATAGCTTTGGTGAGATGTCGATGTTCACCCTGTGATTGATTCACAATGATGGACGAACAGTGATTATGTGATGATATGTTTTCCCACACAATGTCAATCGGACTGTCCCTCATTGGACTCAACATTGTGTGGTGGCTGGACATCTCGACATTGTCATCGACAATTATTTTGTTGGAACTTTTCAGGCCACCTGACAGAATTTATTCTTCCAATAACTGAAGAATTCCTCTCTCCCATCAATTCGTCCTGACCCTCGTCAAGTCAACATTCCTCGTCTTTATCCGTATGCATCATCAACAATAATGATATACACCTGATATGAAGCAATCAATGCTCTATCATAGGTAACATTACTGATGATATATGAATAGACTGATGAATGACCTGATCTACAATATACTTCATTGACATCACTTGCTTGGCTCTTTATTTCCTACTCAAGACAATAAGAATTTCTCTCGTTTCTCTGATCCCTCTGCTGACGACCATCATGGACAATCTGGCTGTGTAATTCACAATTTGAGGATTGAATGTCTGATTTGTGTGGCTGACGACAATTCCCACACAATGTCTCTCAACAATCTCTAAAGAGACAGGAAAATCTGCCACTAATGACACCAATTCAACACTAATCTGTCTGGTGCGGCTTACTCTCCGAATGGCTCTAGATCAACTAGGGAATAACTGTCCGACTACAAAGAATCAACGACTTAGCGAAGAATCCTGTCCCATTTTAGACAGTTTGCTTCAGGTTGGACTGGAACAACCCTAACGACCACTCCTAAATTAGACAGGTTGGCACTGGTTGGACTGCCACTTATGAGCCATACCATACTATCTTGCATAGACCACTATACCTATGAGACAGGTCAGACAGGATATGCCACCCCCAAATCAAGACGTCGATATGGGCAATGGATGATAATGATAATGATTCTCTTTAAGTAATCAATACTACAGAAAGTTACTTTAGGAGAGAGTCATTACTTTAGGGCAATTCTCCCGTCACATAATCTCCATCACTCAGGCCACATTCATAATCACTTATATGTGTGGGTGATTGTCATCAACATATAGGCCGCATCTGACATGGGCTGTCTCTGTTGCAATTATCAATGCTGGTGGTCGATAGAATTAAATAACGGATGGGTCTCTCTGTTGGACAAACTGAGAAGCGAGACGATAGGGGGGGGGAGTGACTTTGAATCAAGAATTGTGTGGTGCCATATAGACTTTTCGACACACACATATTTAATTTTTCAAAATTTTATTTTCAAAAATTATATTCTAGCACCACCACCATTATTCCAGCACCAACGGTGCACCCCCAGATTGTCTACGACAGATAGTCCCGACCTTTGGTCGAGTCCCAGATATCCTCTGGTATTCCCGACCACCACCATTATCCTCTGGTATTCCAGCACCAACGGTGCACCCCCCATTAGTCCGCACACGCCACGATTAGCCCCCAGATACACAACATAGGTGACACCACATATGACAATACATCAAGACACCATCACAGATAAAAGACAACACATCACAGATGCAGAGCTTGAACACCTAAAGAACGGTGGTCGCATTCAACGTGATATAGATTCAGCGAAATCATTGGCTGACACACAAGCCAGTATGTTCCCAGACAGTCGCTTTGGTCGCGCAATGAGAGTCAACAAGAAGGTCTCGGGTCAGTCCCAGTGTCAAGATACCTTTGCGCCATGCGCAATTAAGCAAGGAATGGTGTTCAGCGACGAAGAAATGCGCGAGCACGCCGAAGGGAAAACAAAACACCGCCAACTGTCAGCAGAGTCACAGGCAGAGAAGGCCGCTTCCGATTACACCCGAAACGTGGAACGTCTCAACAAGAAGCACGGTGCACCGAAACAAACGACCGCAATCCACCGAGTGTGGTGCGATACAGCCCAAGACTTTATTTACATCGAATAATGATTAGGAATAGACCTGATGAAACACACCACTCAACATATGGAAGATACACAACGTGAACGTAACAAAGAACTCAGGAAGCAACGCAATCAACGAAGAACTGAAAAGCGCAACGGCAGATAATATGGTGTTAGCCAAAACATTCGTGGGAACATCTGTGATGATTGCTACTTGCATAGCAGGTATGACAGGTTTGCTCACCGCACTAGGCTCGACCGTGAATTAATAAGACAAAGATAAAGAAGAGGTGATACCAATGGAAATCATTCAAATTGCTATTGCCATTATTGTGATAGCAATAGCATCACTAGAACTGATTCGGATAACAGCTGTGTTCTGCTTCTGGAATTGCCCAGTGCTGATTCCATACCTCGCACCAATCAATAATTTCTGGGTGGGGATTAGAGAAAGGGTGGGGTTGTCGCTAGAACAGTGTCACGGATTGGATGTCAGACATAATTGGCTGTTGTTGTATGGGAGGATCAGTGAATGATTGTAATGGGCATTCCTTTGCCCAAATACAATTAGGTTGGTAGGCGAATATATAATCCAGTTGGAACGCCACGCTTATTCTTTGTCCCTTTCATCTTAATCATTGCAGACAGTGGGCGAGATAAGTGGGCGTCATGCAGCTTATCGTAATTATCTGATGCCTTTTGCTCTGCCTCCTCTTTAGTGTTGGCTGTGATTGGAACACAAATAACTGCTCCGTCTGGAAATACAACGTCTATGAATTGTTTACGCATCATCTTTATAATCCTTAATGTGCGTTAGGAATCACTATCGAGGATTCCAGTGTCGACTAACCCTGTATTGGTTGGAGCCTCAAGGGGTTAGTCGAAGCAGTTATTATACCGCGAATTCCAGAACGCAAAAAGCCCCGACACTAGGCAAGGAAGTTGTCGGGGCTCAAATAACAAATCGAAGTATAGCCTATTGGGAAACAATTAGGCTATAACCACATTCAACGAAGAGAGAGATGAGAAATAATATGTTTCGAACAATATTAACGCAAGAAGAACGTCAACAACAACAACGCGCTCACCTTGTACAAGGTGGAATTCGTCAGGGAACTCCAATATGGTGTGCATTTGTCGAAGGGTCAATCACAGATGATCAAGCCATTGCGCTGAAAACAATATATGGTGATGGCACCACCGAAGAAGATTTTCGACATCAGACGAATGCAATTCAGTTGTTAATCAAATCAACCGACGATATTGAAGTGATTCAAAATAAAGTCGACTCACTCCAATCAGCAATTAATTGTCTACAGGCCGAAGTTGATTCGCTGCAAAAGGCACAATTCACAATTGGTGCGTTCTCATTCATCAATACTGATAGTATGCCTGAGAGCGAGTGGAAAGACATGATGGTGCGAATTGAACAAGATGTAATTAAGGTTAGAACTGCCGCTATTATTAAAGCGATGTCTTAATCTCAAGCATTTCCCCAAAGTAACTTTTCGCTTTGGGCTATTGTTTGACCGAGCTATAATTGACCCTCGTTAATAAGAGGAGTCACCCTAATGATTGTTGAAGCTATCCCATCAGTATCACTTCGAAATAAACTGATTTCTATTTTTGACAGTAATATTCACACGGTATCAAACCGTGGAAAGACTGGCGCGAAAAGTCGTGCTGTTTATATTAGGGTGGCAAATGATCTTGGCCTACGTTGTCAGGATATCCTGAATCTCAAGAAATCCGACATTAATGACGATGGTGAGACCATCATTCTAAATGACATCACAGAAACCAAAACTAATAAGGTGCAATACCAGAAAGTATTGGTTGGTGATACTGCTGAACGTCTACGCGCTCATATTGCCGAATTCCCATTATCTCCGTTTGTATTCATTGGTGGTGCAAAAGCCGCGAAGCCTCTGACACGTAAATCGGTTTGGGAAAATATGAAGAACGCAGCAGATGAGCTGGGTATAGAACAGAATGTTGGTACTCACAGTCTTCGTAAAAGTGCAGCACTTTCATTCTGGGCAATGGGTGCTTCATCATCTGAAATTAAAGAGATGTTGAATCACAATTCTGAGAAACAAACTCAGGTGTATACGGGTTCAAGAAAATACATCAACCAAGCAATGGTGCTTGATAACCAAAGAATGATGAGCGGTGAGCTAACTGACCCATCACAAAGAACAGATAGTCGTGCGCTCGCGCGTGCAGATATTTTCGCATAAGGATCATCCCCAATGACATGGTTAACTGAAACAGTAGATGGTTTGGAATACCTCGCGCAAGACGGACGAAAGCTACTTCGAGGTGAGCGCGGTATCAGAGTCCAAAGCACCAGTGATGGTGGCGTGAGTGAGGCGTCATACTTCTTCCCGATAGACCGTCCAAACAGAAATAAAGTAGTACCAACCCTGAAGTATCACATCTTCGAACATCAAGCCTTCGTGAAATACTTCACGCAAAGCGGTCACTTCGTTGTTGTTCGAAATATGAACATCAGCACTATCGGCGAACGCCTTCGTAAGACTCGCGATGTGTGGCACGTCAAGAAGTATAAAGACAGTCACGGCAACTGGTATGTCACCGATATCAAGCATGCAATCGAAGAATATTACGAATCATGGGAAGAGAATGGTGGCACAAAAGGAATGTGGGTTCAGACCACAGAACCGACCGACAAAGTGTCGATGCCTGATTGGGTTGATGAAGTCACAGAGATTCCTGACGTAGTTTTCAAATTACGCAACGATATCGAAACCGGAGTAGCAACATAATGATTCAACATGAAGTAACAGGCGTCGTAATGATGCCCAACGAAGACATCACCGTAGATGAGATTCATACAGCCTGTCGTGAGTACCAAGACAAGTTCAAGACTGGTGACGGTATGTACATTCCTCTCGGTGGCGACGATGCTGACGATGCAATGGTAATTGCAGAGATTGTCGAGAACTACATCATTCCAGACGATGTTGATTGGAACGGTAACGCCATCAAGGCTGGTAGTTGGTTACAAACAGTTCGCGTCTATGACGAAGACCTGCTTGAAGACCTGCTTGCTGATAATGTCATCCACGAGTTTAAGGTGTCGGATGGCAAGACCATCACCAAGTCCAATATTCAGATGTTCAAGTCGTGTGAAATTCATGTGGCTCTCAATGAAGACGAAATTGATGAGCTGGCTGAGAAGCTATCACAAGAAATGGGCAAACCGAAGCCCATCGTCCGTACTCAGATCCGTGAGTCTGAGAAGAAGCAATATCTAAAAGCTCGCTACAGCTAAATCCAGCCGTCAAAGAATCTCCAGCAGAAATTCCGCAAAAACAACCATCAATAAAAACAACCACTTAGGGGGTTCATTTTCTCCCCACACTATACCTATGCCTGATGACAGGGGTGGGTTCATTTTAAAGAGGATTTTACAAATGACTTTCGATTACACAAAAGTAACCCATCCAGCTGCGTCCAAGTTCCTTCGTGAGCAGATCGAGTTCAAAACTACTGATGCCAATCATAAGCGTGCGCGTGTCCAGCAGATCGATGATATTCGTCGCCACGGCGTTCTGAACAACATTCCACTCGACAATCTTAATGATCTACAGACGGAGTACTACAGATTGTCCGTTGATGTCGGCACCCTCGACACAGACATTCTGGAGTTGAAGGGTGATCTGTCCACAATCAAACACACCCCACAAGAAGCGTTTGAAATCATCAAGACTGTCTTCACCTTCAGCAAAGATTGGGGTGACTTATCATCTCTGGCTCAACGCCACTCGTTCCTGACCGCAACAAAGAACTGGCTCGATGTTAACACCGCCGTATTCAACGAGTTCTACGGAGAGACTGGTGTGTGCCCCCGCGAACTCGCAGAAATCGGCCTTAAATTTTAAGGACTAACCAAAGTGCCTCTACAACAAACCCAAGTGCAACGCGACCGCTTTGACACTATCGCTGATGCGGTTGCATCTAACTTCCTTGATGGAGACCGAACCTTCATCAAGGAGACCAACAGAATGTATTTCGCATCAGTGGATTCATTTTCTGAATCAATCATTACATCAAATGGTTTGTACATCACGCCAATGACAGCCGCTCCAACTCCTTAACATTCAAATTTGGTGAGTATGATGAAACCAAAGATCACTTTGGTTGAGATTGTGGGTACTCATACGGTATCCACGCCTCCCAAAACCCCACAAAAACATATTGTTCAAGTGACTCATATTGTAGTCACTGTTCACGACTAACAAGGAATTTCCAAATGGCACTATTCAATGACAAATCATTGGGTGAGAAGCTACTTCTCAAAATTTTAAATCGCATCAAAAACCAACACGTTGAACTCAATATTAAGTTCATCGATAAGGATGATGCCCTCGAGTCTACCGAAAAGTTGATTACCCTTGCGCAAGGCTCTGATGTAGCGCATGGTGGTGCGACCGAACTTGAATACGTGACAGCAATCTATGACGAGCTGGGCACCCTGTTCGGTTTGTTGGACACATCACGATACGCAGCCACAGAAGAGTTTGGTATTACCGATATGGTTTTGTTAATGCTACATCAAGTATATGACGAACTTCGTTTCAACGTAGCTGGCACAACCTCCCTCACATATTCCGGTTTGCAGAATACGAACATTGATGGCTCATCACAAATTGCAGCATTCGAGACCGAACTGACATTGGTTGCAGGTAGTAAATTCTGGTCGACTGATGTGGTCGATGGTCTATATAACTATGGTGGTTTGTGGCTACTTGGCGACTTCACCAAAGAAATCATCTCAGAACTGGCCGCAGATTTCGAAGCAGCTGCGTCAGTAGCCACGACCTTCAACAAAGTTGATCCTGATTATGAGGTGCCTGATTACTCAGGTAATGAACTTGCCGAACCTGATGCCACAAGTCCTGGTCAAGAAGACCCGACTTCAGGTGATGGTGAGGTTCTATCCCGAGTGGTGCCTGATTTCTTGACTACCGTTGATGAAGATGCGCCGAATTATCTCTATGAGACATCACTGTTGTTGCGTGCTGCTGCTCAAAATTTTCCTCTACTTGGTGCCGCGCCTCCGACTGATGCTATGCCTCTAACTGGTACATACCGAGCAAGTATTGAAGAGGCGCGAACATATATCGACGGCCTGACGTTTGCCCCTGACACCATGACCGAAGCATTGTGGGCATTGGTTCTTCATCTATCGAATCAGATGGTATTCACCGATGAAGCAGACAATGGCACCCGAGTATTCGTCATCTAATAAGTGAATTGGCAAAATAATCAAAAGCCCCACAAGTTGGGGCTTTTTCACATATAGAGATCATCAAAAAGGGTAATCCTCTTTGGCTCTGCTTAATCACAGAGCACTTTTTCATGATCTTTAAAATGGAACAACTCAATGAACACAATAGTAAACATCAAGATTCCACACAATCGCTTTCTTTGTCACGATAATGTCAGGCCTGATATCTTTTATCTTCTGCCGCAAACTTTGTGGTCGACCGTGATTAAGTTGGGGAGTCCGATAAAACAATCCAAGCGATTTTCCACAACCGCACGGAAGTATTCCACCAATATTCTTGAGTACATAACACAACTATTCAATGATGATCCTTTATCACAAACAATTAAAGACGCCGAAGGTTTTGAACTTTATTCGACCGAATCTTTCAATGATGGAAAGTGGTTTGGAATTGACGAAGATGGCATTTTTATCGCCGATATCATAGAGACAGAATAATGAAACACGCAAGATCATATTCACAGAGACGCCGTAATGGCTTCTTCTACAAGACCAAAGGTGGAAAGACTGATGGCACGAAAGAAACCCAAGATGTCCAACCAACAACAACATCGTTATAACGATGAAATGTTCGACAATCTCGTAGGCGCATTCTACGAGTCTGTTGCCGATACAGTTGAACAAATGGGCACACGAAATATTGAATTGACACCGTCATCAAAAACTGGTGCGAAATATTCTCAGGATGTCGCAGCTAATTGCTGGCGATGGACAATTAATAAATTGACGCCATTGTCACTTAACACTGAGGCCGAGCGTCTATCCCACTCCGACCAATCCCACTCCGACTCTTGGAGATCATTGAAAGATTCCAAGAAGTTAATCGGTGAGACTGGATTTCTGTATGGTTCTCTGATCGTCCCATATGGAATTGACCTTGAAGTTGGTCACTCAAGCTCGTCTCGTTCTATGAGAGAAACAGGTCTCGCACTCGCATCAATGAATGCAAGAAACAATCTAGTCAAACTGACTTCAAAAATTGATTAAGGAAGAAATAACATGTCTGCTAATAACATCATCAACAACCTTCGTAGTAACGGTGGTCTCCCACAAATTAAGAACCGTCGCGTATTCTTGAAAGCAGCTACGGGCGATTTGGTAAATAAGGAAGTCGATGGCAAAGAAATCGAAGTCCCTGAAATTGTCGACACCGAAGCGTGGGTTGAGATTCTCCCACCACAATCCACTGAATTCTTGCGTGCGTTTGAGCGTTCTAATATCAGACAAGCTGTTGCACAGAAGAAACTGGAAGCTATCAAAGACTCATCAGATGTAGATGAAATTGCTGCGGTCGTTGATTATGCTAAGGGCATTAATATCGACATTCTTGATGAGATTGTTGCAAATTGGTCTGAACACTTCGGGGTTCCATGTACCAAAGAGAACAAGAAAGAATTATTTAGTGATCCTGCGTCCGAAGATATCATGAAACAAATCCTAGAAGCATTCCAAGAGGTACATGCTTTTCTGGGAAAGTAACACTCACTAATTTCATAGCTTCCTATATTGATTGGAACATCCCATCAATATACAAAAAGACAGGCGATAATGAACCTGAGTATTTGACCAAAATCGAAGACTATGAAGTTAAGTCGAAGACACTCAAGAAGATGAAATCTAAGAAGGTGTTGACGCCCCCATCACCCAACCCGAGTGATCATTTCGAAGAAATTATTGACGACGACTCTACATTCAATATGTATTGCTTCCTGATCGAGTTGATCGATTATCTTCGAACAAATTGCAACGAAAATGGTATGTGGCGACTCTTGCCAACCACAGACCTTGAAAGCCTTTCCCGACTAACAAGCATACACCTATCCCCGTACGAGTGGCGTGTGGCTCTGGAACTACAGACCATCCTTGTCAGACTCCAAAATCAAGCACATTCAAGTCTCCTACACGGGATGCGAACCGCGAAATAATAATGTGGTGTGGACGCACACCACATTCCCTTCTTTCTATCTCCTAGGAGGATAGTGATGGCAACAGCAATATTAGACTACTTGGTGGATTACCAAGATGTCAGAAAAGCTGATGATGAACTTCGAAAGTTACAAAAGACCACGAAGAACGTCGTCAAAGACAATAAGAAACTCGAAAAATCGTACGAGGAAAACGTTAAAGACCTCAAAAAGATGCGTGAGGAGATGAGAAAGGTTGCGAAGGCATCCAAAGAAATCTCCAGTATCTCAGTAAGTCTCTCTGGGGGTGTTGGTGGAGGCGGGGGTGGTGATGGTTCTAAAACAATCAATAACATCACTAATGCAACCAACGATATGACAGCCAGTTTTGATAAGCTCGCTAAAACAATCGGTGGGATGAATGGCGGAATGCTCGACCTAGCATCATCAATGCTATTGTTACGCAATAACTCCACCGAGATGTTACAGGCCAATAGAATACTCGAGGTACAACACAATAGTCTCGAACGTAAATATCGCTCTGGCAAACTATCCTTAGAAGAGTACAACAAAGCAGTTAAAAACCTAAATGGTCATTACGACAATGCTGTGAAAAAGATAAAGCCAGTGAACTCTCTTCTAGTGTCCAAGAAGTTCGCTTTGGTTGCTGTAGCTGCTGCGGCTGTGTCAGCTGGAACTGCTGTATCATCTCTTATTTTGGAGAACACTCGCCTTGCGGCCTCCGTGGACATGTCATATGAGTCCCTCCAACGTTGGCAGAATACAGCACTAAGAGTTGGTGTCACCAATGAACAGTTCGCTGATCAAGTTAGAGATTGGAACCTGAAGGTTGCAGAAGCCGCAACTGGTGGTGGTGAACTGGTTTCAATTTTCGAAGAGTATGAAAAAGAACTCAAGAATGTCAATCAAGAACAACTCTATGGTGTCGAAGGGATGGAATCCATCACCAAGGCACTCTTAGACAATGGTGTTTCTGCCGAGCAGACTCGTTCAGTCCTAGACCGAATGGCATCAGATTTGGATAAGATGCTGCCTATTCTTGATGGAACAACGAAAGGCGTAAATGACTTTAACTATGCCCTGACTGAAGTTGATCAGGCCAATATCGCTAAGATGGCATCATCATTTGATTATATGAAAGATAATGTTGTTGATGTTGCTGGTTCTGTCGTGGCTGACTTCGCACCCGCAATTTGGCAAGTGTTCGATGCCTTCAGTAGCGTTGTCCATACAATCGGTCAGGTCAACGATGAGTATGCCATCACAGCACGATTAGGTGGGGTTGTTGGCATCACTTTCGGTACTGCTCTCGATGTAGTGTCTGGCCTAGCTAAAGGCATAGAGTATGCCTTGCTTGCTGCTCAGAGAATGTTCTATGGCATCGGAATCGCAGCCCTTGACTTGATGGATATTGAATTCATCTCAGATATGCTTGGTGTTACTGCTGTTGGCGATGCGAAAAGCGGACTCCAAGTTAAATTAGAGGGTGTGGTCACCCAGATGAAGGAAGTCGAGAAACAGGGAGATATTCTTGCTAAGCGCATAGTGACCAACTTCTCTGGAAATCTTGACCAAATTCTATCGGGCGAGACTAGAGATAGCAGCGATTTCAATATAGAGCGCCCTGAAGCAAGCAAGTCGAAGGTGAAAACCAAAGACAAAGTCGACCCTAATGACAGTAAATCGTATCTTGCCGCCTTGTCTCTAGAAATAGAAAAGACTGATGCACTAGCTGCTGCTCGTCAACGTCTGGAATGGATATCTGGTGGAGTTGCGGTTGCTCAGGATGCACTAGCAACTTCATATTCTGAAGGTGCAGCGGGTGAGCTTGAGCAGGTGAACGAAGCGTTGGCTGTGTTTGAGAATAAACACAAGATGATGATTGAGTTCAATGAAGAGTACCAAGATTTGGTACTGGCTCAAGGTGAGCTTGAGAAGAAAGTCGCAGACGAAGTTGCTGAACACAAATACAACACTATGATCGGTAATTTAGCGATGTTGAGTAGTGTGTTAGATCAGGACTCAAACGCGTATAAGGCAATCGCCACAACACAAGCAATCGCTGATACGTTTGCTGGTGCAAACAGCGCGTTGAACCCAGCGAAAGGCAGTCCTGATGCTATGTTATCTTCCACACAGAGGATGATTAATGCTGGCGTTATCGTCACAACAGGTATTGCAAACGTTTCCAATATCATGGCAGCGAAAGATGGTGCGTCTATGGTAGGTGTTCCGCATTACAACTCAGGTACATCGTTCGTTGATGGTTCTGGAACAAGCAAGTCTGATGACGTTCCTGCTATGTTGTCTCGTGGTGAGTCTGTTCTTACTGCATCCGCATCACAAGCGTTAGGTCGTGGCAACATCGATGCAATGAACGCTGGTCACGGTATGAGCATGGGTGGGGGTTCTCAGCAAATCAATGCTGGTATCACAATCAACGGTAATGTCGACCAAAACACATTGAATGAGCTGAATTCGATGCAAGAGAAGCAAGTCAAGATGATTGCTCGAACCATGGCTGATAAAGCTATCAAGCAACAGAAAAAACCAGGAGGGTTACTTCGTTAACTCCCTATGAAACAAGCCCTGACCTTAATTGGTTGGGGCTTTTTACTTTGCGTAGTAAGATGAAATTTGTACCTCTTCAGGAACACCGCCACAGAATGGATGAACGCTGACATCAAGACGGCCATGGTTAAAATCGAAATCGAGCAACGACATAAATTGCTGACCAAGGCTGGCTTGTTTCTCGGTAGAAAATGGGCCTTTTGGCGAGATGAGTGCGTTAGCCTTTTGTTTTTCGATGATCTGGTGGGTAAGAGCAGGTAACCATGATTTTAAATCTGCAAATAAGGCATCGAGTTTTTCTGTTGTCATGCCGGGTTCGTACAAGTCCAACATAGCGTTGTATGGCGTCAAGCCGGTGTGCGCAGAACGTTTTAGGGCCTCTTCACGAGAAAGCGCTACCACGGACTTCAAATTGGGTGCAAAGCCGAGCCAATCGTTGTCTCTGCGCTGTTTTCGCCATTGGTGCTCACACTTAGAGCCCGCTTGTGATTTTGCTTCTACCAAATCAGAAGGTAAAACCGTTGCGTGTGCCCACTGGCGTTTGATCTCTCGCACGTTGATTTTCTGCTCGTCAGTCAGCGTGTCGCTTTGTGCGTCGATGGTTTTTATCCACTCTCCAACTTCTGGGGCGACCAGAGTTTCATGGCATAAAACGGCCAAATCGCTCATAGCATTGGCGCGAGCTTCGTTGCCGCCATCAGGCATCATGGTGGCTTGGTCCCAGCCACAAATTGCGGCCAAATGGTGATAGCTTGCGAGCTTTTTAAATTGCTTTTCGAGTTGAAGGTAGGCGTCCACGTAACATCCTTAATGTTCAGTGACAAAGGAAGAGCACTGAAAAACTGTAGAATTCGAGTATCTATTTAGTTTATCAGCAGAGCCTAACAGGGCAAAGAAAAGGGCTTAATAAGGTACTTCTGTTGACACTGGCACGTTAAAAAAGAATATTCTTAAGGGAGTGAAGTTAATCCAAAAGGGTTGTATGTACATTTTCGGTTACGGAAGTTTAATCAATGAAGCGTCGCGTCAATTAACGGGAGAGACAGGAAATGCCATTCCCGCAATCGTGTCAGGGCTTGAAAGGCATTGGGGAAAAACGGGATCGCCCGTAATGTCTCACCTTGTCGTGAGAGAGGGTGCAGGGCTGTGCAATGGTGTTCTGATTCACGTTAATGATGATTTGCTTGAGGTGTTTGATATCCGCGAAGCGGGTTATCAGCGGGTTAAATTGGATGCAGAAAAGATAAAAATACTGGATGAGACCATTCAGCTCGATGGTCCCGTTTTTGTGTATGTGACGGATGATGTAGTCTCACCCTGTCACGTTCAGCCTATTGCCCAAAGTTATGTAGATACAGTGCTTGCTGGGTGCCTACGTTATTCTGCTGAGTTTGCACAATCATTTATTCAATCGACGCACGGATGGGATTACCCAAGGATGAACGACAGAGACAAACCAGTTTATCAACGTGTCGCTGGCGTGCGGAAGGAAGACCGCGCACGAATCGATCAATTTTTACATTGCATACCACCCTGTTTTGATTGAAAAAAAGCCACGCATGCGCGTGGCTTTTCGTTGCCGAATATCGCCATCCTTCGATTACAAATTATTCTTCGTAAACGAATTCTGGTGAGTCAATTTCAACGCGACGGTTTTTCGCGCGACCTTGCTCGGTGTCATTTGAAGCAATCGGGTCTTTTTCACCCATGCCGACAACACTCAGACGATCAGCACTTACGCCGTTATCTGTGAAGTATTTTGCGACGGATTGAGCGCGTTCTTCAGACAATTTCTGGTTAAATGCTTCAGCGCCGATGCTGTCAGTATGACCAATAACGATAGCGGTGGATTGAGGGAAATCCTGCAAGCGTTTTAGCATTGGCTGAAGTTGCTGTGCTGCACCTGCTGATAGCGACGATTTTCCGAACGCAAACAGCTCAACTTCATCTGCTTCAGAGAAAACGTAGCGTTTTGGTTCAACAATTTCTTCAACGACCACCACTTCTTCAACAACGACAAGTTCAGGCTCAGAATGACGACCAAAATGGAACGTAATGCCGGCAGAGATGAAGTGGTTGTCAGCGTCGATATAGCCTTCGTCCATCTTCGGAATGTACTGATATTCCAGACGGACGTTAACGAGATCGTTTGCACGGTGATCAACACCCAATGCTGTCAGCAAAGAGATATCATCTTCACTGCCTGCATTGCTGTCCCAATCCCACCATGCAAGACCGATCTTACCGTAAATATCTGTCGCATCGGTGATACCAAAGTTGAGCTTAGGTGCCAGAGTAAACGCTGTTAAATCACCGCTGCGTTTTGCGCCGACTGAGTTGTAGTAGGTCTCGAAATTACCTAAATAATCATAGGTAGATTCGATTGAAAACCCGTTTGCGAAGTCATAACCCGCAATCAGGCCAGCACCCACTTCCTGATCATCACAACTGCCTGCTTGGCAAGCATCTTCAAGTGTTGACGAACCTACGCGAGCACCAAGATAAAAGTTAGCGTCATCTTGGGCATACGCGAAAGGTGAGAGTGCCATCATAATTGCTAGGCTAGTCACTGCTTTTTTCATTGTATTTTTCTCCATTCCTTCTAGAGAGTATTTTGAACTAATGACTCAGTTGCTTGGCCGCAAGTCACTGTTCCAAAGTTTGCTGAGCGCAAATCTTCTCAATCACCAACAGTGTGGTGATTTAATAAGCTAGGCTAGGTGTGGCTACCTTGCAATACAAGAGCAAGCATGGAAATTCAGGCTTTTTTAATACAACACTGTTCGAAAAAATGTAATTTTGAGTATGAGGTTGAAGTACAAGAGAATGGATGAACAAATTGAGAAGGGCGTCGGTGGGGAAATAAAAAAGCGCCTATGCAAGGCGCTTCACTTCTCTCGCTCCTGAAACGGGACGGCTGACGGAAATTTGTTTTCCTTTTTTCATGCCTTTTTCATAATCGTCAGTGATGGCTTTCATCGCTTCTTTGAGCTGTTGCTTGAACATCTCTCGGTCGATGTTTTTAAACTGACTGTCGATGTAGTCTTTGATCTTTTCATCAGAATCATCAGTCGGTGCAATCTTTGGCAGCTTAGCTAGCGCACCTTCTAACCAGCCCATGGTGAAAGACGATACTCTTCGCATCAGCTCGACTTGGGAGGTGCCCGTCCCCTGAAAACTGTTTCGGAACTGGCCAATGTGCTCGTTCATTTCGCGGTAGACAATATCAAACGCAAATGCGGCGAAAATAGCGCGATCAGCATTACCAATGAACTCTGCTTTCTTTAACCCTTTATGGTTAGTCAAAACGCATTCGACACCAAAACGTGTGTTGATCCCTCGGATGATTTTTAGGATCGCATCACTGATAGAGTTTGGTAGCAGGGTTTCTGAGGTGGTTTTCCCCATACTGATGAAGTCGATGTCGTCCTGATCTAACCCATACTTTCTCATCAAGCTCTGCGCCATTTTGATGGCTTGTGCAGCTTCGTTGATGTTTGAGGAGTTGCTTAGTTCAAGACATTTAGCAATTTTCTTAAGCGCTTTGCGTTTCGCGTCAGACATTCAGTTCACCACTAAAAAACGGGAGCGATATTTTACATTCAATTGTGCAATTTACCAAATTTACCCCAATTTTTTGAAACTCGCTGAAATCTGTAACTTCGTGAAGACGGGGTATAGTCAGGTGAAATTTACTGGTGTGTAGCAAAAAAGGGATGAGTAGAGTCGTGAACTTTTTTAACTATCAGTAACACGGTGAAAGTTAAACGGTAATCTTGCGGTCTGTCTTTTCGACGACCACAAGGATGATTGTAACCATGGCTGTGATCTCAAAAAAAGAACTAACAAACGCAACGATGGCCATGTTGGCGCTGTTGTTTTTTGCTGCTAACTCCGTCTTGTGTCGAATCGCGTTAGCTGAAACTGACATTGATCCGGCTTCCTTTACCAGTATTAGGTTGGTTTCGGGGGCAATGGTGCTTTTCTTTCTGGCGGGGATTGATTGCTGGCGAACAGGTGAGGTTGATGATGGATGCAAATTAACGCATCGACCCCTTGAGCATTGGCTCGCTGCGGCGATGCTTTTTCTGTATGCCGCCACGTTTTCATTTGCCTATTTGTATTTAGATACGGGCGTTGGCGCATTGGTGCTGTTTGCGTTTGTTCAGTTAACGATGTTCGCATATAGCCATTACAAAGAAGGCGGGGCGAGTGGACTGGAGTACATTGGGGCACTCACGGCTATTTGTGGACTAGGGTATTTGGTGTCGCCCGGACTCCATGCCCCCGATATGTGGGGCGCGTTTTTGATGGCTATCGCAGGTGTAGCTTGGGGGGCGTATAGCGTGCTGGGTAAAGAGATTAAACAGCCTCAGTTAAAAGCCAATTGTATTAATTTCCGTTTGAGTTTGTTTTTTGTGGTGCCTTTTTTCTTGCTGAATATCCCAATGAATGCACTCTCTGCTGATGGTATTTGGCTTGCTATCGCATCAGGTGCTATTGCATCAGCGGTGGGTTATGCCATCTGGTATTGGGTGGTAAAACAATTTAAAGCAACACAAGCGGGCGTTATGCAACTGACCGTACCATTGATTGCTGCCTATGCGGGTTTTTTGTTTCTGGATGAAGCGCTGACAATGCGAATGGTGATTGCGGCAACGGTGATATTGCTAGGCATTGCTGTGACATTTTTTGCGAAAGAACGAAAACAGCCTGCTGCCACCCAACGTTAGTTTTTTCGGCCTACCATTGCGTGAATGACTCTGCATTTTCAGTTGTCATCAGTTTGGTCGGGATCAGGATATGTCGTTGTTCTGGTGTTTGACCATCCAAAAGCATTTTAGCCAGCCCGACCGTTTCGTGGCTCATTGCATCGGGAAATTGTGTGGCTTTATACCCAAGACGCCAGAAGATGCATGATTTAGCGAAATTGACTGGCTTGGTGATCGCGGCGTCCCTTTGCTGGTAAAGGTTCCGCCATCAAGAAGGAGCAACAACGAGCACGACGTCTGCCAATTCGCCTGAAGGGAATACCTCAATGTGCCACTTCATCGTTAAATCCCCCGGAGATACTCGATAAATTTTATCTCGAATTGAACATATTGAGGGCCTCTGAATTCGAGCATCTTTAATTTACACGGGCAAACTCTTATATGCCCGATCAATGATTTCAAAATTCGGAGCAACCAAACTGATTCTGTAATAATTAAAGAATGATGAATCAGCTTGCGAAAACACTCGATAGTGATAACCAGATCGCAACTTGTCACTTGATAGAAATGCCATCACTAGTATCTTAACTGAACTTTCCTTGTGTGAATAGATTGATCTCACCTGAGAAAAATGCTGATTGTTTTGTATGTAGACATTATCTTTTGATAAGAAATACGCAAATTTCGACATGCATAGTTTACACCGCGAAATAAATGAGTGATTTTCTTTCTTAGATAAAACACCCTGCTGTTTGACAAAAAAGAATATGGCATGGCTAAACATATATTAGATGTTAACGGCAATCACGTAGAGCAAATGATAGCAAAATAAATCTTGGAGAATGAAGGCTTTTCGGTGAGTTCGTCCAATAATGGCAAAGACGTGCTAAGTTGGATAAAAACAACAGGACTCATGAACTGATCTTGCTAGGCATTATTTTGCCCGAAATGAATGGTTATGAATCCTGTAGTCAAATACGAAAAGATGCTTGTTTCAAAGATGTTTCCATTATTTTCTGTAACAAAAGTTTAGAGTTTGACCAGTGCTGGGCAAAAATGCAAGGTGGGACTAATTTTCTTGCCAAATCCTATACGACGGAATAGCTGGAAAATATGGTGAAGAAACGCACCAACCAAAAATTAAATTAACGAGAATGTGTAAAAAAAACAATCAGCATATAATATATTTCAAATGTTCTTATTGGTAAATTTAAAAATAGACGATGCCTACTCAGGAAATTATTAAACATGTAGCAAAAAACCGTTAAGTTAATGCTTTTGTAGCACCAATATGACTCACCTATCAACCAATTGAATTAGCCCTGTCTAATTCAAGACATTACAAGCTATCAGTTTAATGTTCAGTGTTATTTAACAAACATAATATTAGGAATGTTAGCAATGAAAGACAACAAATTTGATTCTCCAGATGATATTTCCAGTGTCGAGCTTTCCATTTACGCGGCATCGGGTAACACACAACCTGTCATTTATGCCAACGGTAAAAACCAACTTGCGATTGATATTAAAGCAAAGGCGACGAAAGAAAATGATGAAGGTGATGAAGTCGTCCTTCACTTTTCTGATGATGATTGGCGACACATCGTTAACTTACGCTTTGCGGATTCAGATAAAAAACTCAATTGGGGAGGCAGTAGTGGTTGGTGTTTTACCAATATTAAAAATGACTATGCTAGAGAGGTGATGACAGAGGAAAGTCAACGCTCAGATGTTGATATAGTAGAGAACGACGGCTCTGTCATTATTGGCATGTACCTGTACACTGATGATGTTAATACAAAACGTATTGCGGTTAGCATTGACACTGATAACAATAAGCATTTTACGACGGCAGATAATGCCACTGGCGCGGAAAAAATGTCGATACCTGTCAAAGCCGTTGAACCAATCCGGTATGATATGGCTGAGAATCTGAAGGGCTTTGTTGCTTAAATCGATGGAACTAAATCTAGAAGCTACGAT
>NZ_FUXU01000166.1 GCF_900167155.1 Enterovibrio nigricans DSM 22720 | reverse complement strand
GCCTGTCTTGTTTCTTCGCCACTGACAGTTGAAGCATTAAATCAGCGGCGGTAATAAAGCGTGTTTTCAACCCTTTTTGAACGGTAAGCTGGCCATAGCTGCCATTTCTAAACACACTATGTTGCAAGATGTGAGAATGCCCCACCCCTCCTGGTATATTCCTTCGTACTTCAAGCTTCTTAAGAGTGGCTTGCTCGACAGTTGGTACTGCTTCAGCTCACCGTAACCCCGCTCTATTTCCCAGCGCTGCCAGTAAACCTCGACTAGGGCTTCCAACTCATACGTCGTTGGACACAGGCAAGATGTGATAAAGCCTTTTATCTCTCCCTTTGGTGAAGGGATGAGTACCAGTCTCGCTGTATGACTCAATAATTTCATATCTGAGTTTAGATTTAATGGGCGTCAGCCAGTGAGTATTTTGACCACAGCCCTGCCAGATAAAAAAGCTTGGCTGACATAAACCTCTGCCAAAGAGAGTGAGGGAATTGTCTTGTGCTGACCCCACTAACTGCTGTGCAGACGCGATTTTACTTTGCGTCATCGGCCCAAACGCTGCGTCAGATATCATGTGTGTTTTGGTCGACATCAAGGTGACAGCAAGCACTGAGGGGAATGAGGCTGACTTTTGCACATTGCTGATTACTGTCAATATTATGAGTTCTAAAGTAAGCTCCATCGGCACTGAGCACCTCAAACTGCATACCTTGTCGAAGTCACATTGTTTTCCCACTGTGCGGCCGTTAGCTTAAACGCATCGGCTCGGCACCCAGCTTTCTCTTCCTTTTATGATGCTACCCGTAGCGAGAAGAGGCAGCTCCCCTTTGGTATCAGGGAAAGCCAGTTCCTGTTGGCCACATACACTTTGAATAGAACGGTTGCGCAGCAATCCAGCCCCTAAAACCAGCCAGACAGCCTGCTCCGTGGGGAAGCGCCTTTTGCGCAAAGAAGCTCATTTGGTCAGCTTGACAGCTTCGTTAACCCATTCCAGAGGGATATGCTTAGAAGAAGCATTGATGTGATGGTCTTGACAAAACTCAGCCATGACATACAACTCTTTGGAAAGTTCAGACATAAAAAAATCGGCCTCAACAATGTTGAGACCGATTATGAAGCCCGCGCAGGATCGTTCAATTACTTAAAACGATCGGCATTACTCATTTGAGTGGGCTTTTTGCTATCTACGTTTTGATGTTCTAAGCCAAAAAGACTTAAACGTGTCAGAACAGATTGGCCTGACACAAGGGCTATTCTCGAGTATCAACAGCTCTCTCATTGTTCTGGGCTTGAGAAATTATAGAAGGCTAACTATTTAAATGCTGTTATGTGTAATATCTTCAACGCCTAAATTGTTAAGGGCGTTCCATCGAATTTCACTAAAACAAAATGCAGCTATAATTACATCAAAATGTCGAAAGTCCTGACGGATCTTTCCTTTTAGCATAGCATCATCAACTTCAGCGGTAGTATAACTATCAATGTCCAATGCATTAACAGCACTGGCTCCAAGGTTTGAGGCTTCTCGTGAAATTGAGATTGCATCCTCCATTAAAAATACATCTTCTTTAAGGTCACTAATTTCACTAGCTGTTCTTCCCCAACAGTCCCCATGAGAACCTGTTAAGATTAAAACCTTGTCACTTTTTTTGATGAGAGGAAAGACTATATCGGCTACTCCATCGCCAGAAACAGGGCCAGAGCCAGTGTAAATAGTTACTTCATGGCTATCTTGAGTAATTTTATGATATCCCCATTTATCCGATTTTCTATCTATTAACCTTAAAAAAATATCGCTTCTATCAGTAAAATCTTTTTCTGAAAAATATGATTTCATATGTTGCTCTCCTTTTCTGGTGGTATTGATAATTAATTCATATGTCACTAACTATCAATGTAAACTCAAACTCACATCATCTTATAATCAAAAAAAAGATTCAGACTTCATAAAGAGAATTGATAACGCAAAAACAAGAAAATAAATCAGTTATTTGAATAACAGTAGAGAAAACTTCCAGATAATGAGATTTAAATATGTTTGTTTCTCTTCCCCGACTTGATAGATACCTCTTTGTTAGACATGGTGGCGGCGTTGTAGATCAAATTACTCACCTAACGTGCTGATCCATCGTGTATTAACCGCATTTCTCAACTCGGTAACTGACAGGCATACCTAGTCTTATGGCTTTGTTCATCGCCTTCGCGTTTGCCAGTGCTTCGCCGACTTGCGCATCGTAATCACGTAAGAGCAGTTATGGACTGAGTGATTTTTTATACCTATACATCCCAGTTTCTGACAAGGAACGTTGGTAATAATCCGTTTCTCGTTTCCGCTCCTCCAACTGACCTGATTTCAAGGCGCTTACTGCTTCATTTCGTGGATGGCCGTCCTCCCAATAGCCAGTATTACTGCGCGGTGGAATGGTCGGTTTTATATCTTTTCTCCTCAACACCGGATAACAGGCTTTCGTATCGTAAGCGCCGTCGGCAAAGCTTCATTGTCACCGACAGAGTCTAAGCCAGCGACAGCTGAAATGACCTCATACGTACTGGCATCAATCGCAAGGTGTAGCTTTCGCCAACTACGGCGCTTTTCCTCGCCGAACACCTTTAAGCCTGTTGCATCAATAACAACATGTGCAATAGGCCCACCTCAACGGTCTTTGCCCGTTTGCCGATGTAGTTGTATGACGGCGATTTCGCTGCACGTCCATCAGGTCAAATATTAAGTCAAGAAAGCCTTGAGTACCGCGCAAAGGGAGCTTGAAAATGCCTTTAATCATTAGCGTCGTTTAAATGGTACCATCGGTAAATGTAAAGCCTCTTCCTCGTTTCCCATGATGCTCTTTGCGGTGCCAACTCTGGATAGCAGCTTCACCAACCCAAAAGGTGAGTGAACCTCTATTAATCAATGCTTGATTGTATTGCTTTCAATTACTGATTTTGTACTTGGCTTTACTCATCATCGCCACCCGTTTGCAGATTCTAATGATCTGATCACGGCTCGGATGGTTAGTTCAATGATTTAGGAAACAACGCGCATAAATGCGCCAGTGATGGTCAGTGAAGTGTTAGTCTGCGCTTAATGCGTTTAAACCTATAGGTCTGATACCCCTAGAACAGCGGTTTGAAACGGGTATCGAGAGGGTTAGGCTCGGGGTAAACGGTCGAGACCTATAGGTTTGTGCAAATCTATAGGTCTCATTGAGGTCGATATCGGGGTTAATGTGGCAAGGCGATTTTGCCGTACTGAGGGGCTGCGCCTTTCTCTTTGAGGTAGTATTCCAAATCCTGCAAACGGTCAATGTCTTCTATAGGCACATCAATTTCTGCGCTCCAGTAACGACAATCTGCTTTCGCGTCTTGTTTGCCTATCCACTTAAACTGGGA
>NZ_FUXU01000132.1 GCF_900167155.1 Enterovibrio nigricans DSM 22720 | reverse complement strand
ACCCTCGCAATTTAGCAGTAGGTTGTCAAAAGCTCTACGGCTCCAACAAGAAGTGGAAAAAGCGGTATGGCTATCACAAGCGCTCACTATCAGAGACAGCAATGTACCGAGTAAAACAGCTGCTAGGTGGGAAATTAAGCCTAAGAAATTACAATGCTCAGGTTGGCGAGACTTACGCTATGATCAAAGCGCTGAACAATCTTACAGGACTGGGTATGCCTGAAATTCAGTATATTGCTTAAGAACCGAACAACTTTAGGCTGCCATGTCTTCCAACCGAATTAAGCAACAAAGCCATGGTGGATCTCAATGATTCTCTGATCCGACAATATCTGACGGTTTGATGGGAGTGGGTGTGGAACAGTCATCGATAAGCCGAACAAATCCAACAACGTCAGGACACGGACGTTGGGAAGCGGAACTGTCGCTGGGCTTTGTCAGTGATGGAGAACGAACGGTACTTAAGCATCGTTCGCATCGTGGACCTTTGGCCGTGCAGCGTTCACTCTACCCTGAAGCTGGGATCTGCCACAGCCACATTCTTCATCCTCCTGGCGGCATTGTTGGGGGAGATGCCTTGCACGTTGAGGTTGCATTAGAGAGCAACGCGCACGCGTTAGTCACGACGCCAGGTGCGACACGTTTTTACCGTTCAGATGGGCGGGTTGCCTTGGTGGATCAGTCTTTTCGTGTAGCTCCTCACGCGACCCTTGAATTTGTTCCGTTAGAAAACATTGCGTTTCCAAGCGCTAAGCTTCGAACCAGAACGGATATTCATCTGGCCTCAACGTCCCGTTTTGTCGGCTTTGATCTTTGGACGCTTGGGCAACCTGCGTCGAACGAACACTTTGGTAAAGGTGAGATTGATGGAATGACGCGCGTTGTTGTCGATGGGCGCCTTCTGCTTTGCGAGCGAATGCGAGTGAATGCGACAACGTGGTTGAGAGATGCAGCTTCTCTACGCAGCAACCCTGTATGCGGCAACATCATTGCGTTCGGCAACCCGAGCGATTTTCAACCCGTTTGTGAATGGTGGAACGCGCAGACTTTCGAACCTAACCTTGACGTTGGGTTAACGGTGATGGATGGGCTGCTGGTCGTGCGTGGCTTGTCGACGAGTACAGAAGACCTTTTTTTATTGATGGCAAAGTGCTGGCAGCAGATTCGATTCCATTGGACGGGTGACATGCCGGAATTGCCACGTATATGGCGAACATAACGATATTCACAAGGAGTAAGCACCATGGAGCTAACCCCTAGAGAGAAAGATAAGCTGCTACTGTTTACAGCGGCGTTATTGGCGGAAAGGCGCAAAGAACGTGGCCTCAAGCTGAATTACCCTGAAGCTGTTGCATTGATCAGTGCAGCGATTATGGAAGGGGCGAGAGACGGAAAAACAGTGGCGGAATTGATGGATTTCGGACGAACGATCCTGACGGTTGATGATGTGATGGAAGGGGTGCCAAGCATGATTCATGACGTACAAGTAGAAGTCACGTTTCCTGATGGTACGAAGCTTGTGACTGTCCATGATCCAATAGTGTGAGGAGCTGAAAAATGTCTCAACAGGCTGTGAAATCGCGCTTTGTTCCCGGAGAGCTAAGAGCAAAAACGGGCGATATAGCATTGAATACTGGACGAAAAACTGTCTCGCTTGATGTGTCCAACACCGGAGATCGTCCCGTTCAGGTTGGTTCGCACTATCACTTTTATGAAGTTAATGATGCGTTGGCATTTGACCGTGAAGCAGCAAAGGGTTTTCGCCTCAATATTCCTTCCGGTACAGCGGTTAGGTTTGAGCCTGGGCAAAGTCGAATTGGTGGCCTACGCAGGATCTCGCGCTGTATATGGTTTTCAAGGGCGTGTAATGGGTAATTTACCCGATGATAAAGCGACAGATAAGGACGACTGACATGGCAAAGATATCACGAAAAGCCTACGCAGAAATGTTCGGCCCCACAACGGGCGATTGTCTGCGCTTGGCGGATACAGACTTGTGGCTGGAAGTTGAAAAAGACTTCACGGTGTATGGCGACGAAGTGAAGTTTGGTGGCGGGAAAACCATTCGTGATGGGATGGGACAAAGCCAGCGGCCAAGCAATGAAACTCCCGATATGGTGATCACCAATGTGGTGGTGCTTGATTACTGGGGCATTGTGAAAGCCGATGTTGCCGTAAAAGGCGGCCGCATCAGTGGCATTGGTAAGGCGGGTAACCCAGATATTCAAGACGGGGTTGATATCATCATAGGCCCGGGAACTGAAGTGGTTGCAGGAGAAGGACAAATCCTTACCGCTGGGGGAATTGATTCGCATATTCACTTTATTTGCCCTCAACAGATCGAAGAAGCGTTAACGTCAGGGGTGACAACATTTGTGGGGGGCGGAACAGGACCGGCAACAGGCACCAATGCGACAACTTGCACGCCGGGCCCGTGGAATATTCACCGCATGCTAGGTGCGTTAGATGCGTTTCCGATGAACTTTGGTTTACTTGGAAAAGGAAACGCGAGCTTGCCTGATGCACTTGAAGAGCAGGTGGCTGCAGGAGCGTGTGGCTTAAAACTTCATGAAGATTGGGGTTCAACGCCAGCGGCGATTGATTGCTGCCTGTCTGTGGCAGATGCATTGGATGTTCAGGTGGCAATTCACACAGACACACTCAATGAATGTGGTTTTGTTGAAGAAACACTGAAGGCGATTGGTGATCGTGTGATCCACACTTATCACACGGAAGGTGCTGGAGGCGGTCATGCGCCCGATATAATCAAAGTCGCTGGGATGCCGAATATATTGCCGTCATCTACGAACCCAACGCGTCCTTATACCGTCAACACCGTTGATGAGCACCTCGATATGCTGATGGTGTGCCACCACTTATCGCCTTCCATTGGCGTTTGCGGAATCACGCATTCGACGCGAGACCATTGCAGCAGAAGACATGCTTCACGATCTTGGTGCATTTTCGATGATTTCCTCTGACTCCCAAGCGATGGGACGTGTGGGTGAGGTGATCATTCGCACGTGGCAAACTGCGCACAAAATGAAAGTGCAGTTTGGCGCTCTCGAAGGTGACACGGCGCATAGTGATAACACCCGCATTAAACGCTATATCGCTAAATACACCATTAATCCAGCGATCACTCATGGCATGGCTCATGAAATCGGTTCTATCGAAGCTGGAAAACTGGCAGATCTTATTCTGTGGAAGCCTGCATTTTTTGGTGTAAAACCGTCACTGGTGATCAAAGGCGGCCTAATAGTAACGGCCCCCATGGGTGACCCGAATGGGTCTATTCCAACGCCACAACCTGTGCATTATCGTCCAATGTTCGGCGCATTTGGTGCCGGTCCTGCCCAAAGTTCACTACTCTTTATGTCACAGACCGCAATCGATAATGGTATCCCTGACATGCTTCAACTGCGTAGCGGAGTCAGTGCGGTTAAAGCCTGTCGCAGCATTCGTAAAAAGGACATGAAACTGAATGATTGGCAACCAAACATCGAGGTTGACCCACAAACCTATGAAGTAAGGGCTGACGGTAAGCTGCTTGTTTGCCAGCCCGCGGATGTATTGCCAATGGCCCAGCGTTATTTTCTGTTTTAGGAAACAGCATGCTCGAATTTACACAGATTGAAACAGGCGTCGATGAGACAGAAGGATTGCCGACGATTCACTTGGGGATTGATGCACGCATCAAAAGTCGGCTCAAAGTGACGTTGGATGATGGCAGAGAAGCGGGTCTTTTTTTACCCAGAGGTCACACTGTAAGAGGCGGAGATTTGTTGGTGTCGGACACTGGTGAAAAGGTCGTCGTGATAGCTGCCGATGAAAACGTGTCAACGGTACACGCGCACAGTGCCCATTTGCTTGCAAGGTTGAGTTATCACTTGGGAAACCGCCATGTACCTTTGCAGGTTGGCGACGGCTGGGTGCGGTATCAGCATGATCATGTGCTTGACGAAATGGTGGATTTGCTGGGTGGAGAAGTCATTGTTGAGTTGGCTCCGTTTGAGCCTGAAAGTGGTGCGTATGGCGGACATTCATCCAGCCATCATCATTCTCATTAATATTTTCTGAGTTTATGGAGAGATCACCGTGAAAGTAGGACATTGTTTGCTAGGGGCTTTAGGACTCATTGCCTTTCCTCTCGCTGCCCACACGCTGGAGCCTTCGATACACAGCATGAGTGAACATCCGTTTTGGGATGGATTTATCCACCCATTTACGAGTGTCCTTCATGTCGTGACTTGGGTTGCTATGGGCATTTTGGTCTCGCAATTTTCTAACTTCAAATTGAAGTTACTGGTTGTGAGTAGTTTGATGTATTTCGTCTTTTTTGCTATCCAAAGCCCTCTTATATCTACCGGTAACTCTCCAATGTTTCCGCTGCTCGTCGGTGCGCTGTTGCTCGCTGCGATGTCTGCGGGACTAAAGTGTACCGGACTGAGCACGTTTGCAAAGCTGTCTGCAGCGTTGGCGTTCGTGGTAATTGGCATATCTAGTTTTATGCACGGTGCGCATGTTACGTCGGTCGCGTTCGCCGGTGGCTTCATTGCCGCAGCATTATTAACCCTCTTTGCTGGAGAACGAATTGGCGCATATATCAGTTTAGAAAAACTGTCTGTTGCCATGGGACTCAGTGGTGTTTTGTTCGTCCTCGTTGCGTGATGAAGTGTAGGAATAATGATGAACACGAACAGCCGTGCTGATTTTAAGCTATTTCAACTTATCAGCCCTTCATTGCCGGTTGGTGCGTTTAGCTACTCTCAAGGTTTGGAGTGGGCGATTGAATGTGGATGGGTGCGAGATGAAGGGCGCTTCATTGAATGGTTAGAAAGCATTGCGTTGGATAGCTTGGCACATTTAGAGCTTCCGATCCTTCGAAGAATGTTCGACGCATTTACGCATGGTGAATTAAGCGAAGTCAGGCATTGGAACGATTGGTTATACGCATCACGCGAAACGTTAGAGCTAAGACAAGAAGAAATACAGCGCGGACGCACAATGAGCAAGCTGCTATGTCAGTTGAACCTGCTTGATGAAACATCTGAAGAGGCTTGCTGTGTTTCTCATAGTCAAATTGCGGGCTTTGCGTATGCAGGAGTCAAATGGGAGATATCAGCTGAGTCTCTGTGTCAGGGCTATGGATGGAGCTGGTTGGAAAACACCGTAATGGCAGGTGTTAAGTTGATCCCGCTGGGCCAAACCGCCGGGCAACGCGTTCTTATTCGTTTGTCTGAAACACTCTCGATTGCAGTCAACCAATCGAAAATCATTGAGAACGAAGATATTGGCAATTTCGCCCCTGCACAGGCGATCGCCTCAAGCTGCCATGAAAACCAGTATTCCCGTTTGTTTCGATCTTAAGGAGAAAATCGATGACCTATAAGCAACCGTTACGTGTTGGTGTTGGTGGTCCCGTGGGGTCCGGAAAAACAGCGTTACTAGAGGTGTTGTGTAAAGCGATGCGTGATGACTACTCCATCGCTGTCGTCACCAATGATATTTATACCCGAGAAGATCAGCGTATTTTGACAGAGGCTGGCGCGTTAAGTGCAGATCGTATTGTTGGCGTAGAAACAGGAGGTTGCCCTCACACTGCTATCCGTGAGGATGCTTCTATGAATCTCGAAGCGGTCGAAGGATTGGCGAAATACCATCAAGACTTAGACATGGTGTTTATTGAAAGTGGTGGCGATAACCTCAGTGCGACGTTCAGTCCCGAATTGGCAGATTTAACCATTTACGTGATTGATGTCGCTGAGGGTGAAAAGATCCCTCGAAAAGGTGGGCCGGGAATCACGCGTTCAGATTTACTTATCATCAATAAAATCGACCTAGCACCTTACGTTGGCGCCAATCTAGACGTAATGGATTCAGACACCGCAAGAATGCGTCCGAATAAACCCTATGTGTTTACTGACCTCAAAGAGCAAAAAGGTCTGAGTGAAATTATTCTCTTTCTAGAGTCAGAAGGAATGCTAAAACGCGCGAGTTGATGTCCTCATTCGACCTGAAGTCCGCTCTTCAGGTTGAATGATTGGAAAGCTTAACGCGACCTAGCCCTAGCTAACTTGGCCATGAGTAAGCGGAGATCGGAGAGATAGTCATTGCGTATTTTATGGCCATTTTGATTGAGCGTAGAATCCTGCTTTTGTAACCACTGATTCAACACCCTTCCTGCATAGATCGCTCCCAACATGTTGGCGACTGCCAATCCAAGGCTTTGTTGCTTAAATCGATGGAACTAAATCTAGAAGCTACGAT
>NZ_FUXU01000070.1 GCF_900167155.1 Enterovibrio nigricans DSM 22720 | reverse complement strand
TGTCAAAAGCTCTACGGCTCCAACAAGAAGTGGAAAAAGCGGTATGGCTATCACAAGCGCTCACTATCAGAGACAGCAATGTACCGAGTAAAACAGCTGCTAGGTGGGAAATTAAGCCTAAGAAATTACAATGCTCAGGTTGGCGAGACTTACGCTATGATCAAAGCGCTGAACAAGCTTACAGGACTGGGTATGCCTGAAACTCAGTATATTGCTTAAGAACCGAACAACTTTAGGCTGCCATGTCTTCCAACCGAATTAAGCAACAAAGCCGATACATGATGAAAACTATCGATTTGAGCCCACTGTACCGTAACAGTATTGGCTTTGACCGTGTCGCTTCTTTGTTGGACAGCGCTTTCCGAGCAGAAAGTGCAGCCGCGGGCTACCCCCCATACAATATCGAAGCTCTTGAAGACAATAATTACGCGATCACGCTAGCAGTAGCAGGATTTTCAGAGGATGAGCTAGACATTAATGTCGAGCGTGGAGTGCTCACTGTTCGTGGCGAAAAGGCCAAAGTTGAAGGCAAAAACTACCTCTATCAGGGTATTGCGAATCGTACTTTCGAACGTAAGTTTAACCTTGCCGATTATATTGAAGTAACGGGCGCAGATTTGGAAAATGGCCTATTGAAGGTGAAGCTTCTTAAGCATATTCCTGAAGCAATGAAAGCCAAATCAATTTCAATCAATGGTCGAGATAAATCGCACGTTGAAATGAAAGATGAGTCATTTGCCTAAGTTGTTTCATTCCTGCCTGAGAATGGCAGGTTAATTAAAATATCGGTATGTTGAATTAGAGTTCAGCAAAGCGGTTTGCTGCATTCGAAAAGTGAGGCCTGCTTCAAGCAGGCCTTTTTAGGTATTTAAAGAACTTCTCTGATCATTTTAATATGAACAACATTGGTAAGTGTGGATGTATATTCCTCACCAACGCTTTTAAAACCCAATTTTTTATATAGAGGCACTGCGTGAAGTCTTGCGGCTAGATGGAGCATTTTTACACCTTTGGCTTCAGCTTGCTCGACCAAGTGTTTCAGTAATTTTTCGCCATGCCCGAGCCGCTGAAAATTCGGCGCCACTACCATTTGTGATACCTGCATTTCTAACTTACCCGTTTCAGAAAGGCGGCCATAAGCGACCAGTGTTTCTCCCAACGACATCGCATAGTGCAGGCTTGCTGCCTCTTTCTGATCGAGCACTACTTGTTTAGGTAAACCTAAGTCCCTAAAGAACAAGCGATGGCGAAGATCAACGGCTAGTGGATAAAGAGGAGACTCGCTGTTGATTTGCTGGATAGTATACTGAATATCACCACTCATGAATTTTCCCTTCCCATGTAAAAAACGTCCCAGTTTTATCAATAGAGAGCGCATCCGCGAGGGTGATAATATGCCGGCAGCGATAGGTAGCAATGACGGAATCTCCACGTTTTAGCAATTGTTTGACGGTCTCCAGTCCAATTCCTCGACCTGCGCCTGTGACCAAAACATGATTCATACTCCTCCTCCCTTCTTATGTCTCTTGTTTTAGACATGTTACATGTCGTTGATATCAAGGTTGTTTTTAGGACTGCTTTTTTGGATGCCTATCGAGAATGTTGTGTTGGGTAAAAAATAACCATTGACGTTCAGTATATTACGTGACGAAAAGAAAGTTACCCACAGAAACGGTGGATAACTCTTTGGGTAACATTGAATTAATACAAAAACGATCCAAATTACACGTTGTCTGGGCCCTAACACTTGGGGTTTTACCGATATTGTTTAGACAGGGCAGACTTAATTTACTGCGCGAAATCTCGCCGAATTCAAGCCTTTTGCGATATGAATGGTGACGAATATCGTTTTCACGGTGCGTCTGAAAATGTCGGCATCGAATGATAGCGACTTCTCATTTTTGCGCTGATTAAAAAATAACCACATTAAAAAGGGGAACAATAGTGAGCCGCGAAACAAGAGAAAACACCTCCCCATTTGTCACAACGGGAAGGTGCTACGCTAGATGGCAATTTGTTCGTCGTTGGCGGGGTTTTTAAGTTCTGTCGCCGACGCTGAGAGGGCGGGTTGTGGGGGTTGGGCTTGTTTGAGCCCTTGTCTTTCCTCCCTAGGAGGAAGACCGAAGTAATCGCGATAGCATTTGCTAAAGTGGGGCGTTGAAACAAATCCGCATGCAATTGAGATTTCGATGACCGACAAATTGGTTTGTGTCAGCAATTGTCGGGCGCGGGTTAAACGCAGGTGCAAGTAATATCGAGAAGGGGAGCACTGAATATGCTTTTGGAACAACCGTTCGAGTTGACGCCTTGAGAGTTGGACCAAGGTAGCGAGTTCGTCTATGGCAAAAGGCTCTTCCAAGTTTGCTTCCATGAGCGATACTGTTTCGAGGAGCTTAGGCTGAGATGTACCGATCAGGTTTCTAAGCGGCACTTTCTGTACGTCTTCACTGCTTCTTACTCTTTCGCACATAAACATTTCTGAAATCGCCGCACTTAACCGACCGCCGTGTTCTTTAGATATCATCGTCAGCATCATATCCATGGGAGCCGTTCCGCCAGCACTTGTCATGCGTTTCTCACTAAAGGAGAAAAGCTTGTTACTCACGCGAATCGTTGGGAAAGCTTCTTGGAAACCCGCGAGGTTTTCCCAATGGATGGAACAAGACTTGTCGTGCATCACGCCGGACTTTGCCAGAAGGTAACTGCCCGTACATATTGCGCCTATGATTTTGTGCTTACGATCTTGTTGTGAGATCCAACTAAGCACTTTCGGTGAGCAGTTTTGTTGAATATCTAGTCCTCCACAAATGATGACGATATCTAGCTCGTGTTGGCTGGGTATTTTGTCATCGGCGTTGATGGAAATGCAGTCACTGGCAGTCACTGGATTCCCATCGTCACTGAGTGTGTACCATTTATAGAGTGTTTCGCCGGAGAGTTGATTGGCCATGCGAAGAACCTCAATGGCTGAGGCCATGGCTATCATGGTAAAACGGTTGCAGAGGTAAAAACCTATTCTGACTGGTTGGCGTAGCGAGGATACTGACCCCATAGTGGATCCCCTTTCCCTAGTGTAAATTCATTACAGTTCGTAGAGATTTCAGCTAACCCAATTGCGTCTTCTCTTTTCTGCGTAGGCCAGTAGGAAGAAAAAGTAAAACGGAGATGTTAAAAAGCATAGGAAGACTACGGTTTTTTTTAACGAATCAATCAGGAGTAAGGATAAATATCGAAGTTGGGACAAGTGGGGGAGGGATCGCCAAAACCGAAAATGCTTAGAGTTGTAAATAAAATGTTGCAAAAAGTCTGTCAATCTGCAAATTGGACATAGTACGGAAAATATCAATTGCCGTTTTTTTTGTGGCCAAAGGTGACACAAACGCAAGAATCTCACCTACAAATAATCAAGTCATTAAAACTGTTCAGTTTCAATGTGAAGCACGCATTTGTTCATCGTTTCGTTTCTGATTTGGCCCTTCGTAGGTCTTAAATCGGCACTTTTAGGTCTCATTTCATCGACATTGAGGTAGTGCTTTACCGCTACACTCAAAAGTATTGGAAGTCAGGTGATTGAAATGGATAGCAAAGTACATAAAAACTCAATGAGCCATGAAGACACTGAAGCAGTCGTTCAAGCTCTCAATGCACATCGCCATCGCCAAGGCGCGTTATTGCCTGTTTTACATAGCATTCAGGCATTGATTGGTTATGTTCCCTCGGCGTCGGTGGCGCTTATTGCACAAGAGTTAAATCTATCGGAAGCGGATGTGCATGGTGTGATTTCGTTTTATCACGATTTTAGGCACTCACCGCCGGGCGCGCACGTGATTCAAGTATGTCGGGCGGAATCGTGCCAGTCTTTGGGGGCGAACGCGTTGGCCAAGCATGCTTGCTCGCATCTAGGCGTCGACTTTCATCAAACCACCCGAGACAACAACTTTACCCTTGAACCTGTTTATTGTCTGGGTAATTGCATGAATTCGCCTGCGATACGGGTGGATGATGAAATTTATGGGGAGATGACGGATGAAAAATTTGATGACGTCATTGATCAGTTGCTCACTCAGGTTATCGAGGTAAAAGCCCCATGAGTTATCGAATCTATATCCCGCTAGACACGTCAGCGGTATCAAAAGGGGCGGATGCTGTGGCGGAACACTTCGCCCACAGTGCGACCAATTTGGGTGAGTCCATTGAAATTGTTAGAACGGGTTCGCGTGGGCTGTTCTGGCTTCAGCCCATGGTGGAGGTGGAGTCAGAACAAGGTCGCGTCGCGTTTGGTCCTGTTACGCCAGATGATGTGGATGCCCTTCTGGCGGTTAGATTTTATGACCCGGATGGAAGTGGAGAATTGGGTTTGTCACACCCGCTGTGTTTAGGTGTGACAGAAGATATTTCTTATCTAAAAAAGCAGCAGAGGCTGACCTTCGCCCGTGTAGGAATTATCGATCCGCTGAGTATCGACGACTATCGTGCCCACGGTGGTTTTCATGGCTTGGACAACGGCATCAAAATGGAACGCCAAGCCATTCTTGATGAGGTGAAAGAAAGTGGCTTACGCGGCCGAGGCGGCGCAGCATTCCCGACAGGCATTAAATGGCAAACCGTGTCAGATCAGCCGGGCGGTGAAAAGTATGTCATTTGCAATGCGGATGAAGGGGATTCAGGTACGTTTGCAGACCGTATGCTGATGGAGGGCGACCCATTTACTCTTATCGAAGGCATGATCATCTGTGCATTGGCCGTCGGTGCGACACAAGGTTATGTCTATACCCGCTCTGAATACCCAAGAGCTTGTGACATCTTCACGCAGGCAATCGCCCTTGCGGAGAAGGCGGGCTATTTAGGTGACAATATTTGCGGTTCGGGTCATCGCTTTAACCTCGAATTACGCATGGGGGCAGGCGCGTATATATGCGGCGAGGAAACTTCGTTGATGGAAAGCTTAGAAGGCAAGCGCGGTTTGGTTCGGACCAAGCCCCCTCTGCCTGCTATCTGCGGATTGTTTGGTAAACCTACCGTGATTAATAACGTCATTTCTCTCGCGTCAGTGCCCATCATCCTGGCGAAAGGCGGCAGTTATTACAAAGATTTTGGTCAGGGGCGCTCTTTGGGCACCATGCCCATTCAACTGGCAGGGAACATTAAACAAGCGGGCATGTTTGAGCTGGCATTTGGTGTTTCAATCCACGAATTACTCTATGGCTTTGGTGGTGGGAGTAAGACGGGTAGACCGCTCAAAGCGGTGCAACTTGGGGGCCCGTTAGGGGCGTACCTACCTGAATCTGAATGGTCTACTGATATGGATTACGAGGCACTCGCTGCACGCGGAGCCATGTTGGGACATGTTGGGACATGGTGGTATGGTCGCATTTGATGATCAAACCGACATGAGCCACATGGCGCGTTTTGCCATGGAGTTCTGTGCTGAAGAGTCGTGCGGAAAATGTACACCTTGCCGAGTGGGGGCTGTTCGTGGTGTCGAAGTGATCGACAAACTGATGGCGTCAGAATCGAGTCAGAAAGCACACGCTGAAACACTTCTCACCGATTTGTGCGAAACCATGGAGCTAGGTTCGCTATGCGCGATGGGCGGGATGACACCTTACCCTGTTAAAAGCGCACTCAAGTATTTCCCAGAGGATTTTGGCCTGTCTCGTCAGGTCAGTGACGATGTGTAATAGGCACATCAAGGAGGCAAACAATGGTTGAGTATTACATTCCCATTGAAGAAGGACGAAAAGACTTTGGCACCCCAGCAATAGTACGCGACGATGCAGTCATGGTGTCGCTGACGATAGATGGTTGGCCAATCTCAGTACCCGAAGGCACGTCTGTGATGCGTGCTTCATCCCAGCTGAATATTCAGATCCCAAAACTGTGTGCGACGGACAGCCTTGACGCGTTCGGTTCTTGCCGACTCTGTGTCGTGGAAATAGAAGGGATGCGTGGAAAACCTGCGGCGTGTACCACACCGGTTGCAGAAGGCATGGTCGTAACGTCATGGAGATGTATATCTCCGACCATCCTTTGGATTGTTTAACCTGTGCGGTGAACGGCGACTGTGAGCTGCAGGATATGGCGGGGGCTGTGGGGCTGCGCGAAGTCAGATATGGCTTTGATGGTGAAAACCACTTGGATATGGAAAAGGACACCTCCAACCCCTATTTCACCTTTGATACCTCCAAGTGCATTGTGTGTTCCCGTTGCGTGAGAGCTTGTGAAGAAATTCAGGGACAACACGCGTTGACTGTGGAAGGGCGAGGCTTCGAATCCCGCATTGCTGCAGGTGCTAACAATTTCATGGACTCTGAATGTGTATCTTGTGGAGCCTGTGTTCAAGCTTGTCCTACCGCTGCTTTAACCGAAAACAGTGTGATTGAGCAGGGGACACCCAGCCACTATCGTATTACCACTTGTGCTTACTGTGGCGTGGGCTGTTCTTTTCGCGCTGAAATGCAAGGTGACCAACTTGTGAGGATGGTGCCGGATAAAGCGGGTAAAGCTAATCTGGGGCATTCTTGCGTAAAAGGGCGATTTGCGTTTGGGTATGCAACCCATAAAGATCGTGTGCTCGATCCGATGATCCGTGACGCTATCGATCAACCTTGGCGCAAGGTGAGCTGGGATGAAGCTATATCGTTTGCAGCCGAAAGAATCAAAAGCATTCGTGAAAAGCATGGGCCCAATGCTTTGGGGGGGATTACCTCGTCGCGTTGCACCAATGAAGAAACTTATTTGGTACAGAAATTAGTTCGTGCAGGATTTGGAACAAATAACGTGGATACCTGTGCACGTGTCTGTCATTCCCCAACGGGATACGGATTGAAAACCACGCTTGGAGAATCAGCGGGAACGCAAACCTTCGACTCTGTGCAAAAAGCGGATTGTGTCATCGTTATTGGTGCGAACCCGACGGATGGACACCCCGTATTTGCGTCACAGTTAAAGCGCCGCTTACGCGCGGGTGCAAAGTTGATTGTTATCGACCCACGTCAAATTGATATTGTGAATGCACCCCACGTTCGGGCTCAGTACCATATTCAACTCAGGCCGGGTACCAACGTAGCGGTGTTGAATGCGTTAGCGCATGTGATCATTACCGAAGGGCTTGAAGACAGCGATTACATTGCCGATCGCTGTGACATGGCCGCGTATAACAAATGGCGTACTTTCATTGCGCAAGAGGAACATTCTCCAGAAGTGATGGAAAGTGCCACTGGTGTGCCTGCCATCTTGATACGAGATGCGGCGCGAATCTTTGCGAAGGCGAAAAACGGCGCAATTTACTATGGATTGGGCGTCACAGAGCATAGCCAAGGCAGCTCATCCGTGATGGCAATAGCCAATCTCGCCATGGCAACGGGGAATGTTGGTCGTGAAGGCGTAGGGGTGAACCCGCTCCGTGGCCAGAATAACGTTCAAGGGAGTTGTGACATGGGCTCTTTCCCGCATGAATTACCGGGCTACCGCCATGTTTCTGATCCCGCAGTCCGAGCCTTGTTTGGCGGCGCGTGGGGAGTCACGATAGACGACGAGCCGGGTCTTCGTATTCCCAACATGTTTGATGCGGCGATTGCGGGGCGCTTTAAAGGTATGTATGTACAAGGTGAAGATATCGCACAGTCTGATCCGAACATTCAACACGTGGAAGCTGCGTTATCTTCACTTGATTGTTTGATCGTTCAGGACATCTTCCTAAATGAAACGGCCAAGTTTGCACATGTGTTTTTGCCGGGGGCGACCTTCCTTGAAAAGGACGGCACGTTCACCAACGCTGAACGCCGTATTTCGCCGGTCAGGAAAATCATGGCACCGCTCTCGGGCAAAGCAGACTGGGAAGCGACCGTCGCGTTGTCCAATGCGCTGGGTTATGAAATGAATTACAGCCATCCCTCAGAAATCATGGATGAAATCGCCAAGCTTACGCCAACATTCAATGGGGTGAGTTATGAAAAAATCGATGAGCTGGGGTCGATACAATGGCCCTGCAACGATGAGGCACCAGAAGGCACACCGACCATGCACATTGGTCAGTTTGTAAAAGGAAAAGGCAGCTTTGTTGTTACCGAATATGTCGCAACAGAAGAGAGGGTGAACAAGCGGTTCCCGCTACTTCTAACCACTGGGCGGATTTTGTCTCAGTACAACGTTGGTGCGCAAACGCGCCGCACTGATAACACCCATTGGCACAAAGAAGACGTATTGGAAATTCATCCACTTGACGCTGAAGACAGAGGGATCAAAGACGGTGGTTTGATAACGGTTGCAAGTCGAGCTGGGGAGATCTCTTTACCCGCGAAAATCAGTAATCGCATGCAGCCAGGAGTTGTGTATACCACGTTCCACCATCCCGTTTCAGGTGTAAATGTGGTGACTACCGAAAATTCGGATTGGGCGACAAACTGTCCGGAATACAAAGTAACCGCGGTGCAAGTAAAAGTGGCGGTAGAAGAAGCAGGTTGGCAAACCCGCTTCAAAGAATTTGATGAGCAACAACAAGCGCATCTCTCTGCGGCAACACAGAATGACGATTAACCATTTAAGGAGGATACATGGACGGAGAAACGCACCGCACACAACGCCTTTATGAAATGGCGAATCAGATAGCGGACAATCTGGAGCATGGCCGCAGCGACGATGAATCGATCAATGAGGTGGCCTCTCACATACCACTTGCTTGCTCAGAGGCTTTTGCTTATTCACTTGATGAAACAGTGATTCAGCACGTCTTAACGGATCCTAACTGCTATCTTTTTGCGCTATTTAAGGATGGCAAGATAGCCGGTACCGTGTTGTTGTTTCAAACGGGTCGGACACTGGGTATACACCAATTAGGCACAGTGAGAGCGTATAGAAAAATGGGGGTCGCTGCGCAGTTAATGGCACACAGCCTTTCATTTGCATCAGAGCTTGGATGTGGTTATGCGGTATTACAGGCCTCTAAGGCGGGGATACCCCTGTACAGTAAGCTTGGATTTGAACAACTGGCAACGATAACCAGCGTGCAGGCAGTAGAACTTGGTCGCTAGTCGATGAGCTTCAATTGATTAGATGGCTTTTACTCACGATTATTTCCAAGGCGCAGGCGTTAATCGTTCTTTTAATAGCGCGAGAAAGCCAGAGATACGCGCTGAACGTTCGTTCTCTGAATTACCTAGCAACGCCACGATATTCGCGTGAGGTAATGTGTAATCTGGCAGTAAGCGGACAAGCTCACCGCTATTGATCTGTGGTTGAACATCCCATTCTGACCGCATAATGATCCCCAATCCCGCAGTGGCCCAATCTTTAATCACTCGACCTTCATTGCTTGCAAGCGTTGGGGTGATACGCGCGACTTCATGCTTATGATCAGCATTGTGGGTGAAATGCCACAGTGTGACATCTTCGTTATTCTCTCTTAACGCAATACAACGATGCTTCGCTAAGTCTTGAGGGACTTGCGGGTATCCCATCTCCTCTACGTATTTTGGGGAGGCGCATAAGAATCGTTGATTTGACGCGAGCGTGATCATTTTTAACGAAGAGTCATTCAACGCACCGATGTAAATAACGATGTCCCACTTGTGGTGACTTGACCAATTGGGGTTGTCAGAGAGCTCTAGCTCAATATCTAGCTGCGGGTGTTTTACTTTGTAGTCCCCCAACAAAGGCGCAATGTAGTCGTTGCCAAAACCTAAAGGTGCCAAGACTCTTAGTTTGCCACACACTTGTTCTTTGCGTTCATCAAGCTGTTCTTGTAACTCATCTAGCCCTCGAAGAATAACCTGCCCTTTATCAAGCAGTAGCTGGCCTTCTTCTGTCAGGCTCACGATACGCGATGGTCGCTGGATGAGCTTTAACGACAATTTTCTTTCTATGTGCTGAAGCCTAAGTGTCACGGAAGGAGGGGTGATATTTAATGCTCTTGCAGCATCGGCCAATGTCCGATGGCTCGCTATTGTCGCGATAAATCTTAGGTCTTCTGATGTGATCATTAGGTTTAAACCTAATCAATAAGTTAATAAATATTAATGTAATGCAAAACATGATTTTTGGATACTGAGGATCCGTTGAGACGTTCAGTGAGCCCATTATACGTTGCTTGGGTGTTTAACCACTGGTGCATTAGGTAATTGATTATGATGAATAATCCTAAGTTGAATTGTGACTACCAAAAGCTAGATACGCCTTTTTTATTGGTAGATAAGCCTGTTTTACGTAGTAACCTAGCAAGGCTTAGCAAAGAAATAGAAGGGATGGGGGCTGAGCTAAGACCCCACTTTAAAACGCTCAAATCTCTTGATGCAGCACCGTATCTTCTCGCCGAAAACGTATCGCCTGTGACTGTTTCTACTCTGAAGGAAGCGGAAGCCCTCGCGTGTGAGGGATATACCAACATTATCTATGCAGTGGGTATTTCGGGCGATAAGTTACCAAGGGTGTATCAACTTCTGTCAATGGGGGTAGACCTGAAGGTGTTGCTGGATAGTAAGGAGCAAGCCCAGGTTCCTAACCAATACAGTGAAGATAACCGCTGTGCAATTCCTGCATTGATAGAGATTGACTGTGATGGGCACCGAGGGGGGATTGATCCAAATAGCCCGGAATTACTTGAGCTTGCTGAGTTGCTGCATCGCGGCAGTGCCCAATTTAAAGGGGTGCTTACCCACGCAGGAGAATCTTACCGTTGTTTTGATGAAACCTCGTTACGCGCAGCCGCCGAGAATGAAGTCAAGGCTGCACTCAACGCTGCGAACCGTCTTCGGGACGCAGGACTACCGTGCGAAATCGTCAGTATTGGCTCCACACCGACCGCTCACCGTTATCAAAACTTACAGGGCATCACAGAAGTAAGAGCAGGAGTGTATGGCCTTTTTGATTTAGTGATGGCGGGTATTGGCGTGTGCAATCTCAATGACATTGCAGCGCGAGTAGTCACGACAGTGATCGGCCACAACAAGGAAAAAGGCTGGGTATTTATTGATGCAGGATGGATGGCCCTTTCTTCTGATCGAGGAACAGCAGAACAACCCAAAGATTGCGGATATGGGTTATTAACTGACAGCACAGGCTGTTTGCTCGATAAACTACAAGTCACGGCGGTAAATCAAGAGCATGGCATCGTGAGTGCCGTTGATGGAGGTTCGATAAACTTTGATGCGCTTCCCATTGGCAGCCGATTACAGATTTTGCCGAATCACGCGTGTGCAACAGCATCAATGCACAGTCACTATCATGTCTTTGATAAACAGAACAATTCATACGAAATCTGGACGCGAATTCAGGGGTGGTAAAATGATCTATTTAGACGAAAACCAAACTGCGAAACTTATCTCTCACGAAATCGCGTATCTTGCGGTTAAGGATGCTTTTGTTGCCGCCACAAGCGGTGAAACGACGCTCTTTCCTGTTGTGAATGCATCAGGCCCACAAACTGACTCAATGTTTTCATTAAAGTCTGCCTGTACATCGACATTGGTGGGCTGGAAAACGGGCACCTATTGGCCAGAAAACCAAAGCCAAAATAAGTCTTGTCACGGCACAACGACTTTTCTATTAAGCCCAGAGACTGGCGAGTTGGTTGCTGCGGTTTCGGCAAGTAAGGTAAATGCCTATCGCACCGCGGCGGCGGATGCAGTAGCGGTGGATTATCTGGCCAGAAAAGAGGCATCAGTGCTAGCTGTATTTGGTACTGGGCATCAAGCGGAATATGACGTTCTCGCTCTTTCTAGGGTTCGCAATATTTCTAGAGTGATTGTCGTTGGGAGAAACACTGATAATACCGAGAGCTTTGTTGTTCGACTCAACGATAAAGGCATAAATGCCGAAGCGGGATCTGCGCAATTTGCTTGTGAGCATGCAGATATCATTGTCACCGCAACTACAGCGAAAGAGCCGTTATTCCACGCTGATTGGGTAAAGGCGGGTACACATATTTCCGCGATGGGAGCAGATAAAGTGGGCAAGCAAGAATTGCCTGTTGAGCTTTATCAATATGCGAAGCTCTTTTGTGATTATAAGCCACAATCTCTCGTTATCGGAGAGTTTCAGCATACTCAAAATGCAGCAGTAACAGAGATAGGTAAAGTGATCGCGAGCCGGTCTTCTGGCCGAAGATCTTCCGATGATATTACGATCTTCGACAGCTCAGGTATTGCTGTTCAAGATCTGTTTGTTGCTGCTAAATTGCTTGAATTGGTTCAAGTTCAGGCAATCGGTGAGTGACAGCCCAGCGTAAAGTCAGTCTTGTTTCTACGTAGGGCACGCTTTTAGGCCGTGCTTTATCCCTCAAAAACTTGCGTTTGAAACGCCAATGCGTTGTTTGGCCCTCTCTTTTCCCTTCTCATTTCTGAGCGCATTTCAATCACTCTAACTCACCTTGACATTTGAGGATTGTGGCACCTATAGTTTCGTATCGATACAATAATGTATTGGGTCGATACTATGATGCGTTCTGTTCACAAAGAAGGTGGGCAGGGATGGGTTGATAAGAACAACAGTCAGTTAACTTAAAATGGAAGCAATGAGAAGCGAATATGAAAAGAGCGGTATATGCAATTTTTAGTATTTCCATACTGTTAGGATGTACAACCACTGTCAGTGCAGGGAGCGGTGGAGAAGGAGTGCCGGGTTATGATGCTGATTCTAAGTCGTTGGAAACGTCTCCCGTATCTCAGGAAGAATTTGCGCTTTTGCAAAAAACGATTTTTTTTGGTCCAGACGATGTGGAAGCACTTCGTCAGGCTCAAAAAATTCTTAAGCCTCAAATCAGTGAAATATTGGATACGTGGTATGGGTATGTTGGTGCGAATCCTCATTTGCTTTATTACTTTTCGAATAAAGATACCCGTGAAGCAAATGGTGAGTATTTGTCACGTGTAAGAGCGCGTTTTGAACAGTGGATTCTTGATTTAACAAGTGCGAATTATGATCAGCAATGGCTGAATTATCAGCATGAAATAGCGAAGCGTCACCACCGGGTAGGAAAAAACCGTGCTGATGATGTTAACGCTGTCTATCATATCGATTATCGGTACATGGTTGCGTTTATCTACCCCATCACCACCACGATAAAGCCGTTTCTTGCTAAAGGCGACGTGTCACAAAAAGAGGCAGATGCCATGTACGAAGCTTGGCGGAAAGCAGTGATCTTGTCTGTGGTGCTTTGGACTCATCCTTATATCAAAGATGGCGATTTTTAGGCTACGCACTTAAAAAATGAAAGAATGCTACAGACCCTCCCCATCTGTTTGGGGAGGTTTTTTTGACTTAAATTATGGCTACTTTGACACCTGATAACATCTTGACGTAAGGGAAAAGATAGCCAAATAACATGTTCGTGATACCTCGATTACCAAACAATACTGAACAGTACGTCGTTTCCTTTCATTAAGGGAATATGATGCATTTCTGGTATGAAATCTCAAAGGCGAATTTGACGTGCCACTCGCTAACTTATAACATGTATATAAAATACACGTTAATGAGGCGCTACTATGGATTTCAAACAAATCAGCGTAGTCGGTGGTGCGGCAATGATCATCTCTTCAGCCGTGATGACAGCAACAATACTGATCAGTTTTCCTTATGCCGATCAGTTTTCGATTGTCGAACAAGCGATTGCTCACATTGGTACTATCGTCTTTGCCGGTGTTTTTAAAGTTGGGTACGTTACTTACATTGTTGGGAGGTACGAAAGAAAGCTATCTTGCTAAAACGGTGTCGCGTATGTACATAACGCTGTTTGGTGGTCGTAAAACAGCTTTGCACGTATATGGGGTCGTAGAAGAGGGAGTTGTATAAATCTAACTGGCTTCTGTATTTAGAGACCGTTCTTTGATGTCTCGTGGGTTAAAATACCCATTTGATTGAGAATATTTTGGGCTGGGAATGGCCATACCGTTAATTGACTTTACGCTAGGTAGAACTTCCTCATCCGGCGTTGAAGTGATTGAGTTGTCCTCACTCTATGTCAGAGACATTAAGGATCATGATCCTTGTGCGCCGCATCGGTTGTCGTTTTTTATGCTGGTGCTGTTTGAGAAGGGTGTTGGCAAACATATGGTGGATTTTCAAGAGTACGCCTATGGGCCCGGTACCGTGGTCAGTGTTCAGCAAGAGCAAGTCACCGCATTTGATTTGTCCTGCAAGCCGGAAGGAAAGCTTCTTCTTTTCACCCAAACCTATCTTGATAATGTGCATGCCAATATGCGTTTACCGAGTTACACCCCAATACACTTGAACAGTCACTATTCACCTGTGTTGCATTTGGATGAAACTAACCGCGCTCGCACGACCGCACTGATGGCAGAAATAGCCTCTGAACTCAATTGTGAAGAGGGCGATCCGCTCATCGTCATGTATCTCTTTTCTGCGTTAAGTTTACTTCATCGACGTTTGAAAACGGTTGGTGAGGTTGAAAATCTTTCTCCATCACAAAGTCGAATATTGTTCCGCTTTATGACGCTCCTTCAGCAAAATTTTGAACAGATTCGTGATGCGAATTGGTACGCAGACCAGGCCGCGATAACATACAAAACCTTGAACCAAATCTGTAAAGTATCAACATCACTCACCGCTAAACAGATGATTGATGCATTCACGATTATTGAAATTAAACGCAGGCTGGTGATCAACAAAGTCACCTCCCAACAACTGGCGTACGATTTTAATTTCGATGACCCAAGTAACTTTGTGAAGTATTTCAAGAAAGAAACGGGCGTGACGCCGAGTGAGTTCAGAAAATACCATAATAACTAATTGAAATTATTTAATTTATACGTATTTTTATTTCCTTGGGTTCGATATTTACCACTTTTCTGCCTATTTCCACTCTGCTCAACACCTCTTTGAATCCCTAACATTGTTTCCAAGCCGAACATAAAAAGGACGAGACAATGAAAACGATCACGAACAAACTCTTTCGCTCTGTAGCGGTTGCAGGTGTGATGGGGGTTGCCGCATGCAGTGCGATGGCCGCGGAAGAAATGATATCAAACAAAAACAAAGCCGTAGCTTTGATCAGTAGCATTGAAACTGGTGACCATGCACCGATTGCTTACATCAACCCCGATAAATATATTCAGCATAACTTAGCCGTTGGTGATGGATTAGAAGGGTTCGGCGAGGTGATGAAAGCACTGCCGGAAGGGAGTGCAAAAGCCGATGTGAAACGCGCCTTTGAGGATGGCGGTTACGTGGTTTTACATACCGAGTATGATTTCTTTGGCCCTAAGGTTGGTTTTGATGTATTCCGATTTGAGGATGGGTTGATTGTTGAACATTGGAACAATTTACAGGAGATTGCGCCACCTAACCCAAGCGGTCGAACACAACTTGATGGTGCAACAGCAGTGAAAGACCTCGACAAGACTGATGAAAACAAGGCTCTGGTAGCGAGTTTTGTTAACACTATTTTGATGAAAGGCGAGATGGCGAAAATCAATGAGTATATCGATGGCGGTGATGCTGCATACTTGCAACACAACCCAATGGTGGCGGATGGCTTGAGTGGTTTGAGCGTGGCTTTACAAGCACTCGCTGAGCAGGGCATGCCAATGTCGTACTCCGCTAACCACAAAATCATCGGTCAGGGAAACTTTGTACTCGCGATCAGTGAAGGCAAGTTCTTGAACGAGCATGTGGCCTTTTACGACTTATTCCGTGTCGATAACGGGAAAATCGTAGAACACTGGGACACCATTGAAACTATTCCACCGCGTAGTGAATGGAAAAATGGCAACGGCAAGTTTGGTTTCAAATAAGCATTGCTTTTAACACGTTAACTATGCAGGAAGGCCGCGTTATGCGGTCTTCCTGCTTTCTGTTCAGTGAATAACTGAAACCAATAATAACTGTGGTGCTCTTTGAGCTATCAGTTAGTTACATAATTTCTCATGAAAGCACGGCCAAGTTCATATTAGGAATATTAAAACATTACTTTATTCGTTATGTGAGTGCTGTGTATTGTCTAGGTTGAATGGATGAAATAATATCCATGAAAATGGAATTTAATTGGCTGTTTTCATGAAAAACATAATATTAATAATAAATTCTACGATAGAAAGTCATTTCAATCCATCCGATCTTACTGGGGAGTTTTTCGATGGAATGACTCAAAACCAACCCAAGAGTATTTGTGACAAAGTGTGTGGGATTCGAATGTCGAATACGGATTCGATACTTCTAGAAAATGACTACAAGGCTCTATTGATTGAATTTTCTCCGTATGAGTGAATTAATATGTCAGTAGTATTTAGGTTGATAAAATCTTGGTGGCCGAATGCAGGAAGCTCTACACTTTTAAATCTTGAACTTCCAGTCATTTCAATAATTGTTACTGTATATAGCTATGATAGTTTAAGTAGTTATGCAAATGCATTAGCAATCTTCATGTTTGCTAATGCATTTGTTTTCCCCGTCACAACGGTGATTATCAAAGAGGGGACAGGGATAATTACGCGGAGATATGTTACAAATCTCATATTTGTTGTTTTTCTTATAACCAATGCTTTGTTAGTTGTATATGGGTTAAAATATAATTCCAGTGACATGTTATTAATGCATGTTTTTTCTATTTCCATTGTCTCTGTTGGCGTTCGACGATACCTTCATGGTGTTGTTATATTAAAGGAAGCCACTACCATTATTTTTCCCGCATCTATATTTCGATTGATTGTTTCCACTTGTTGCTGTTATTTGTTGATAACAAAAGGTGTGAGCAGTGCTTTTGCTCCAATAGTGGCATTAGTATTAGGATCTTGGGTTGAGTCGTTGGTGCTACTCATCTATGTGCAGAAAAAGCGATTGAACAGTGCAAGTGGTGAAGTATCTCTAGATCGTAAATCAGTATTTCAGGTTTACTCGTCGGCATTGTTCATTATGGCCTCTGCGTTGATGAGTAATACTCTTATCACTTATATTATAAACACATCTAACTATGTTTCCAGAAATGATCTGTTGGAATATTGGGCTATATTCTTTGGTGTTGTATGTATTTCTACGTCTTCAATATTTTATCTGGATAATTTCATTATTCGATATTATAGAAATATCGACAGGCCTTCTGATTTGGCAAAATTCACAGGTGTCGCATTTTTATCCGCTGCCTTGATGAGTGTTATTTATATAATCATACTGTTTAATATTATATCGCCAAATAATATCGATGAGTTAAGTGTGCATTTTTATGATATTATTGCACTGTCTATTTTTGTATCTTTGTTTTGGTCTCTGAGATCAATTACTCGCGCTAAGTTGATTTTATCCAGCTCTACCAAAATGACTATATTGTCGATAGCGGCAAGTTTTATTGTTGTTTTGGTTTTTAATAGATATATGCAATGGGGGAATGATTACTTGGTTCTTTCACCCGTGATTAGTTATTTAATGATAATTGTGTTTGAGTTAGTTTTTCATGTCGCGTTCTTTATTAATACTCACCATAAAGAGAAAAGCAGGGAATTAATTAAAGAGAGTTAGAGTGAGTGAGAATATGACCAGTTAAAAGAAACGCGCAACACTTAAATGTTACTGCTAACAAGAGATGAACGGAATGATTTATTTAAAGCGCAGGTAAAGTTTGAAAGCGGTGAGAGAGGCGATCTCCTCTCCTTTGATACCGTCTGTTCATGGACGAAATGCCTATAGCCCTTCATACAATGGAGAGGGAAGGTGATTAAAACGCGTGTTGATTAGTGAGCGTTTCGCGTGAACAACGAAGCTCTCCTCTCACTGGCGTTCAATAACAGCTGCTCTACAACACTCTAATTGTCAGAAAGGCCACGTGAAGTGGCTTTTCTGCAATCTCTATTCAATCGAGAATTCTTTTATCAAGGTTGTTCTGTTAATCAGGGAAAACCACAATACCCAGCGTTTCTAGTATTTGCTCTTGTTGCCATGCCGCAATTTTCACCCCCGACATATCTACCCGTCTTGGGTTTAGTCCCTCCAGTTCCGCGTGACACAAATTCGCGCCTTGAAAACTGAATTGTCCCCACGCATCGGCGGAAAAAACACCACGGCTTAGATCGGATTCTTTTAAGGATGCCCCTTGGAGGTTTGCCCCTATCCAACGGTTTTCGAAGAGTTCACACTTTTCCAAACACGCACCTTCGAAGTTGGCATAGGAAAGGTTGCATGCCGTAATGTATGCCGAGCAAAAGTACATTCGGTTGCTGACTTGATTGGCAAAACTAGCGCGAAGGAAATCAGCCCCTTTCAAATCACATTCACGGAATTCAATGCCATAGCAGTTCGCGTAGGTAAAGTTAGCCATGGCGAGGTGACACTGCTTGAAACTGGCGTCACGAAGATCGGCCGAACCAAAATGACAGCCTTCAATATCGCCTTGTTCAGTGAACTTGCAGTTGATGAATGACGTTTCACGTAACTTTGTACGCCGAAAATCACATCGGATAAAGGTGCAGTCGGTAAAGGTAAGCCCACTCAAATCGTGGCACGAAAAGTTTTGGTTATTATAAGTGTGTTGGTGCGTGTCCATAGCAATTCCTTATTGACTTCGCGGAAAGACTATCACTACAGAAAGAGAAAATCCTCAAAATAAACATGTTTAAAAACAGCGTTTTATGAGTGCTTGTTTTGGCTGTTTTAAGGGGCTAAATTGGCGTTTTGGCGGACTTTTAGGACATCGTAAATACGCTCATGCCAGAAAAATAATTTTGCGGCTCAAATGGCGTTATTCGTAGCGGGGGAGTAATGGGCAAAAAACAGGCAACGCACGAGTCACCTATTTTCATCGGACTTTCAGTAATGCAAATACCTTGAGTTTGGCAAAACGGGCAAAAATGCGGTGATGGAATTAATAACAAACGCAACATGGATAACCCCCGCATACTTGGTTTTTGCATCAAGTAACACCTTGTGCGCGTCAGGATTCTAGCTGTTTCGACTGAAGATCAGATTCACCCTCTCATCAGCATTATGTGAAGCAATATTGGTCGAGTAATGCTTCGCTATTGGCTGTGGCGGAAATACGAACGTCGCAAACGCATTTTTCATGATGAATTTTCGGCAAGTGATGTCGCAGTGCGCCGCGTTTAGGCGATATAAAAAACAAGACTGTTATTCGCAGATATTACACGCCCGACGATTTGACAGTGTGTTGCACGCCCCCTTTACTTGGAAAAGCTGATAGTCGAGTAGAGGTAAGCATGGTGAAGGAAACGTTTTTACTGCACGCCAAAAATGCGCCGGTGGGAGATCAACCCGAAGCGATTGCCAAGTTAATTGCGGGCGTCCAGGCGGGAAAAACCCACCAAACGTTAAAGGGTGTAACGGGTTCTGGTAAAACCTTCACCATGGCCAATATCATTCATCGTTTGAAACGTCCGACGCTCATTTTAGCTCACAACAAAACGTTGGCGGCTCAGTTGTATCACGAAATGCGCGCGTTTTTCCCACAGAACGCGGTGGAATATTTTGTCTCGTATTACGACTACTATCAGCCGGAAGTCTACATTCCGGGCAGCGACCGTTTTATCAGAAAAGATTCTGCCATTAATGAACACCTAGAGCGGCTTAGGCTGTCAACCACCAAAGCACTGATTGAGGGCTTTGTTGCTTAATTCGGTTGGAAGACATGGCAGCCTAAAGTTGTTCGGTTCTTAAGCAATATACTGAGTTTCAGGCATACCCAGTCCTGTAAGCTTGTTCAGCGCTTTGATCATAGCGTAAGTCTCGCCAACCTGAGCATTGTAATTTCTTAGGCTTAATTTCCCACCTAGCAGCTGTTTTACTCGGTACATTGCTGTCTCTGATAGTGAGCGCTTGTGATAGCCATACCGCTTTTTCCACTTCTTGTTGGAGCCGTAGAGCTTTTGACA
>NZ_FUXU01000078.1 GCF_900167155.1 Enterovibrio nigricans DSM 22720 | reverse complement strand
AAACAGAGTCTAGAAAACCTTGTAGCGCTCTCAATGGCATAGAGAAAATGCGTTTCACCATCAGTGCGGTAGTAATGGCTAAGTCGCTGAATCGGCGAGGTCTACCACGCTTGCCTTGTTTGTTTTGTTTCCACTCAGCTATCGTTTCCTCATCAATCCAAAAGGTCAGAGAACCACGGTTGATTAAGGCTTTGTTGTACTGCTTCCAGTTAGTTGTTTTGTAACGAGGTTTAGACATGAGACTACGACGATTGATGGGTGTAGCCGATCAGATCGTAGCTTCTAGATTTAGTTCCATCGATTTAAGCAACAAAGCCGATTACCATCCTCGCTATACAGAACAAACACTCACTATGTGGCGTTTGAGTAAGGAGACTGCCTTGGGGCTCCCAGAGCCTCATAGCCTCACATCTCATCGTTATTATCTGAATCGAATACTCGCGCCCTCTCATCGCATTTTCTTAGCGATAGAAAAAGAGAGCGATTCCGTGCTTGGCATGATGGCCATGGACAAAGACTACATCTCTCAACTGTACATTCATCCTTCTCACCAATGCCGAGGAATAGGATCCGCATTGGTCGAGTTGGCGCAAGAAAATGCCGACCAATTGAAGCTTTATACGTTCGAGATCAATCTTCCTGCGCGAGCCTTTTGGGAGAAACACGGATTTCAAGAACAGGAAATTGGGCAACATGATAATGAAGAAGGTTTGACTGACATTCTTTGTAAGTGGCGACGCGAGCCAGCATCAATTTCAATGCATTTTGCTATGTAGCGGTTAACCAAACAGGTGGCAGGGGCTTTTCTCTGCCGTTTCGACTAGCTATTTATCCCTTATGAATTCACCCAATCACACCTTGTCTCAATATCCTTCTCTAAAAAACATCTGATATTTTTTATTATTAATAAGGGTAGCTATTGCTTGTGGAGGCCAGCATGGCGCTGATTCTTACTGATACTCGACTTGAGCAGCCAACGCTCGGTGACGTGCTATTTAAAGGTGACATCGTCATCTTTTCAGTACCGGATGTTCTTTCCCCCTTCATCCACTATACAAGATCATTAATTGAACACACCTTTCAACTGGCCGATCCTGAAAACGCCCACAAACATATGGACGTAGCGACATACTTAGCACGCGCAGACTTAACGAAAAGACGCTTTGATAAAGATGTAAAAGCAAAAACGTTATTTTTTGACGCACTAGCTCATTGTGGTATCGATGTGAATGCAGATTACTATGACCGACTCGTATTACGAATCGTACCTTGTGAGGCTGAGTATGATAACGGCCGACAGGCCAGCGTAAAGCACCATAGGGACACGTGGGGAAGCAATATTGATTGCCAAGTCAACTGGTGGTTGCCCATATATCCCTTAAGTACAGCGCGTTCCATCGCTATTTATCCCAACTATTGGCAGAACAAAGTCAACAACACCACATCCAGTTGGTCATTTTCTCGCTACCTTAAAGAAAAAAATGCCACACCCCTGAAAGAAAAAATGGGTTACCCAAGCGCACCACAGGCACTAGAACCGATAGATGAAGACACCTCTTACACGCCTGAAATCCAGCCAGGAGACATCCTTAGCTTCTCTTCAGCCCACCTACACGGCAGCAAAACGAACCAAACCGACAAATTTCGTTTTAGTGTGGAAGTACGTACAGTTACCGTCCAAGACATTATTGAGTGCAAAGGCGCACCGAATGTCGACAATTCAGGACATACCCCGATGTATCAATGGTTTAAAAGGATAAAAGATGATGAGGAGCTCGTTTTACAACCAAAGTAAGCGCCTATACTTGCAGCCAATGAATCCCCATTCATACTTTCATCGGGTGAAAAACACCCCCGTCGCGCAACATCGCATACCCGCTCAATTGGGCGAGAAACCTAATTCAGTGATTTTCTGGCGATTAGCAAACATGACGATAAGTTTATTTTATCGTAAGGAATCACAAATTGACTTGTCGCTAGCATTGCAAAGCTGTACCTTGCGCGCTCTTTGGTGCGGTGCTGATAAAGTGGATGATGAAGTGCGCCGCCGGAGTTTAATACGTTAAAGACTTTAAATGTCACAGTATTAAGTCATTCGATAGTGTTGATTATTCAATCAGTTCTTAGAAATGTGAGCGGGATTATCCCGTGGAGCAGCTATCGTTTACTTGAGTAAGTCAAAGATTGATGCGCTCACTCCATTCGTACGAAATTCACTATCTGGGGCATTGACAGCAATGACTGACAAAAACACAGCTCGACCAGCAGTCGAGGATTCTAACCATGCAAACTCAAACGACAGAATGCTGGTTGGCTGGCGAGAATGGGTAGCCTTACCGGATTTAGGTATCTCAGCGATTAAAGCGAAAGTGGACACTGGTGCACGTACATCGTGCTTACACACTTTCGGTATCGAAGAATACGAGAAAAACGATGAGAAGTGGGTGAAGTTTATGATCCACCCAATTCAAGACGACAGCGTGACCGAAAAAGAGTGCCACGCAAAAGTAAAAGACATGCGAACTGTACGCGACTCAGGTGGTCACGAGACTTTCCGTTACGTTATCGAAACACCGATGGTTATTGGTGATTTGACCTACCCAATAGAGATGACATTGACAGCTCGCGATACTATGGTATTTAGAATGCTATTGGGCCGTACCGCAATGGAAAACCGACTACTTGTCGACCCCGTTCAATCATTTATCGTTCAGGCGCCTCAAGGTTAATTTATATGAAAATTGGAATTCTATCTCGTAACGAAAACCTGTATTCAACCCGTCGTCTGATCGAAGCATGTGAGCAGCGTGGCCACGAATACAAAATCATTGATGCATTGCGCTGCTACATGAATATCAATTCGACCCAACCTTCTGTTCACCAAAACGGTGAAGATTTGGTTGGTTTTGATGCGATCATTCCTCGCATTGGTTCTTCAGTAACGTTTTATGGCTGTGCTGTGCTTCGCCAATTTGAAATGCTTGGCATTTACACCGTCAATGATTCAGTCGCAATTCAGCGTTCGCGTGACAAACTGCGTTCACTGCAATTACTGTCTCGTAAGAATATTGGTATGCCGATCACAGGCTTTGCGAGCAAACCGGGCGATATTAAAGACCTACTGAGCATGGTGGGTGGTACACCAGTTGTGATCAAGCTGCTGGAAGGTACACAAGGTATCGGTGTTGTTCTGGCAGAAACCCGTAAAGCGGCTGAAAGTGTTATCGAAGCCTTTATGGGCTTGAAAGCCAACATCATGGTTCAGGAATACATCAAAGAAGCGGGCGGTGCAGATATTCGCTGTTTCGTTATCGGCGATAAAGTAATTGCAGCCATGAAGCGCCAAGCGTTGCCAGGTGAATTTCGTTCTAACCTGCACCGCGGTGGCAGTGCATCATTGGTGCGTATTACTCCTACTGAGCGTAAGACTGCGGTTGCAGCGGCGAAGGCGATGGGCCTTCACGTTGCAGGTGTAGACCTTCTTCGCTCTGAGCGCGGGCCTCTAGTGATGGAGGTGAACTCCTCACCAGGTCTGGAAGGGATCGAAGCTGCTACAGGGAAAGACGTAGCAGGGATGATCATTGACCATATTGAGAAAATAGTCTCAACTCCGAGGACAAGGACACGTGTCAAAAGCAAATAATAAAAAAAATGCTTTCGAAATTGGCGGGATAACCATCCCGCCAGGTCAACGCGCTAGCGTTGAGTTTGAAGTTGCGAAACTCTATACGCACTCCCCTCTGTCAGTGACAGCAGAAGTGATTCACGGTAAGAAGCCTGGCCCTGTGTTAATGATTAACGCGGCCATTCATGGTGATGAGCTAAACGGTGTTGAAGTGGTACGCCAAGTGTTAGAGCGTATCAATCCCGCAACGTTAAAAGGCACGATAATCGCAATCCCTGTGGTTAACGTGTTTGGTTTCATCCACAAATCCCGTTACCTTCCTGATCGTCGTGACCTGAACCGCTGCTTCCCGGGTTCAGAGCGCGGTTCAATCGCAGGTCGTATGGCCTACCAGATCTTCGAACAAATCGTTCGTCGCTGTACCCATATCCTTGACCTGCACACCGCTGCAATTTATCGCACTAACTTGCCACAAATTCGCGCAAATCTGTCTAACGAACAAACCTACGACATGGCCATTGCTTTCGGTACTCCAGTGGTGATCGATGCAGCCCTTCGCGAAGGTTCGTTGCGTTCAGAAGCGGAGAAAATAGGCATTCCTGTTTTGACGTATGAAGCAGGTGAAGCACTTAGATTTGAGCCGTATGCTATTACCGCTGGTGTGAAAGGCGTTAAGCGCGTGATGCAATACCTTGGCATGATTCGTAAGAGCAGCAAGCGTAAAACGGTTGTTGAGCCAGTTATCGCGCGTGCAACCCGTTGGGTTCGTGCAGAAGCAGACGGTATTTTACGCTCACACGTTTCACTCGGCCAACGCGTAAGCAAAGGTCAATCGCTAGCTTCAATCAGTGCACCGACAGGCAGCGAAGAAATTCAAATTTTCGCGCCACAAGGCGGTATCATTATCGGTCAACAAACATTGCCACTGGTTAACGAAGGTGACGCAATTTTCCACATTGCCTACTTTGAAGAACCGGATCGTCTCGTTGAACAACAAGTAGAAAATTACTTGGATGAAGTGACTGACGATATCAGCAATGAGATCAAATTTGGTATTGGTGTGCAATAGCACCGGTCAGATAGCATCAAGCCTTATGAAGAAAAAGGAGCGCAATGCGCTCTTTTTTTGATCTAAACCTCGTAACCCTCCTTTCAAGATCACATTAATTTAACAATTCCACCATTTCTCATTGTTGCGACAAGTTTTACGCCTAGCCTCTGGCTAATATTTGATCGACATCAGAGGACTGACCAGAGGAATTTATTGTGAAAGGACTGCTCTTCTCCCTTGTAATGATCTTGGCATCAACACCCGCTTTAGCAGGTGCTAGCGCATCCGGGTCATCAACGACAGGCTACACACAAACGAAATATCCCATCGTGCTCGTACACGGCTTGTTTGGCTTTGATAACATCGCCGGTGTCGAATATTTCCATGCCATTCCACAAGCTCTCACCCGTAGTGGCGCAAAAGTGTTCGTGGCACAGGTCTCCGCCACCAACAGCTCTGAAAAACGCGGGGAGCAATTACTCCGCCAAGTAAAATGGGTACTGGCAGTAACGAACGCCAAAAAAGTTAATTTGATTGGTCACAGCCACGGTAGCCCAACTGCGCGCTATGTTGCCTCTGTTGCGCCACAACACGTCGCATCAGTCACCAGTGTTGGTGGTGTTAACAAAGGCTCAGAATTTGCCGATGTCGTTAGGAACGCATTTAAACCGGGTTCTTCTGGTGAAGGCGTCGCAGTCGGTGCAGCGAAAGCACTCTCGGGACTCATTAGCTTTCTTTCCGGTGGAAGTCACCTTCCTCAAGACCCCCTCGCCTCTCTTCACTCTTTAACCACCAAAGGATCACTCGCGTTCAATGCAAAATATCCTGAAGGTATCCCTCGGTCTCGATGTGGCGAAGGCGCGTATCGCGCATCAAATGGTGTGTACTACTACTCTTGGTCAGGCACCAGTACCGTCACGAATATTCTTGATCTCAGTGATCCCGTTCTGTTCGCGACCGGGCTTTTCTTTTCAGAACCAAACGACGGTCTGGTCGGACGTTGTGCAACACATCTTGGCCGTGTTATTCGCAGCAATTATCGAATGAACCACCTTGATGAAGTGAATGGTTTCTTTGGTTTGCACCATTGGTTTGAAACCGATCCTGTGACCGTGTATCGCCAACATGCCAATCGATTAAAGCAACAAGGTTTGTAACGGCTTAGTTTGTCACAGAGATAAGGAGCCTGTGTATGAGGATTTCATTTACTGCTTACAAAATCGCGCTCATTTTAGTCGTCGGAATTTTGTTGGCTGTCGTTCTGTATCTGATGTTGGACGATGAAGATAAACCCATCACACAGGCTCGCTCCCATCAGGGAACAAGCGTTGATACCTCTTCCCATAGAGATACCTTCGAATACTTTCTTTCCACCTTGGGAGAACGAAACATCAATGACGTTCAGCACGCATATAACACTTTTGCAGACAGCGTCAGTTATGGTGAAAACCAAAAACCTTTGTTCGAAAAATACCAAGCTTATCGACGCGCATTGGATTCCCTCAACGCGCCCGATTCACTGTCTGGACTCGACTATCTCTATTTCGTGCAAACACAAGTCACTCAACTACAAGCTGCGTTGTTTGATGATCAAGAGAGAGCCCAACTGTTTTACGAAGAAAACTTAGCAAGGGAAATGGCGATAAAACGCATGGAGTTAGAGGCGTTAAATATTGACGACAAAGCAATGCAACAACAATGGCAAGACGAACTGGATAAACTAACACCTGACATGAAAGCGAGTTATCAAAACGCTGCCCTCATCGGGCAAATTAATCATGTTATGACGAGCGATGATGAGCAAAATAGAATCCAATTGAACGAACTCGTTGGGGAAGAAGCCGCAGCCCGTATAAAAGCGTTTGAGCAAGAAGAGGCTAAGTTTGAGCAAAACCTTTCCGCTTACTTCGCTGAAAAAAGTCAGCGTGCAAACCCTATGAGTGGTAGTGATCTGAAAAGCCTCAAAGACAAGTACTTTACCCGTGAACAACAGCGACGCGTTAATGCGCTGGAAAACATGCGTAGTGATAGTCAGTAGGCGAATAAAAGTATCCAGTAAGCGAATAAAAACATCGATAAAACAATAAGAAAACTGTCAGATTCGAATTGCATCCCTTTTTAAGCCTGTTAAGGTAGATAGGCATCGTTTATCAATTCGGCTGGTTTTGCGCCGGGTTCCACGTAACCCCCCTGAGCTTACCACCTTATTTCATTGATATTTTAGGGATTGAATTTGCATTCCAAATGACAGGAGTCACTGGTTTTTAATGTTGTTTGAAAAAATTAAAGCCCGCGAAAGCGGCATTGTCCTATATGGATTGGTTCCCCCCAAAAAAGGAACCGATACGGAGAAAGTCAACGAAATAGCTGCACGCCAAGTTGCCCGACTCCAAGATCAACCGATTGATGGTTTGATTATTTACGACATTCAAGATGAAGCATCGAGAACGGATGAAGAGCGCCCTTTTCCGTTCATGGAAACCCTCGATAGCGTCGAATACAGCCGTGACTTTTTGGCAGATTTAAAACTTCCTCGCGTTATTTACCGTTCTGTAGGGAAATATTCCGAAGACGCTCTTTCGCGTTTTTTGGAAGACTCACACCCTGCCGACGAACTGTCGGTCTTTGTAGGCGCATCATCCGCTGACCAATCAGTAACAATGCCAATGTCTGAAGCCTACGCGTTAAAAAACGCGTGAATAAAGACATGTTACTGGGTGGCGTTACCATCCCAGAGCGTCATCTAGTAAAAGGCGACGAACATTTGCGGGTATTCAAGAAAATCGAAGCTGGCTGTTCGTTTTTTGTGTCTCAAGGGGTTTATGATGTGCACGCATCAAAAGACTTCCTGTCCGATTACTACTATTACGGAAAAAAGCACGGTATTCCGCTCGTTCCTATCATTTTCACGCTGACTCCTTGTGGTTCGCACAAAACGCTGCAGTTCATGAAATGGCTAGGCATCAATATCCCCCGCTGGCTTGAAAACGATCTGATTCATTCCGATGACATCCTTCAGCAGTCTGTAGACCACTCAGAGCAAAGCTGGCGTGAATTGAAAGCGTTTGCCGACGAGAAAGGCATTCCTATCGGTTGCAATATTGAAAGTGTCGCGGTGCGCAAAGTCGAAATCGACGCATCCATTGCGTTGTTGAATCGCATCAATTCAATTTAAAAAACAATGCGATGTGAAAACAATGCGATATAAAAAAGGAGCCGAGGCTCCTTTTTTCAATGCTGTCATATTCTCAATCGACAAACACGCCTTCCGTGGTTCCCCATCGTAGCACTGGCCATTGGTACTCAATCGCTTTCGTCAACAACTTCTTGCAAGGGTTAACGACGTTCACGCTGTCAGCAAAAAAACACATAGGTAGATCATTAATGGAGTCGGTGTAAAAACTGACATGCTCAAAATCATGTTCCAAGCTATAAATCCACTCCGTTAATTTAAACACTTTGCCTTCTCGAAACGTCGGTTCACCGTCGGGCTCTGGTATGTACATACCTTGTTGCGTTTTCAGCTCAATACCCATCGCGTTATCGACCCCGAGCATCTTTGCTATCGGCTTCACTAAAAACGCCAGAGAGGCCGAAACGATGACAACCTCCGCCTCGCACTCCTTCAACTCAGCCAAGGTTGTTCGCGCCTCTTCAAACACAAAGGGAGGAATGATCTCCTGAGCAAATTGCGTGGCAAGCGCATCGACATCTTTCGCATCCATGTTAGTCAACGGAGAAAGGCTAAAAGCCAAATACTCAGGCAGGTCTAACGTTCCTGCGCTGTAGTCACGCATAAAAGCCTCATCTTTCACCATAAAGTCGGGATCTTGTGTGAGGTTTTTATCAAGTAAATACTGATGCCAAAGTGCCATTGAATCTGCAGAAACCAATGTTTCGTCTAAATCAAACACAGCGAGATGTGAGGACATAGTGATGATCCGGAAGGGACAGTTACTTTACTTTGTCACGTCTTACCGAGAAAGCCAGAACCACAGGTTGATAGCGACGTATTGATCAATATTCACTGAAATTGTGCGGCAGGCGCCAGCAATGAGACGCGAAAGTGCGCACGGTCGCCCTGTGTTTGTTTACGCATTGATTGAAGGCCCCCAGACTCGTCAACAACTTCAAACGAAACGATATCGTGAAACTCATCAATATAGAGCCTCAGATGGCCAATATAGATAGCCTGATCATCCACACGAACTAAAACTCTTAATGGCTCTGGCATAGCCAGTGTGGAGTATGTCATACCCTCTTCCCTTCCTTTGCCGCGTTCTAACCTGAACAAATTCACATTGCGTTTTGGGATCACGTGCGAGAACGTCTCCCCCCATTCCACATCGAGAGCCAGCCCTTCGTCTTTTCCCTCACCAACGTCGGAGAATGTCGGTCTTAACCACAGCAAAACGTGCTCATCAGCAAAAAGAGACAATGTGTCCGTTTCTCTTGATACTGGTGACGATAGCACTGGAACAACTGAAATTTTTCCGACCAATAAGATGTCATCATCTTCGATTTGAGAACCCGCTGCAGTAGGCGCTGAGCTAGGTTTATCGGAAGCGCATGAAAGTACGACGATTGAGATACAAAACACGAACAGCGCACGGAAGCGAGCCATTGACAGCAAACACTGTTGGAACACGATAAAAATAGCTGACATGGGATCCTGATTTCAAAGCCATGCGTAAAACATAGTACAAATTCACTACCGATAATGACTGAAAGCTTTCGCTCATCTCATCGGTCTGTTAGATACCTTCTCTCCGGCATGTTGAGGAGCGTTATCAGTATTAAGGGGGGCAGTATGCTTAACTGGGAATCAGTAATCGACACCGCAAAGAATGGAAACCCTGTAGCACCACGTCGCGTAGAAAAGGCTGAACATGAGTGGCAAACCCTTCTCACTGAGGAACAATTCTATGTAACCCGTCAACACGGCACTGAGCGTCCGTATAGTTCGCAAATGTGCGCATTGTTTGAGCCCGGTATTTATGCCTGCGTATGCTGCAAAACATCGCTGTTTAATGCTGAGAAAAAGTTCGACTCAGGAACGGGGTGGCCATCCTTTTCGGCACCACTTCATGACAATATCGTCGCGTATAACATGGATATCTCTCATGGTATGACCCGCGTAGAGGTGATCTGCAATACCTGTGATGCACATCTTGGTCACGTATTTCCTGACGGGCCATTACCGACCCGTCTGCGCTTTTGCATCAATGCCATCGCACTGGAAAAAGAAACTTCGGCGTAACCACAACAGCACGCAGCCTTGCCTGCGTGCTTACTTTCCAAACAAGTGGCTTGAATACAAAGTCACCCTATACTCAAAGAGCGGAAATTAAACGTCTCGTGGAAATACCGCCCGCCAATAATTAAAACAATAGTCAGTTAACGTCAGTAAAATTCGCGGCAGATAACGTCGCTCCACGAGCAGTTGTAGTGGAAATGTGTTGTACATGACTCGCGGTTCTAACGCATGGATAGTTGCTGGTTCATTTCTCTATTTTATTGCATCTTATTTTGGTGCGACACCGCTTAGCCTGCATGATGCTAACATCGTTCAACTCAGTATCGCATCTGGCATCGGCATGATTGCATGCTTACACGGTAGATTCAAAGCTCTGGTCTGTCTTGCCGTTGCTGCCTCTTTGGCGCATGGACTTGCCATTTATCACTGGGATGCCAGTGCTGATTTAACACCCGCCTTCATCTCTGGTCTTTTTACTCCGCTAGCCTGCTTCCTATCGGCAAACGCTTGGAAAGCGCGCTTCATGAAAGAAGGATTGAAATTCGAAACGCTCTTTTCTTACCTCATGCGTGTTTGCCTGCTCCCCGGTCTGTTTTTAGGCTCTATAAAGTCGTTAGATATTCTCTACGGTGGCTACACAGGACAAGGTGGCTATTTCTATGACCTTTATGAAATAACATCGACGTATGCTCTCGGGATTTTACTCGTCGCGCCGTTTTACTACATATGGACGCACACGGAAACGCCGCTTTCACACTTTAATCGGGAAAATATCCTGTACATCCTTGGGTATCTCTTATTAACGCTGGGTGCCTTCATTTTTTCACCAGGCCTTATTTTTGTCGCCCCCGTCATTCCGGTTATCTTGGCCTTTAAAGGGGAAGAGCTAGCGTCATTAACGGGGTTATTTGGCATGGGGTTGATTGTCGCTATTATTGCTCCTTACGACTTAGGCCCTTTTAACTTACCCGATAAAATAGAAGGTCATACCGCGCTACTCACTTTTGTACTGGTAAGTATGATCACCCCCATCGCGATTGGGTTACATGTGAGAAGACTTAATCTGGTATCAAAATCTCGTGACCGTTGGCAAACGAAAGCACAAACAGACCAATTGACTTCGCTACCAAACCGCTATGCTTTTTTTCCCGAGCTAACGCGCAGCTGTGAGGAAGCCGAAGATGGACGCAGCAATCTTGTGCTTGCGCTCTTAGATATCGATCATTTCAAAACAGTCAATGACTCTTATGGCCATGCCGTAGGCGACCAAGTTCTGAATGAAATTGCCGATCTCATGCGAGAGCAAATGCGGGAATCCGACTTAGTTGCACGCATAGGTGGTGAAGAGTTTGCCATTTTACTCCACGGGCCCAGTAAACAGCAGGCAGAAAGGGCATTGGATCGTCTAAGGCTGCGGTGTGAACAGCACAACATTCAACGGTATGACAAAAGTGTTTCCGTTACCGTCAGCATTGGCGCGACCATGTACCAAGCCACAGAAACACAAGAGGTGTTTATGGCGCGAGCAGACTCGCTGCTCTATCACGCTAAAAACAGCGGCAGAAACCGCGTGATTATTACATAAACCATCGCGCCCTCCTCAAAAATCACTGTCTCGCACTAGTATCTTCCCGTACCATAGCAGGACAAAAACACGCACTCTGATACTCGTATATAGCAGGCTTTAATTTATGAATGATGATGACATTCTTACCAGCGATAACCTGATTGAAATTGTTGAGAACCAATTGGCTGACAACAACCCAAAGAAAGTCAAAGAAACCATGATGCGTCTACGCATGACTGGCTCATCGCAAGAAGAGGCAATGGAGTACATCGCGTGTGCACTGATGGTTGAAATTTACGACGTAGCGAAATGCGACGGCGAGTTCAATCTCAAACGCTATGAAGAGCATTTGGATTTATTGCCTGAAATGCCGTGGCAAGCAGATTTGGAAGATTAAAAAAGCGCCGAAAGGCGCTTTTTTCATGCCGTGCCCATGGACACAACATCATTATAAATATCGCCGAGCCAATACAAGAGAAACAGGTGGCATATCACCACAATCGCCGTCAGTATTGCCCGCATTAGCGTATACCAAAATGGGTAAATCCCCTTAAACATCAGCCCTACTTCAAGCGCAAACAAGAATACGAACGACGCGACAAGCAGGTAGATGGAATACGGAAATGGCATAAGAAGCGCACCCAGAGCCACCAGCGAGAATACAATCCCAACGGTTAATCCATTAGTCGGCTTTTCTTCCTTAGCACCGCTGATTGTCATTCCCCACACCGCACCGGAGAGAAACGCGAGGATTATCGCGCTGTAACTGTTAAACGCATGCACAAGTGCCGCTTGCCAATCCGAGGGCCAAATGGGCAATAGCATACCGAACGCAACAAAAGGGATTAATCCAAGAAACCCATAAACCAAGGCTGTTTTTTTCATGTTGTCTTTCCCCTTACCATGCAGTTTCTGTCTATTCTACGAATATTCCCTTTCATCCATTCAGTATCAGTCACTTAACAGAGGATGACCCTCAGGCAGTTGTTTGTGAATCCACAGTATGAGCTTGTGCTTCATATTGGGTCCGTCTTCTTTATCCGTTGCTAATGGCGTTATCACTTTATCTTCGACAAGCAAGCGGTAAATACATTCAATTTTTACCTTGTTCGACGTTCCACCATCAAAATTTCCATATCCCCTTTTACGCGCATACTGCTCGCCAATTTGCAGTGCTTTTTTTAGCAGTTGAGCCTCGTGTTTGATCTTTTTCATGTTATTGCTCCAAAGCACTATTTTGAGCCAGCATAACAGAGCTATGTAAAAACAGATGTGATCATTCCCGAGAGACCTAGACAGAATACACGCTACAACAATATCCTAGGGCGCAATCATGCTTTCTCACTATCAGAGCGCTATATGGATATACGATCAAAAAAACTGCTTAATACCTACCTACTCACCCTTTCAGCAACCCAGAGAGAGGCATATACCTCTTTTTCAGCCGACTATTTTTGTTCCGATGAGGAAAACGCCAACATTTGCGCTGACTTAATCATCAGAGGCGAAAAACGCGCATCCTGCAGTATGGAAATTTGGTACAGCCAAGAAGGCGAACCTTACCCTAAAGTGGGCCATCTTCAGGTCGTCACCGACTTCCATGGTGAACCTAAATGCATCATTGAAATCACTGACGTGACCCTATGCCCTTTTAATCTGGTCTCCGAAGAGTTTGCCGCTGCCGAAGGCGAAGGTGACAAAAGCTATGCTTGGTGGAAAGACGCACATTGGGCCTTTTTCTCATCCGAATGTAAGGAATTGGGTATTGAGATGACGGAAGATACCCTACTTGTTCTGGAACGTTTTCAGACTGTTTATACCCAAACTGCCTGAAGATGCCGGCGTCAGCGAGTGAGGATAAACAACTCTCAATAAAGCGGATATCGAAATTCAGACATGAATCCAAAACAGCGTTCAGAATTCATCGTAGATTAGTTTCTATCTACCTTTGCTTTGGATAGCTCAGCCATGCGAAAACTGAAAATTGAAACGTTTACGTTAGACACAGATGAAAAAAAAGAAGCCATTACGCTTCCGCTTATGATCATTAAATCCGTTTTGACTTTTCTACCCAAAGGAATTTTAGAGCGGCTAAAAAATGATGACACATTGCTAGAAACTCTCATGACGGCAATCGACGATTCGCACTATTCAGGCATGATTATCGAGGCTGAAGACAGTGCTGAGAACGAGCGTGTCATTTTATCCATCATATCGTGAGGTGAAAATTCTTCTCAGGCTTTTACCCACTCTGTGGTTTAATGCGCGGCTCAATACTGTCACAGCTAAGTAGGTAATCTCTGTGAACCAAGCGCCAACTAAAATCACCTTCTTTGAGTGGCTGACACCGCTTGTGGCTTCAGGCAAAAAGACCATCACCATCCGTGATGAATCCGAAAGTCACTACGTACCGGGGACCCGTGTTGACGTACATACACTTGAAAAAGATGAGTATGTTTGTCAAATCGACATCCTGAAGGTTGAGCAAATTTCGTTTGATGACATCAACGAAGAGCATGCTGCGCAGGAATTTCTGCCACTGGATGAGCTTAAACCGCTGATCAGGAAGATTTATCCAGACGATGATGTATTCTACGTGATCAGTTACAAACTGGTGGACTAAGCAAAAAGCCGACGTAATGTCGGCTTTTTCTTTTCTCAGATCCGCTTAGACCTGAACACGAACTGTTTTAAAACACCGTTCGTCCACTATAAGATTCGACCAAGTACGTCGAAGAAGGTGTCTATCTCCGCTTTCGTGTTGTAGTGCATCAACCCGACTCGAAGAATGCCGCCTTTGTCTGTCACGCCAAAGGCATCAGTAAGACGATCCGCGTACAAATGCCCACTCCAGACATAGATTTGTCGCTGTCCAAGTGCTTCCGCAATCTCGGCGGGATCTCTGTCTCCAAATCGAAGTGCAAAGGTCGCGGTACGTCCTTCCACTGAATCCAAGCCATAAAGCTCCGCGCTTCCAACGTCTTTCAGTTTCTGAAGAAAATACTCAGCCAGTTCCTTTTCATAACAATGAATATTGTCGTACGCCGACACAAGGCGTGCCCGCAAAGAGTCACCTTCGCCAAGTGATGCCAAATAATCAATGGTTGCTACCACACCGCTTAACGCTTCAAAGTTCAACGTACCCGTTTCCCAGCATTTTGGGACGACATCAGGTGCAGGGGCAACCTTATAAGGCGTAAGAGACGCCAACCACTCCGCTTTTCCATACATGATCCCTAAGTGTGGGCCGTAAAATTTGTACGCCGAGCACGCGAGAAAATCGACATCTAACGCTTTCACATCCACCAACTGGTGCGGCAGTAAATGTACGGCATCAACAAATACCTTACAGTTCACCTTGCGGCATTTTTCGATGACTGTTTCTAGATCTGTTTTGTTTCCAGTGATATTGCTAGCAGCGGTAATCGCTACTAAGCGCGCACGCTTGTTGAGCAGGCTGTCCAATTTGTCCAGATCGAGGCTTCCCTGCTGATCGACGATCGGCAGATAATGAACCGTTACGCCACGATCCTGCGCTGCCATGATCCAACTCGATCGATTCGCACCATGATCGGCTTCTGTCACGATCACTTCATCACCCGGTTGCCATTCTTTGCAAAGTGCACGACTCAAGGCAAACGTCACCGACGTCATATTCGCGCCAAAGAACACTTCGTCTTTCGATGCACCAAGCAAAGCAGCAATCCCCTCTCTTGCCTTCGCGACGATCACTTCCGTTTCTTGGCTGACAAGAAAACGGCCTCCGAGATTGGAATTGCCCCCGCGCAAATAATCACTGATGGCAAGGATCACTGACTCGGGCGATTGAGTACCGCCGGGGCCATCAAGGTAAATTGGAGAGTCACCCTCAATTTTTCGCTGAAGCGCGGGAAACAGACTGCGAATGACTTCGACATTTTCTGAAGTTAACGGAAAGCACTTTGCCATAAACGCTCCTTTTCTCTGGGAATGACGTCAGAGCAACATTGGACGGTGGAAGGAGGGAATAAACAGCCCTTTGCGATGCGTGTTAATTCCTTATTAATAATCTTATGGTATGGTTCGCAGTACTTTCAACCAGCTGAGTGTAATAAAGCCCGTCGTGTTGGAATCTAATACTACTCTCATCGTCAGTCAGAATGAGTGGACTGTTTTTCACCACACAAACAGAACGAACAACTAGAACGTTATGTCCGAAACTTCTCCTACGCAGACCTTGTTCCGTCGAATTTGAATATCCCTCGATTCTGTAGGTTGAAATTCGCGCTGTGATCTCTTTGACTATACCTATGAATTTCTCTCTGAATTGTTCAACATGACACAGGAAAGCACCGAAGAAAACGTTACGACAGACGTCGAATTACGCTGCCAAACCATCACGAGTATCGGAGACATTTCACCGGAAGATTGGCATACCTTGGTGAAGTCTCCCTACCCTTTCCTGCGCCATGCATTCCTTCTCGCGTTAGAGCAAACAAAAGCGGTTGGCCTAAAATCAGGGTGGCTCCCTCAATATCTCGTTGTTTATCGTGTTGACAGGCTGATCGCTGCTGCTCCTTGCTTTATCAAAACGCACCCCTATGGGGAATACGTGTTTGATTGGGCATGGGCAGAAGCCTATGAAGATGCAGGATTGGACTACTATCCTAAGCTGCTCTGTGCCATCCCTTTCACGCCTGCAACCGGGCCTCGCTTCCTTTGTCGAGAGGATGAAGATGAAGATCAAATGCGCCTATTGCTGGCAAATGCGATGCGATCGGTCGTTGAACAAACCACATGTTCTAGCGCCCACATACTGTTTCCTCAGCGCGCTCTTTGTGAAAAAGTGACTCCTCTTGGGTATCTGGAAAGACACGCCGTGCAGTTTCACTGGCAGAACAAAAACTATGGTGCATTTGATGATTTTCTCGCTCAAATGACAGCAAGAAAGCGCAAAAACATTCGCAAAGAACGCCAACGAATTGAACAGCAGCAAATCGACGTGGAAGTATTCGAAGGGGAAAACATCACCCAGACGCATTGGGCCGTATTTTCGCGCTTTTACACCAACACCTACCTTAAGCGCTCCGGCCACACAGGTTACTTGAATGCCGAACTGTTTCACCAACTCGGCAAAACGATGAGTGATGCTTTGGTCATGGTGCTGGCCAGTGTTAATGATGATTACGTCGCAGGGGGGCTTTGTTGCTTAAATCGATGGAACTAAATCTAGAAGCTACGATCTGATCGGCTACACCCATCAATCGTCGTAGTCTCATGTCTAAATCTCGTTACAAAACAACTAACTGGAAGCAGTACAACAAAGCCTTAATCAACCGTGGTTCTCTGACCTTTTGGATTGATGAGGAAACGATAGCTGAGTGGAAACAAAACAAACAAGGCAAGCGTGGTAGACCTCG
>NZ_FUXU01000185.1 GCF_900167155.1 Enterovibrio nigricans DSM 22720 | reverse complement strand
ATCGTAGCTTCTAGATTTAGTTCCATCGATTTAAGCAACAAAGCCACTTTGGACCAGTCGCTAATTCAAGTATCGCCACGAGACAACGTTGGCTAGACAAAGCCAAAGATCGAGCTAGACAGTTACGTTAACCGATAGGGCAGCCAATCTCCCCCGGCTCTCAGCCGTAACGTGATCCTATCTGCTCCTGTGTAGCAGAATTGAAATAAAAGGGACGGGCACTCTAATGTTCTTTCCGTTAATCATTGCGAACTTGTTTCCCGATCTTACCAACTACGATTCAGCCAAATGTTTACATTACCGTAAGTTCAATTAGGACGCCCCCTAGGGCGTCCTTTCTTGTCGTGGCGTATAGTTAGATTTTCATGACTAGCTTGCCGCGTACACGACCTTGAGCACTGATATCAAAAGCAGTGGTAACGTCATCAAGGCTGAAGGTTTGTGCAACAGTCACGGCCAATTCACCTGCGTCCACCATCTCGGCAATATGACGCAATTGTTCACCGTTCGCTTGAACAAATACAAACTCCGCCGATACGCCTAACGTTTTAGCTTTCGCTTCAGTTTCGCCAGTCACACCGGTGATCGACACGAGTTTGCCGCCGCGCTTTAGTACATTAAGCGATTTAAGCTGCGTATCACCTCCTAACGTATCAAACACGAGGTCCACTTTCGCGTTAGCGAGCACGGTTTCGAAATCTTCTTCGCGATAGTCAATGATTTCATCTGCGCCGAGGTGAGCGACAAAATCTCTATTCACTGCGGATGTCGTTGTGATGACTTTTGCGCCCTTGGCTTTTGCCAATTGGATGGCAATATGCCCAACACCACCTGCACCAGCATGGATAAGTACACGTTGGCCCGCTTCAAGCTGACCTGCAACAAACATTGCTTGCCAACTCGTTAAGCTTACCAAGGGGTATGCGGCAGCTTCGACCAAGTCCACCGATTGTGGTGCTTTGGCCAAACCGTTTACGTTAACAATACAATATTCAGCAAAGGCACCGTCGTAGCCAATGACGGGCATTGCAAATACACGCTCCCCGGCGTTGAAAGTTGTTACCCCTTCGCCCAGCTCGACAATATCGCCAGCAAGATCCCACCCTAGCGTTAAAGGTAGTGATTGGTTCACAAGCACTGATAAATCACCGTTAGCGATCTTCCAATCAACAGGGTTAATACCTGCAGTGGCAACTTTTACCAAGACTTCGTTTTCACTTGGCGCAGGACGGCTCACTGATTCTATTGAAAGGTGGCCATAATCTGTAATTCGCAGTGCTTTCATATTGTTATCCTTCCTCATTATCTGTGGATGCGCTGTTATCGTTTCGATGGGGTAACTATATTTTTTCCAAATAAGATTAAAAATAGGGATAATGTGGAAATAATTATTCCAAATTGGAACAGATGAATGGATAAGCTTGAAGCGATGCGTACCTTTGTTCGTGTCACCGAAGCTGGGAATTTTTCCAGAACTGCAGCAGATTTTGGCGTGTCGCCGTCTTATATCAGTAAGCAAATGGCCTATTTGGAAAGTGTACTCGGAGTGCGTCTTCTTCAACGCACAACTCGCTCAATCAGCTTGACGCAAGCAGGAGAACAGTACCTTGTGCAGTGTCAGCAAATCCTTGAGCACGTTTCTGTTGCTGAAGCTAACTTAACCGAACTGAAAGGCGCACCGTCAGGTCGATTGAGAATTAGTTTTTCGAGTATTCTTGGTGAGAAAAATACGGCAGCGTGTTGCACCGAATTTATGCAGCTTTATCCCGACGTGGACTTGGATATTCTTATCGACGATCGTATCGTTGATTTGGTGGAAGAGGGGTTTGATCTTTGTATTCGAGCAAGCACGCAAATGCCTGATTCGTCACTTATTCGAAAAAATATCGGACAGATGACAACGCACTTATTGGCGTCTAGAGATTACATAGAAAAATATGGTGAACCTATGCATCCGTCCGATCTCGTTACGCATAGGTTTATTGGGCATACTTACGTGAAAAATTCCGTCTTCACTTTCCAACACGACAATGGGATAGAGAAAGTGGCTATACCCAAGAAAGTGCGCGTGAATAGCACCTACTTTGTGCGCCAGATGGTTGAAACGGGAGAGGGAATTGCCTTCTTACCTGCTTACTTCAAAAGAGCGAATCCCGACTTAGTAACCTTGCTTCCACATTGCCATCCATCAAGCATCGATATCAGTGCTGTTTATCCTGAACGCGCATTTACACCCGCCAAAACGCATAAATTTATCGCCTTTTTCCAAGAATGGTTTCAACGGCACATGGGGGAGTATTAATTACCGTTCCTTGCGACAACCAAAGAGGCTAGACGCAGATCATTATCGCGTAAATTCGCAGATCTTTTCGTCAATTATAGATTTCACCAATACGAGGTTCTCTCGCATAAACAGTGTGTTACCTTTTTCTTGTAGGTTTTTGGACACCCAAAACGTGCCAGTGAAATTTGAACGGTAATACAGGAAGAAAAGGGCTTTGTTGCTTAAATCGATGGAACTAAATCTAGAAGCTACGAT
>NZ_FUXU01000030.1 GCF_900167155.1 Enterovibrio nigricans DSM 22720 | reverse complement strand
CTCAATGGCATAGAGAAAATGCGTTTCACCATCAGTGCGGTAGTAATGGCTAAGTCGCTGAATCGGCGAGGTCTACCACGCTTGCCTTGTTTGTTTTGTTTCCACTCAGCTATCGTTTCCTCATCAATCCAAAAGGTCAGAGAACCACGGTTGATTAAGGCTTTGTTGTACTGCTTCCAGTTAGTTGTTTTGTAACGAGGTTTAGACATGAGACTACGACGATTGATGGGTGTAGCCGATCAGATCGTAGCTTCTAGATTTAGTTCCATCGATTTAAGCAACAAAGCCAACGACATGCTGAATATATCTCTTCTATTTTAGACAAGCACGATGAAGAATCGGCAAAAAAAATCATCGACACACTTTATGATTATTACGCATTTGTTGATGTGAAAAATAGTGGATTAACGAAAGAGCAAGCGAACAAGAGAAGGATATTATTAACAAAACGATTTTTATTGCCGCCCGGGGATACTCAATTGTCCGTTCTCGAACAATCCCCGCCTCATCATTCTCAAAATACAGCTATGCTACAGGTTTCGCCTTTATATAACGGCGCATTTGGTGAAGGGCTGGAATTTCGCTTTAAGGCGAACTATTACGATCTGTTGAATCTCAATGCGGCGAGAATTCCATACTCTCAACTCAATACGTTTGATCTACGGCTTCTCTATGGAATCGACGAAGACAGGTGGCAATTACGTGAGTTTACATTGTTCGATATTTTGAACTTGAATGTTTCGCAAACAGGACTGCCTGACGATAAACGCTATGCGTGGGGGGTGTCCGCGGGGTACAGACCTACACGCTTGGATTGCGCGAACTGTTCTGACGTTTATGTGAGCGGTTTGATAGGAAAAGGCTGGGAGTTCCTTGACGGTTTTGCTGGCTACGCTGCGGCTACCGGGGAACTGCAGATCAACACATTTAAAAATGCAAACGTATTGAGCGGTATTGAGATTGGGGGAATAGTGACTGCCTCCCCATATTGGGCAAGCTCGATAAAACTAGGCAGTCAAATTTACGTAAATGATAGTGCGGAGCACAAAAACTACCTCGTATGGGAGCAGCGTTTGTTTGCGAATCGAAGCGTTGATTTTAGAACATCCGTTCGCTATGACGAGGTGTTTGAGTACGCCGTTAACTTTTCTCTATATTGGTGATTACAATGAACAAATGGACTTTAGTGGCTGTTACAGCAGGTACGCTTTTCGCTGGTCAGGCGATGGCAGCAGAGAGTAACGATTTTAATCCTTGGACGCAGTGCGGTATCGGCGCGATGATTTTTGAAGATAATGGTACAGCTGCTGCGATCTCAAACGTTATTTGGGATTTGGGTACGACGGCGGTTTCTTCAAAAATCTCATCTGAAGATACGTGTAAAGGTAGTGAAGTGAAAGCGGCTCAGTTTATTCAAGATAACTTCGACAAAGTGCTTGAAGAAACGTCTCAAGGCTCAGGTGCTCACCTGACAGCAATGCTTGAAATTCTGGATGTTGAAGACGTAGCGCAACCACAGGTTATTGCTTCTGTTCGCGCGGATGTAGCGGGTAAAGTCGTTGCAAACGAAGCCACGCCAGAAGTGTATTACAACGCGGTAATGGCGAGTCTGTAATACTTCTGTTTACGCGAGATGCTATAAAAAGGGCGGATATCAATCCGCCCTTTTTATGTTCTATGACATTTATCGGTATTAAACGATAAAGCTCGCACCTTCTTCCGCGCTGGTTACTGCATGACGCATGACTCGGAACATATTGCGACCCCAAGTCTCTTGCAGAGATTCAGTGTCCAATTCAATCGCTTCGCGACCAGACATGTCAGCCAAGTTGTTTAGCTCACCCGTTTGGCAGTTTAGGCTTAGTACGTCGCCGTCACGTACCAGACCGATTGCACCCCCACGAAGCGCTTCTGGCGACAGGTGGATAGCAGAAGGGATTTTACCCGATGCGCCAGAAAGACGGCCGTCAGTCACCAGTGCAACTTTGAAACCTGCTTTCTGGATGTTACCTAGAATTGGCATCAGTTTGTGCAGTTCTGGCATACCGTTCGCAGCAGGACCATTGTGAGTGACAACCACGATGCAGTCTTTGTTCAACTCTCCGCGTTTGTAAGCCGCTTCAACCGCATGCTGGCATGTGAATACCACTGCTGGTGCTTCGATGATGCGCTGGTCTTCTTTAACCGCTGACACCTTAACAACGGCGGTACCCAAGTTACCCTTGATCACGCGGGTACCGCCCGTGCTTTGGAATACTTCACCAGCCGCAGCAATAACGTCTGCGTTCAGGCTGTTTTCGATAGCTGTCCATTCAACTTTGCCATCGTTCAGCGCAGGCAGCGTCATTTGGCCTTCAAAGTCGCCGAACACGGGTTTCACGTCGCGGTTAAGAAGATTCGCTTCGTCCAGACGTTTCATCAGCGCAGGCACGCCGCCAGCTTCTTGGAAGGCGTTCATGTCTGCTGGGCCGTTTGGATATACGCGCGCCAGAAGAGGTACCACTTCAGACAGGTCGCTGATGTCTTGCCATGTCAGCAGGATGCCTGCAGCACGTGCAACAGCCAGCATGTGGATGGTGTGGTTAGTACTGCCACCTGAAGCCAGAAGGGCAATAACACCATTGATCAGGCTCTGCTCGGTCACTACATCAGAAAGTGGACGGAAGTTTTCCGTGCCTGCCGTCATGGATGCGATTTTCACCGATGCGTAATCAGTCAATGCGGTACGCAGATCAGTGTTAGGGTGAATGAACGCAGAACCTGGCAGCATCAGACCCATTGCTTCGAATACCAACTGGTTGGTGTTTGCTGTGCCGTAGAAAGTACAGGTACCCGGTGCGTGGTAAGCGCGGCATTCCATATCTTGAAGCGCGTCTTTACCGACTTCACCTGCTGCGTATTTCTGGCGAACGTCAACTTTCTCTTCGTTGCTGATACCGGTAGGCATCAGACCTGCTGGTACAAACGCCGTTGGAAGGTGAGCATACGCCAGTGCACCCATCAACTGTCCAGGTGCGATTTTGTCGCAGATTCCCAGAAGCAGAGTGGCGTCGAACACATTGTGGCTTAGCGATAGCGCAGTAGATTGCGCGATCAGGTCACGAGAGAACAAAGACATGTCCATGCCCGCTTGACCTTGCGTCACGCCATCACACATTGCCGGTACACAACCCGCCACTTGTGAAGTGTGGCCGTATTCAGCCAGTGTCTTCTTAATTTGATCTGGGTAAGTCTGGTATGGCTGGTGTGCGCTCAACATGTCGTTGTAGGCACTGATCAACGCAACGTTAGCATGCGTGAAATCTAGAATACGTTTCTTTTCAGTCGCACAAGATGCGGCAACCGCGTGTGCAAGGTTGCCACACGTCAGGCTTTTGCTTGCTTTCCCGATGTCTGCCTGTGCTTTGGTGCGCGCAAAAAATGCAGCACGCGCTTCTTTACTGCGCTCGATGAGACGCTGGGTTACGTCGATGACGATTTGGTGTGTCATTATGCGTTTTCTTCTTTCTTTTGTAGGGCGATAACCGAACGTTCAATTACGTCGTCGATTGTGCCGTCAATACTAATTACAAGGGTGTTTGCTTCGCCGGCTGGGTGTTCGAGTGTTTCGAACTGGCTGTTCACCATGTTTTCTTTCATGAAGTGCCCAGAGCGTGCACGCATACGATCAAGGATCAGTTCTTTACTTCCGTCTAGGAATAGGAAGGTCACGTTCTCGTTACCTTCGCGAATTTGGTCACGGTATTTCTTTTTCAGTGCGGAGCACACGATCACACCGTGTTCGTTTTTGCTTTCAAGGCTGAATGCTGCATCGCGGATACGCTCCAACCACGGCATGCGGTCGTCATCGTTCAGTGGTTGACCAGACGCCATCTTCTGGATGTTTGCGCGTGGGTGAAGGTCGTCACCGTCAATGAACTTGCGGTTCATCTTCTTCGCGATGTTCTCACCAATTGTGCTTTTGCCTGATGCGCATACGCCCATCACGATGACACTACTACCTGCCATAATTTCCTCATTCACCAAACTTGCGCGTGATCCCATTTTTTGACATCACTTGAAAATATGGGTTTATCTTATTCATGTTACCGGTAACTTAGATAAATGTGAACTACCACACAAACTACAATTTAGATAAGGTGAACTCATGGATCAGCTAGCCCAAGCCTCTGACCCTACATTCCTACTGACCATTGCAGTGCTTTCAATCGCTGCGTTGCTAGTATTGATTATTAAATTAAAAATTCATGCTTTTTCTGCACTTACTATCGTAAGTTTGGTAACTGCAATCGCCACTGGCGTAACTTCTGAACAAGTTGTTCCTACCATGATGGGTGGTTTCGGTGGCACGTTAGCCTCTGTTGCACTTCTGGTTGGTCTAGGTGCAATGATTGGTAAGATCCTTGAAGTGACTGGTGGTGCGAAAGTACTGGCAGATACGCTGATTGGTCGTTTCGGTAAAGAACGTGCGCCTTTCGCACTGGGTGTTGCATCGTTGCTATTTGGCTTCCCAATTTTCTTCGATGCGGGTCTGGTTGTAATGATGCCAATCATCTTGAGCGTTGCTGCTCGTTTTGGTGGCTCTCCAATTAAATACGCATTGCCTTCAGCGGGTGCATTTGCCGTAATGCACGGTTTTGTACCGCCGCACCCAGGTCCTGTTGCCGCGGCTGAATTCCTTGGCGCAAACATTGGTCTGCTGCTGATGGTTGGTATTCTGGTTGCCATTCCTACTTGGTACTTGGGTGCTTACCTGTTCGGTCTGTACGCAGGTGAGAAATTCAACATTCCACTGTCAAAAGCGTTCTTCAACAGCGACAACATCGTTGATGAGAAGAAACTGCCTAAGTTTGGCACAGTAATGACCATTCTGGTTCTGCCTGTACTGCTGATCTGTCTGGACACTGGCCTGAATACTCTAGCGGTAGCTGGTGTGATTGACGGTAAAACCCCGCTAGTAGAATTCCTACGTATGCTGGGTAAAACACCGGTAGCACTTCTGATCACTCTGCTTGTGTGTCTGGCGGTATTCGCAAAAGACTACGGCATGGCGAAACTGGAAAAACTGTGTGGTGATTCACTGGCTCCAATCTGTGGCGTAATCTTGGTAACAGGTGCGGGCGGCATGTTCGGTGGTGTTCTTCGTGCGAGCGGTATCGGTGATGCGCTTGCGGGTGCACTGACTGACACTGGCATGCCAGTGATTGTAGCGGCATTCGTCATCTCTACCTGTCTACGTGTTGCGCAAGGTTCTGCAACTGTAGCGTTGACCACGACTGCTGCTCTGATTGCACCTGTCGTTGCTGCAACCCCAGGCTTGAGCGAGCTGGATCTGTGCTTCATCGTGATTTCTATCGCGGGTGGTGCTACCGTATTGTCACACTTTAACGACTCTGGCTTCTGGCTGGTATCTCGTCTGCTAGACATGGATGAGAAAACAACACTGAAAACTTGGACTGTAATGGAAACGCTTCTGGGCGGTATCGCATTCATCATTGTTGCAGTATTGAGCTTCATTCTTTAAGGGTAATTTATGAAAACCATCGAACAACGTCTAAAAGAAATCCGTATTGTACCGGTAATCGCAATCAACGACGTAGCGCACGCGCTGCCTCTGGCGAAGGTACTGATGGAAAACGGTCTGCCATGTGCTGAAGTGACTTTCCGTACTGAAGCGGCTGCAGAGTCCATCCGTATCATGCGTGACGCATACCCAGAGATGCTGATTGGTGCGGGTACTGTGCTGACCACTGAGCAAGTAGACATTGCAATCGATGCAGGTGTGGATTTCATCGTTAGCCCGGGTTTCAACCCAACTACCGTGAAATACTGCCAACAGCGTAACGTGCAAATCGTACCGGGTGTTAACAACCCAAGTCTGGTTGAACAAGCAATGGAAATGGGTCTGCGTACTCTGAAATTCTTCCCTGCTGAGCCTTCAGGCGGCGTTAACATGCTGAAAGCACTGACCGCTGTTTACCCAGTAAACTTCATGCCGACAGGTGGTATTAGCCTGTCGAACGTGGAAGATTACCTGTCAATCAAATCTGTTCTGGCGTGTGGCGGTACTTGGATGGTTCCAACCGACATGATGGACAACGGTGATTGGGAAGGTATTGCTGCGCTGGTTCGTGCTCTGAACGACTAAGCCTCAGCATCTCCCTAAACAGACTGTTCTCAACGCAATTTGAACGTCTCTGTTTCGAAAACGGCTCGACCAATTGATCGGGCCGTTTTTGTATTTAATCAGACAGCCCGCGCAAATTGAGGTAGGCGTAAAATTGGCGTCTAATTTTCGGCTTTTGCTGCATGGACTTTCATTGTCAGAGCGGGAAAGCGTGATAGTGAGCCGCTGACTTAAAAGTAGTAAGTGACAGTCATTTCACCGTAGTTGTCTGTTTCCAGCCCAAAGAAAAAATCAGCGGGCGACATACCAGAAAAATCGAATAGGGAAATTGCCAATTCGACGTTCTGGTTGATCCGCCGAGTCAGTGTTGCTTCCAAAATATTGCTGTGGTGGTCGACATCATGAAGCAGAGAAAGGCTTAACGCAGTCGCATCCACGTCATTGAATGAGGTGTGCATGGCCAACAATACATCGTGTTGATAGAGAGACAGCAAGGCATCGCCTAACGTATTGTTGCTGTATTCACCCACCCATCTCACGTCAATACCGCTACTGAATACATCAAACATGCTGTACTCGCCCCCAACGACATACTGCGTTGTTTCCTCAAAATGACCTTGTTGAGTGGGTGCTTTTGAAGAATTCAGGATTTCAACTTTGGTCAGTAGATTTCCCGTAACCCATTGTATGTCGAGCCCCATTTGTGTTCCGACGGTATACAAGGGCGAAAACTGGCCAGCATCGAGCAAAAAGGCGGGTTCACGGTTGATACCATGAAAACCCACCAAGGCAATATCAACAGCGTCGAACGAGTAGGCATACCGCGCTGCAAATCCGGGATAGTAGGCGTTCTGGTTGTCTTGCCAGTACGTATTGTCACTGTCAATCGAAAACCCTGATGAGAGTCGCTCTGTGTCTGCCCGAAATCGCCGCTTGGGTGTGTAGGGAAGGTAGTAGAAGGTTGCCAGTCCATCACCGATATACCCAGATAGATTGATGAGTGGCTGACCTAGCTTGGTGTCTCCATTGAAGTCAGAGCCGAGATCTCGTTGGTTCAGAATGTCGAGAATTTGTGCACCTTCACTTGCTCCCCAAAATACGATGTCGTATCCCACCGTCATTTCCCATTGTGCGAGATAAGCAACGAGACGGCTTTTGTAAGGGGCAAAAAATGGCGAGTCGTCACTGCGGTTTCTGGCCCTGAGGCCGGGTTCAAAAATCAAAAATACGTCATCCGACATATCTGTCCGAATGCGTGGAATGATGTCTATCTGTGTCTGGTTGGGCGCAAACCCGTCGCGGTGTTCCCAATATTGCAGGTAGCCAAATGAGATTTCTCCAGAGAGTGATTCAGCCAAAGTGAGCGGAGTGACATTGACTGAAACGACAAACAATAACGCCCTCAAAAGCAACGTTGGCCGTCTCTTTCTTACCTTCTCACTATTGAGCAGCCTGGTTAAAAACATCTCGGTGTTCCTGACATATCCATTTCTCTTGATATATTGAATAGTAGGTAATGAATGATGAAAAGTGAACTCAAGGGAGGGGGTATGTATGGCCAGTATTGTTTCTGGGCTGATTAATTTTGGCTATCACCGGACGTTTCTGGAGCCGGTTTGGACGGTTTTTTTACTGACGCTACTTTTAATCGCAGTGATAGATCCGCAACAATTTGCCATTTCACTTCGGTTTATGGGCGACACGTTTGTATTAATCGTCCCTTTTATTCTGGCGTCGTCACTGATTTATGCGTATGTCTCGGCCACGCAGGCAGACAGTTTGATTGCCAATGCGCTGCAAGGGCGTCAAGCCGTTGTCATTGTGACAGCTGCGATGTTTGGCGCATTGTCACCATTTTGCTCTTGTGGCGTGATCCCCTTGATTGCCGCCATGTTGGCTATGGGTGTGCCGTTAGCACCTGTAATGGCGTTTTGGATAGCAAGCCCCGTTATAGACCCCGTTATGTATCTTCTTACGGCTGGCATAGTTGGCTGGGAGTTTGCCACGCTCAAAGCGCTTGGCGCCATAGTATTGGGTTTAACCGCGGGGTGGGCGGTATATTTTGCTCAGCGAGCGGGCTATCTTCTTAACCCTCTAAAACCATCAGTGACAGGCGATACCACGACGTTAACCCAAACGGATAAACCCGTATGGCGATTCTGGGAAGAAGCACCGCGTAAGGCAGTGTTCATCGAAAAAGCCACCAATATTATGTTGTTGCTGTTGAAGTGGCTGGCGTTCGCTTTTTTGCTTGAAAGCTTGCTTGTGGCGTACGTGCCGACCGAATGGGTAGCATCGTCTTTTGGCGGAGATACGCAAGCGCCGATCCTCTGGGCAACCCTTATTGGTGTCCCTGCGTATATCAACGGCTATGTTGCAGTACCACTTATCGCAGAGCTTATTAATAAGGGCATGCAGCCAGGAGCAGGAATGGCATTTCTGATTGCGGGCGGTATTACCTCTATTCCTGCAATGATTGCAGTTGTGGCAGTTGCGCGTATTCAGGTTGTTATCTTCTATGTCGGCTTCGCGCTTGTTGGTTCTTTTGCATGGGGACTGATTTATCAGCTGTTCGCGTGAACCAAATTGATGAGTGAAACGGAATAAAATGGCAGGTAATGAACTGCGTATATTGTTGGCGTCTTTTGTTGAGCCAACCGTAACGACAATATTTTTTTTTGTGTCATCGGCGACATTCAGTTTACTGTTTGCCCTGATCTATGTGCTTTGCGGTCGAAGCCAATCTATTTTAGTGCGCGTGATAGCAGGGCTGCTCATCGAAGTATCCCGTGGCGTGCCGACTGTGGTGTTTGTGCTTTTAATGGGGAACATAGGGCTGGCGCCTTATTTTTCTGGATTGGATCTTGAAGGTGCAATTCCCGGAGTGGCTTGGGGTTTTAGCGTGACTGCTGTTTTTATTGTCGTTGGGTTGGCGTTTTCCAGTTCTGGGCATTTGGCAAAAATCATTGAAGCGGCGATTTCGACCATCAAACCTGACACGATGGAGTACATGGTAACGCTTCATCCCAGTGTATGGGTACGGGTAAAGCTCATCTTCCTTGAGTGTGCGCCAGCGCTTATCCCAACCGTATCAGCCAGACTGGTTCACCATCTTCACAATACGGCGTTTATCTCGATGTTTCCGATTTCTGGTATTTTTGCTGCTATGCGTACGGGCGTTATCGAGACGGCGCTGGTTATCCCTTATCTTGCGCTTGCTACGTTGCTGTTTATGCTACTGGGCTCCACCATTCACATAGCGGGGAATCAGCTTGTTAAACGGCTTAAACGCCGACGTGATGTGAAAGGGACATTCAGTCTGACTGACTGAATCCGCTTTGTAGGCTACTTACCAAGTCCTTTACCATATCACTTTCACCCCCACAGCACTGCTCTAGCAAAAAGGTAAGAAGTATGCCGATGGTTTCCATATTGATAGAGTAATGGATCATGCGTCCCGACCGTTTTCGACGTACCAGTTTTGCATTGTGTAGGATCGAGAGGTTAGTAGACATAGTGTTTTGGCGGATGCTTAATCGTTCGGCTACCTCACCAGAAGATAAGCCTTTTCCCCCGGCTTTGATCAGAAGCCTAAACACATCCAGTCTTGTTTCCTGCGCAAGCGCAGCGAATATCTTTGCTGATTCTTCTGAATTCATAGTTATAGAGGTTTCTGTGAATAATAGTCAGACCGAGAGTCAATGAGTAAGCGTCACAAATTACATCCACATCTATGCGTGTTGTAAATCGCACCTTTATCAACACATCGGAGGTGTGGCTAGTTGAATACTAACATGCTGCCACCAAAAACACACAGTTTCATAACCCATTGAGCCAATGAACCATTTTCTCTGGTCTCACAATTGAAATCCATATATCGGTATATCTCGATATAATGAATATATGGATTTCTTTACACGACTCTCATCCCTAGGGAGCAGTGCAGGGTAGGGGACAGTAGCGTATGGAAGGCGGCTTGGAGATTGCTCAGAAGATGTTGATAGGCTTGCCTCATGCACAGCCCGGAGGTCTTGTGCTGACATGGTGTTTGTTTCTTTCCACGATTGCCTTATCAGTGCCTCTTTCTTATGTGTTGGTCTGCGTATGTAGCAAACGTCAGTTTTCACAGGTGGGGGCAGGTGCCAGTTTTGCGTTGCTTAGGGCTATACCGCCCTTGGTGATTATTTTCACTATCGACTTTTTTCTGCCGTTAGAGACCTTCACAAAAGGCATTCTGGCATTGACGCTTTATTCCATGTCGCACCTGGTGCCCATTTTTGCCAAGTATCTTCACTTGTACCCCGAAAGTTTGGTGCGGGTAGAGGATGTGTTGAAGCTCGGGCTTCTGGCCCGTTACGCCCGATTTCGCGCCTACTGGGTATTTAAAAAGAGCTTCCCAGCGATGCATACCCATTTTGTCTCGCTGTTTAAGGACACCAGCATCGTCATATTGATTGGATTGCTGGAGTTGAGTGCGCTAACAAATTTACTCGCTAGCCGCGCTTATCGCCTTTCTGATTGGCTGACCATTTTTGCGATTTGTTCCGCTCTCTATTTTTTCAACGTGCAGCTACTGAACCTTGTTGGTGAGGGGCTGCGTCACACCGTCTTTCGGTCAACGTACACAATGACCCGAAGCATCAACTAAGGAGAGTTTATGTTCCAAAGAACTGCCTTTTTCATCACCGCATGGTTGGCTTTTTTCTTTTCGCCGGCCCAAGCAACGGAAAACGGCTCGGTTATCGACAAGGTAAAAGAACGGGGTGAGATTATCGTTGGTATCCGTCAGGACAACCCGCCCCATTCCTTTATTGATGGCGCAGGGCAATGGGTGGGATTTGATGTCGATATTGCCAACGCCGTTGCCGATAAATTGGGTGTCAAAATGACGCGTGTTCCGGTTGATGAAATCACCCGTATTACTTACCTGCAAAACGGCAAGATTGATATGGCGGCGGCGTCAATGAGCCACACATGGAAGCGGGATGATGCGGTGGATTTTTCACAAACCTATTTCTGGTCGGCGCAAACCTTTTTGGTAAGAAAAGACGGTGCGAAATCACTGGACGATCTGGTGGGAAAGAAGGTGGGTATGAACCGTGGCAGTCATTCCATTGGTAACTGGAAGCACTGGCTGGAGAAAAATGGTCATCCGGTCAATGAAGAAGACATTATTGAGTTTGGTAGTAAGCATATAGCGATGAATGCCGTGCTGTCTGGAAAGATTGATGGTTGGGCAGAAGATGCGGAAGTGCTGGCGAGCTACGCCAAACCGAATCCGGAGTTGACGGTGCTGAGCGGTGAGGCGATCGGTATGAAGCAAGATGGCCTTGGTGTGATTGAAAATGACAGCAAGATGCGAGACGCCATTAATCGAGCCCTACAGGAAATTGAATCCAGCGGTGAATACCTGACTATCTACAATCGCTGGTTTGGGCCTGACAGTGAAACGCCTATGCCATTGGAAAACCGTATTGAGGTTTGGCCTCAAGGCTAATCGGGGAGATGCCAATGTTTTCACGTCAGTCATTGCCTAGCCCTAATCTCTCGAAGCCGGCTTTGCTTCTTCAAGATGCCAAGGTGCGTATTGTGTCAGGCGCAACATCCGGAATATTAAGTGGCTGGTTTTCCGCGCCTGCGGCGCAGGAATCGGTCTCTGTGTTAAATGGTATCAATCTCTCCGTCCCGACAGGGGCGTGGTACATGTTGGTGGGCCCCAGCGGATGCGGTAAATCGACACTGTTAAGTGTATTGAATAACTTAACGCCGCTCAGCAGTGGTCAGGCTCTGAAGTTTGGTGTGCCAGTGGATTGTTGGTGTCGCAAATGGGAGTGCTGCCCGGGTACGCGAACGGGCACTGTTTTTCAAACACCGGCCCTATTTGAGCAGCTCACCGCGTTGGAAAACGTCTGCATGGGTTTCGAATGCCGCGAAAAATGCACATTGCAGGAAAAACAGCAAAAGGCCCTGTCGGTAATGGAAGAGTTAGCTATCGCTCAGTTTGCGAATCGCTATCCGTCCGAGCTCTCCGGTGGTCAGCAACAGCGTGTGTCAATTGCACGCGCGTTGGCTGGGGATCCAGATCTGCTGTTGATGGACGAGCCCTTGTCTGCACTTGATGAAGCCAACGTTCAGACAGTGAACGAAATTCTGCTGGCGCGCCAGCAATCAGGCACCACGATTTTGATGGCCTCTCATCGGTTGGACGGTTGCTTGGAAGCCTGCACCGCCCGAGTCGATATGAAAGATGGGAGAGTGACTGCCATCAGTGCCTGTAACCACCTGCCTTCGGCAACAGAGAACTTGGATGCTGTTGCTTTTAACCTCCCTAATACAAGGAATGAACGCGTATGGAACTGAAGTCGCTAGACACCCGATTGTTCGATGTGCAGCTGACCTATCAAACGGATTACCTGTTCAAAAATGTCGCCAGTGAGCATGGCAACCAAGCGGGTGAACCTTATTTAAGTGATGAACCTGATCCTGTGGGTAACAACAGCGGGCCATCAACGCCTGCGTTACTTGGAAGTGCTGTAGGGCATTGTTTGTCAGCATCACTGTTGGAGCATATGCGCTTTCACGGTGCCAAGACGCACGAAGGCTGCATAGTCACTGACGCACAAATTACGGTACATAAAGGCGAAGAGGGCTATCCGCGTATCAGAGAAATAAATGTGACGATTACGGCAAGCGATGGAGGCGGTTTAAGCAGTCAGAACCGCGCTTCAATCGAACGGAATTTCAAGAAGCATTGCACCGTCTCTGCTTCTTTGTCCTCTGCTTTCCCTATCAACGTCACTGTCCAGTGGACATGAAGGAGAATAGACGTGTCAAACCTAATGATAGAAACGCAACGTGTTGAAAACCAAGCCTACAAAGATTTGTTGGCGTATGTGGTGACCAACACGATATCGGGTGAAATCATGGCAGTGAACAACTACACCACCATGGTTCCACTCATCGAAGACGTGGATGAGAAAATCCACGTTGTGAAACAGGCCCGAGATGAAGGGGGGCATATCAATGCGCTCTCCAGACTCGGCAAGCATATCGACTTTCCAACCATGAAAACCATGGTAGAGCCACAATGGAAAGAGATTGGTCGCTTCGTCAAAGAGCGAGCGCGAGAAGGGGATTTAACGTCTGCATTATCGCGCAAGACATCATGGTTGAAACCTTTGCGACCGTGGCCTACACGGCGCTACAACGCAATACGGACAGGCACACCACTCGCTTAGCCGCGAGCATTTTAGTCGAAGAAATCGCACACCTTCAGCATGGTGTTGATGAAATCCATCGTATGCTCGACGTTGATGATGAAAAGGTGCATCGCGCGTTTGAACTGGCACACAAGGCAGTGATGCCAGCCATGATGAGCATGGTTAATTACAACTGTTTCAGCCTGTGTGACCAGCTTCAAATCAAATGTTCTACCGTGTCGCTTGGCGTGATCGAACAGGATTTAGATCAATTGCGCATCGATGCGATCGATACCTATATGGACAAAATAGATCGGATTGGTCTGGATCCCAACCGAGTCGCGCCATTACTTTCCTCTCTGGTCGATGATGACGCCTCCAAATGGCAACCCAAAAACAAAGCGGATATCTCAGGAAACCGTTGTTGTCATTAACATGGACTGCCGGGTGATGGCTCTATTTCGTGATGGAGCACGTTCGCCTGGCTTTAACAAGGACGAAAAGCCTATGCGAATACTTGTGTTAGGTGCGAATGGATATGTAGGACGTTTGGTTGCAGCGGCGGTACTTATGGAGGGATGTCATCAATTGGTGATGGCATCCAGAGACCCTGAGTCGTTTGAGGCATTAAAAAAAGACATCGTCACACTGGCAAGGGAAACGCTGGACGCAGCAGGGGAGGGCTTCCCGCTAAATGAAAAAGCACTAGCGGCGTTGATCACGACCATTCGTTTTGATGACAAGGTGTTTGATGCCCCTGAACTGGATGGGGTCGATATGGTGATAAATTGCATCGGCTCTGTGGAATATTTCAACGAAGAAAACCTGAATGCCGTCAATGTGGTACTGACGGGCTGGATACTCGAACAATCGAAAGCGAAAGGGATTGATAAGCACATCTACATATCTACGGCATTTGCGCCGGCCGTTAGTGAAGGGGCGATTGAAGAGCGGATCTATGGCGATGAAGGCGACGATCTAACACTGTATACCCAAACAAAGCGCAAAGCTGAACGACTGGTTGCGGCTTCTGGTCTTGATTATCTTATTGTGCGTCCATCAGTAGTGATTGGTGACAGTCGCACAGGACGCTATGCGGGGAAACGGTATGGTATTTATCAGTTATGGGATGGGGCAAAGCGTCTGCTACCCGGTCACATCGATGTTATGCGCCTTGCTTGCCCTCAAGCTCGAATGAATTTTGTCCATCAGGACGCCGTTATTTCCGTGATGCAGCATGCCCTCAAAAAACCATTAAATGGTCAAATCATCAATCTGGCGTCAGATTCTTCACAAGCCCCTACTATGGAAGCGCTATGGTCATTGCTGTTTGAAGAAATCGGGCAGCCTGACTCATTGGAATGGGCGCCCACCAATGACGCTCTCGACTATCGCGGACTGTCCACACGTGTTCGTGCCTTCAATGCGTTTTGTCGGACAAATTTGGATATCGCCAGTCGGAACTGGATGTTCGACCGCACTAGCATCAATGCGATGAAAGCAGAAGGACTGACGTTTGCGGAGGCACAGTTACCCAGTATCCGCATTTGTCAGTCGCATTTTATGGCTTTGTACAATGACAAGAAGGGACGGGTATTTAATGAGTGAATATCGAGATGAAACATCGGGTGTCGAGCGGTGGTTGATGCGCTTGGTGTCATCGGTACTTACCCATCCGAAAGTCACGCTGGTAGTCGTACTCAGTACACTCTTGATGTTCGCGGGTGGGTTGGCGAAACTGGAAGTAAATAATTCGGCCCGCGTGTTTTTGGCGGTCGGTTCTCCAGAGAAAGTGGCGCTGGATGAGCTGGAAGCCAACTATTCCAAAGATGAAAACGTCATGTTTGTGGTGGTCCCACCGGATGGTGAATCAGCCACAAGCCCGAAAACACTCACCTTGATAAGAATGCTGACGGACGAACTTTGGTTATCTCCTTATGCCAGAAAGGTTACCTCGTTGGTGAATTTTATCGATCCTATTGCGGATGCCGATGGCAACGGGATGATCGTTGATGATCTCATTCTCTCTGGCGATGAAAATAGCCCTGAGACTCAACAAGCACTGACACGATTTTTCCAAGACCGGCCAGATGTAATGGGGAATCTGGTGGCTAAAAATGGGCAGGTCGCGACGGTATTTCTAACCGTCTCGATGTCGAGTGATGACCTACAGGCCGTGAAAAAAGTTGCGCTTCATGCCCGTGAACTACAAAAAACATATCTTGAGCAGTATCCCGACTACCAGATTTATTTAACAGGGCTGGTCATGCTCGACTATGCGCTGACGGAAGCCAGTGACGCTGATTCCGGCTCGTTAGTGCCCGCTATGATCGTATTGGTTTTGGTGCTGATTGGTGCAGTATTCCGCGCGGTTGTTCTCTCATTAACGGTTTTAATGGTGATCTTATGTAGTATTCTCGGTGCGGTTGGCGCAGTGGCTTGGATGGGGTTTCAGCTCAATACGGCATCGGGAGCTGCGCCGTTAATTATTCTTGTGTTAGCGGTCGCGAATGCCGTCCACATCATCGCAAAAACCTATCACTTTCGGCAAAACATGCCCAAGGTAAAACCACACAATGTGGTGCTTGGGGCCATGGCCTATAACGTTATTCCGCTCTCTCTGACAAACCTGACGACGTTTGTTGGGTTTATGAGCCTAAATTTCTCGGATGTCGCACCGTTTGGTGAGTTGGGTACCATCGCTGCGTTAGGTGTTTTGACCAGTTTGATTATCAATCTAACGTTGACACCACTGGTGTTGAAAACGTGGTTGGAACGACGGAAAAAGCCGCTGCCAAAACTGCCCAAGATTCACTTTGGTCGATTAGCCATGCGGGTTTGCGATAATGCCCGATGGATCCTGTTTGTTTTCTCAACGTTAGCAGTGACCGCGCTGCTCGGCATGCAACTGATACATTTCAACGACAATTTCGTTGAATATTTCGACGACCGGAACAGCTTTCGCGTGCAGACCGATTTAGTTCAGGCGCATTGGGGTGGTATGGGGTTAATTGAATACTCATTTGATGCCCCTGACGGAAAGACGGTCGCCGACCCTGATTACTTGAAACAACTGGACGCGTTTGCTGACTGGCTCCGTGTGCAGCCTCATGTGAATTCAGTTATCGCGTTGCCCGACCACCTAGCCAGATTACATCAAGCGTTCAATAACACACCGTCCCCTGTTTTACCTGATGACCCTTATCTTAGTGCGCAGTTGCTAACCACCTATGAGATATCCGCACCGTATGGACACAGCCTGAGTGACAGGGTCACGCCGGATTATGCGTCGTCACGCGTGTCAATCATGACGGACAATCTCTCCTCTGCGGAAACTATTACCATTGAGCAGGCCGCAAATGTTTGGATGGAGGAGCACGCACCTTTGCTTGCCGGTACTGCGGGCACAGGGCTATCACTCGCGTTTGCTTACGTGTCTGAACGAAACAGTCTGTCGATGTTAATGGGAAATCTCACGACCATCATTACCATCTCATTTTTACTTTCGCTGGCCTGGCGGTCTTGGAAAATGGGGGTTTTCAGTTTGATACCGAATCTCCTACCCATTCTGATCGTGCTTGGGATCTGGGGCTATTTTGTGGGTGAGATCAATCTTGCCGTTTCTGTCGTCGGTGCCATGGTCATGGGCATCGTCGTGGATGACACCGTGTATATTCTGACCAAATATCAGGACTCGCGCCGAAGGGGCAATTCTGTAGAACAAGCGGTGATTGATGTGTATTCCGGCGTGGGGTTGGCACTGGTGGTGACCACCCTTGTGATAGCACTGGGTTTTGCCGTGATGGCGACATCCAGCTTTGCGATTAACGCCAATCTGGGTTTGCTGGCGTTTGGCGTCGTGCTCACGGCGCTGCTTTACGATTTTCTCTTTGTTCCAGCGCTATTGATCGTCGCCGATAAAAAAATGCGCCATCACTCGATTCAGGAGGTATAAGAAGGTGAAATATTTATCTTGGATACTGTCGGCACTCGTGATGGTCACGTCAGGACTCATGGCCAATGAGGCGGGAAGTGACCCAAACAATGATGCGAAAAAGGGGCGTGAAATCGCCGAGAAAATGGATAAATCCTACAGCGGCTATGGCACGTCGAGCGCTGATGGGGAAATGATTCTGCATCTTGGCAATCGTGAAGTGAAACGATCGTTTCGTAGCGTAACGTTGGAAGATTTGGGTAATTCGCCAAGTGAGTACAATGTGCTGGTGTTTGAATCCCCTGGTGACATGCGGGGAATAGCGCTGCTCACTCACGCCAAAACAGAGCCAGAAGATGACAATCAATGGCTATACCTTCCCGCGGCTTCGCGTACAAAACGGATATCCAGCTCAAACGTGTCGAGGAAATTCGTGTCGTCTGAATTTTCGTATGAAGATTTGGCAAAACAGGAAGTGGATGAGTACACCTACAAGTGGTTACGGACTGAAGCGTGTCCGGGGAGCGAACTGACCTGCGAAGTCATAGAAACCTATCCGAAGAATGAAAACTCTGGATATACCAAGCGGGTGATTTGGGTGGATACCCAAGATTTCAGAGCACAGAAAGTGGTATTTTATAACCGCCGTGGTGTCCATGAAAAAACGCTGCTGTTGTCAGAATATACCTTGCCTGAGAATGGTCGGTGGCGGCCGCTCAATCTAGATATGACCAACGAGTTGAACGGAAGAAGAACCGTGATGACATGGTCAAACTATCAATTTGGTGAGCCGCATGGGAAAAAGGATTTTATGAGTCAGCGGCTGAAAGCATTGTCTCGTTAGATTGAACGGGATGGTGCTAGCTTGAATAAGCAGGGGTATTTATTGGCGTTTGCTGTTTAGCCATCGATGCCCCTGTGTCCCGTCAAATTTGTTATTTTCGTCAGCATTACCGAAAAATCGGTACCTTTATTGTTTTTTAGTACGTCCTCGATCCTGTTCTAGGTCGCATGGTTACTGCCTCTGCATCATTCTTGACTCAGATTGATGAACAGAAGGAATCCACCATGAAGCAGTTACTAGTAACCCTCATTTTAATGATGTGTAGCCTAAATGCAGCGCGAGCGGGGTCCGTTGGTTTTACGCAAATCACATTGCATGATGACCCCAATCGTTCACTCAATGTCTCCATTTGGTTTCCAACCGAGCAGAAAGGTTATGTGGTCGTCGCGCCCGATCATCCCGGTACAACCACTTACGATCGTACTATAGAGAATGCTGCGAAATGGTGGCAAAGACCGAGAGATTTAAGCCGCGTGCTGACCTATATGCTTGAAAAAAGTGCGTGGCGAGGCCTGTTGGATACAACAGATGTTACGGCTATCGGCCACTCGTTAGGCGGATGGAGCGTACTGCAACTCGCGGGTGCAGGGTTCGACCGAGAAACGTTCAAAACCCAATGCACGCTCTTTCCCAATCCAAGGGTATGCGGGCTGTCGGACGAATTAGGTTTAAGCAACAAGCAGCTAAATGAACCTGAAAGGCACCAGTTGGTGGATCACCGGGTGAAAAGGGTGGTGAGTTTCGATTTAGGCATGGCCAGAAGCTTTTCACCCATGAGTTTAAACGGAGTAAAAACGCCAGTACTGATTTTGGCGGCAGGCATAGACATTGGAGACCTCCCGCAAGCGCAAGAATCAGGTTATCTCGCAGAGCATATTCCGCTACAAAACAGACGTTACAAAGTCTATGAGCAAGCGTCCCATTTTAGCTTTATGCAGTTATGCAAAGACGGCGCGGTTGACCTGTTAAATCAAGAGGAACCGGGCGATGGTATCGTGTGCCTCGATGGGAAGGGGGCGAATAGGGAAGCGCTGCACAAGCAAATCTTTAGTGATGTGGTTGGATTTATAGAGAATGGACACCGCAATAATACCAATGGGTTACGATGAAACCGCCGAAATTGACATACTTCTCGGAACAGGGGGAATGATGAGAGGAGTGCTTTTGTATCCGAATGAAGTGTCGGCTGCGTGATTGCAATGAATTTCTGTGAGGGTTTAACGTAAAAGGCAAACTGTCACATTAATACTTACTCAATTTTTATCCAATATTAGCGTGCATTGGTTTAGCCACAACTAATCAAAGGGCATTCTCAATATGGATGCAATTTACGCCGTTTACGTCATTTTATACTCGCTTTTATACCAATAGGCGTTGCGTTAGAAAGGCGAGGGAACGATGAAAAACATAGCATTTGGTGTAACACTGCTTGTGCTTTCTGGCTGCGGTGGTGGTAGTGGTGGGGATGGAACTGACGGCGGTAGTGGCAGCGGGCGAAATAATACTGCATCTGCATGTTATAACGCTTCGTTATATTTAGTGGGTACGAGAGTGCAGGAAATACGCTCAGTGACGAGCAATGGTGTTACCCAACCGAATAACGTTACCACGACTGAAGTTATCAAGAAGCTTACTTACCAAGGGGTGTCAGACGTACTCGAAATAACATCTACAGGCTCAGATGCTACAACCACGTATGTTGTTGCCAATGACGGCAAACCTTCTATTACAACCCTAGGCTCCAATGACGGAACCGAGGAAGTCGTGTACCAGCCGAGTGGTATTGCGCTTGATTTTGATCTTGCTGCGGGACAAACACGTAGTTACCCGACTGTGACTGAAATCACGGGGGGAGCTGAATCCGCGACGTACGACTACTCCATGACTTACGTGAAAAATGAAACCATAACCGTTCAATCGAAGACATTCGACACCTGCCAGATGGTGTTGAAGATTAAATACGTCGAAACAGCAACGGGTGTGGTATCAAATGCCGTGTTTACCCAGAATATTGGTGTTGGAAATGGCATCACGATCCGGGAAAAAGTTGAATCGTCGTCTTCTAATGGATCCTCGTTTATAAGCATCGATGAATTAGTGGTAGCCAACATCAATGGTAAGCGCGTTGAGTGAATTTCTGCCGTTTGGTCATCTGTCGTCAGAGCAATCTATTCTCATTCATTACCCATACTTTGCGTTTAACTAGAGCCATTCGTATCTCATGCTTGAGCGTCATATAAGGTGCAAGAGTCTGATTAAAAAACATCAAAAACAAGATGTGTATCAATAATGAGAAAGACCTATTCAAAGTAAGTGAATAAGCTCTAGCGAACATCATCATTCATCGAAAAACGTGTGCTGGAAAAAGGCGCGTAGAGTGGGGTGTATACGCTAACTAAAAATTATGGACGATGGGTATCATTCACGATGAAAAAATCTTTGATTTCAATAGCAGTTTTAGCTGGAGCGCTCGCGTCGGCGCAAGCGATAGCAAGCTGTGCGGGTAACGTATATTCAATGAATGCAGGGCGTAACCACGTTGGCCTTCTTTTGGATGTTCAAGAATTGGACAAAATGACTGGCATTTATGCGACAGATGCGGTGAATCGTTCCACTTATCACTCTCGCACTGTGTTTAGCGGACCTGCGATGTCGTATAACCCCATCTCCGATCGCCTCTACTATACGAATACAACACAGCCTACTGCTTTCCATGTTGAAGTCCCAGAAAGTGATTTCTCAGCAGATGAATATGCAGGGCTTGACCTACATGGCAAGACGCTCAATCAATACCAGCTTGCCTATATGGATCCTAAAACCGGAAAGCATACGGTGGGACCCACAGTCAATAAGCAAATCTTGCGTATGGCATTTCATCCAGATACGGGCGAGCTGTTCGCATCTGATGCCATGACAATTTTCAAAATAGACCCTGAAACGGGTGAAACGACCAATGTAGGTAATTTCGAAGACAACTTACGCTTTGGTGGCTTCACCAGTTGGGGCTCGTTTGTGTTTTACGAAGGCGAGCTTCTGTTTGTTACTAACAATCGTACTCTTAAGATAGATACAACCACCGGTGCAGCATCACTAAAAGCCTTCCACTTTATTGATTTCGTAACGGCAGCAACGTTGGATCAAAATGGTCAATTGTTGGTTTCGGCGAAGAACCAAAATGTATCTGGGAACGTGAACAGTAATGCGCTATTTCGTCTGCTGCCATCGACTGGTGAGAAAGTGCGTGTCGGCCTTTTTCCTAGCAGAATCAGCGCAATGGGAACCGTAACATCAAAAGATCACACGTGTTATCCCAAAACCGTTTTCCCAAGCGAGCTAAACCCTGAGGTAACGGGAATTACACTCGGCTCAGCGTCTGTGAGCGAAGGATCAGTAGCCAATGCGACTGTTAATTTGGACGAGGAAACCAAAAGCTCGACAGCGACACTGAGTTTGTCTCTTACCGACGGTAGCGCTGTGCTTAACAGCGATTATCTCAACACAGTGACGCTGCATTACTCAGACGGAACGACGGGCACGAGCGCAATTTCCTCGACGCTGACAAAACTCACCTTGCCACAAGGCATAACGTCTGTCCGTATCGCTATTCCTACTATGGACGACAGTACAGCTGAAAATAGTGAAAGCTTCACCATTAGCGCTTGGACGAAAGATGACAAGAGTGATCTTAGCAGTGCCTCGATTGTTATCGCTGACGACGATGGTTCCGGTACTGGCACGAAGAGTTTGGAAGGAAATGGAAATAATACCCCCGATGATTCTGCTTATGTAACCACCACCAATCCAGATGGCAGTTATACGGTCGTTTGGCGTGGATGGGATGGTAATTACCACGGGAACAATAAAGTCTATCTGCAAAGCTTTAACGCAGACGGTACGCTCAAAGGTGAAGAGCTGACGTTCGGCACGAGGGAGAAAATAGAATCGCCTGAGATAACCATGTTGAACGACAAGGGCGATATGCTGGCAACATGGACGGGTTACAACAACAACGCCAACCTTGTAGTACATTCCTATGCGCAGGTAATTTATGCCAACCCTAGTGAGCATAATGGCGCGACGATGGGACCCGTCATGGATCTGGGACCTTCAGAACTCAGATCGGTCACCTCTGCACATTCGGGTAATACCAGCGTGATCGTCTGGCAGACCAGTTTCTCTATATACATGCAGCTTCTTGATATCAATGGCGACAAAGTAGGTAATGCCAGTGTAGTGGGTGCGGTTTCTGCTAACTCAAACGGTTACCCTATTGTCTCCGCGCCAGAAATCACCGTATTGAGCAATAGCAACTACGCCATTTCTTGGCGCCAAGGTTCGACGGGTACAGCCACTAATATCGCGATGCTATCTTCTGCGGGCAGCACCATTGGCAGCACACAAACGCTCAACATCGGCGGTACGGATGGCAACGCAGATAAAGAAACTAATATTGTCGGTATTGCTAACAGCAAATACGCAGTTGTTGGTTCATCTGGCGGGGTGGTTAAATTGGCTCTGATGGATGGTCGAATCAACAAACCAATAGGTAATTCTATCAAAACACTCAGTCTATCTGGTACTACTGCCAACGACTCTCCATCAATCACAACGATTGGGACTGAGGGTAAGTTTGTCGTGGTTTGGCGTGGGATAGAAAGTGGTGAATGGCACACTTACATGCAACACTTTGATGAAAATGGTGAGTCGAGCTCTGCGGTTGATAAGTTCATAGCGACGGGGGGGCATGGTCCAGCTAAAGTTGTCGGTGTCGGTACTGCTGGGGACTATGTGATTGTTTGGGCGGCAATCGGTGACAGCCAACGCTACGAAGTCCGCGTTCAGAAATACAATTCTGATGGTGAAAAAGTCGGCAAGCAATTGGCCTTCACAGGCCAGGACACCAGCGACAACAGCTTGAACTTCGACATCACCCCCGTCGGCAACAAAGGTGCCTTTTCTATCACGTTTGATGGTAAGGATTCCGCCGCAAATGGCAGCGACAGATCGATCTACGTGGTTCAGGTCGATGAGTACGGCAGCGTGATTCAGCCATAGGCAATCTACGCAATCCATTCAAACGGTTACGTACTTTCAAAAAGCCAGCAGTCAGGTACTGTTGGCTTTTTTAATGCATTTCATCCTGCCGTGGGGAAGGGCTAAAGGGCGGTTAATTCGTCGAAACAACACAAAATTTAAACAGTTATCCTTGCCTTACGGCCTGCCTTTATACCACCAGAAGGTTATGCTCACTATGCGGCTGTCCAGCGAGGTGGTATTCCTCGTTTAAACAGGTAAAATCGCGCCTCCTTTGTGTCGCTGATAGAATTTGACCATGCACCAATCAGACGAATTTTTTACCCGTTTTAATGCCACTATCGATCAATTCGAGCTGCCAAGTGCGTTTACGTTTCCGTTTTACTATCAGCCGCATCCACTGTGTGTACTCGCAGCGAATGAATTGCAGCAACACCTCGTTACCCAATCTGACTGGCAGCATGATTTTGGCCTGACCGATAAGCATGAACTTTCCGTGGATTCGGGAACAGGAAAAATGTTTGGTGTGCTGTTAGTGCGATCGCCGCAAGGTGAGTTAGGTTATTTCAGTGCGTTTTCGGGCAAAATCGCTGAGCAAAACCTATTGCCCCATTTTGTGCCGCCTGTGTTTGATATGCTGGCTGAGGAGTGCTTTTTCCAACAGGAGTTGGAATGCATAACGGTACTTAATTCCAAAGTGAAAACGCTCACTGCCAACCCGTTGTTGTCAGAATTGGCTGCGCAGTTGGCACAGCATCAAAGCGATTATAACCAGCTAGAACAACAGCAACGTCAAGCTATGATTGAGGGACGAGCGGCGCGTAAAGAACAACGTATACAGGCGGAGTCAACCCTTACAGGGGACGCACTAACTTTAGCCTTAGACGGCTTAGCCAAGCTAAGCGTCGCTGAAAAGAATGTGCTCAAATACCTTAAATTGGAGTGGGACGAAAAAATCGGTCTGGTTCAATCGGCACTAACGGCGTTAACGACTGAAATCGCGCTCGCGAAGCAAGAACGTAAAACCTTGTCTAACGCTCTTCAAAACAAGTTGTTTGAGCAATATCGTTTTCTGAATGCACGCGGGGAGGCAAAATCCCTCAAAGACATCTTCGCACCCACTACTCACCCGGTACCGCCTGCTGGAGCGGGAGAGTGTGCGGCACCTAAGTTGCTGCATTATGCGTATAAACACGGCTTTACACCGTTGGCGATGGCCGAGTTTTGGTGGGGAGTGTCACCGAAATCTGAAGTGCGCCAACACAAAACGTTTTACCCATCTTGTCATGGGAAATGTAATCCTATTTTGAATCATATGTTGGAAGGGCTAACCGTCGATCCGAACCCACTTGAAAGGAACTGGGGGGAAGATAAAACGTTAGACGTTATCTATCAAGATGATGCCATTGTCGTGGTCAACAAGCCTTCTGGCCTACTGTCCGTTCCTGGTAAAACCATAAATGATTCGGCTTACACTCGCGTTCAGGCTCTGTTCCCTGATGTCGAAGGCCCTTTTGTACTGCACCGTTTAGATATGGCGACGTCGGGTTTGTTGGTGTTTGCCCTGACAAGACGCGCAAACAAGAGCTTACAGAAGCAATTTATAACGCGTGGTGTGGAAAAGCGTTATATTGCGATGGTGGAAGGGGTAGTAGAACAGCCGCAAGGTGAAATTAATTTGCCTATGCGCGGCGACCCTGATGATAGGCCACGCCAGTTGGTCTGTTTTGAACACGGTAAGCCTGCGACGACATATTGGCAGGTGATTCAGGTTGAAGCGGGCCGTAGCAAGTTACATATGTACCCGAAAACTGGCCGCACTCACCAACTTCGCGTGCATTGTGCGCACCACCTAGGGCTGAACATGCCAATGATTGGCGACAGTCTTTACGGTGAAAAGGATGCTCGGTTGCATCTACACGCTGAACAGCTGTCGTTTGATCACCCTTACACGCACGAGAGACTGACGTTCAGTGCGGAGTGTGATTTCTAATACCTTGCTCGACCAATTAAGTGAGCAAGAAATCAGGACGCTTTCTTGCTCCCTTTGATCAAATCTTTAATGGTATCTGTGACTTGCTTGAGTTTTAGGCTTTGTTCTTTGTAGCTCATTGATACCTGCGACGTCTCACTGGCAATATGATGATTGTGGTTAACAATGCCAGCCATGGACTCCATGGCGGAGTTAACCTGAACAATGCCTTTCATTTGTTGGTTAAACGCTTCACTGAAAGAATCTATTTCTTTCGCTAACCCTTGAATTTGTTCAGAAATACTTGAAAAGCTCACTTGTGTTTGTTCTGACAGTGTTTTACTTTCCTTCACACGAATTTCCGTTTCTTTGACGATTTCTCCGACGGTGGCCATCGAATCTTTCAGCAACTTATCAATGTCTTGAGAAGCCTGACCCGACATCAATGCCAGTTGTCCCACTTCCTGCGCGACAACTGCGAACCCACGGCCATGCTCTCCTGCGCGTTCAGCTTCAATAGAGGCATTGAGCGACAGGAGCTTGGTTTGAAAAACGATGTCATGGATGACCTTGGTGTAATCCGAAATTTTCTGAATAATGTCATTAATTTCGCGCAACTGTTTATTTGAGTTCTCAATGAGTACAACAGAGTGCGCCATTTGATCCATGTTCTTGCTGCCAGCACTGCTGAGTTCAAGCGTGCCTTTTGAGACATCCAAACAACTCAGCACATTTTCGTTAGTCTGTTTCACCATTTCGGTAATTTGGGAAATAGCCGACACGTTTGAATCAAGCGCTGCACGCTGTTTTTCCACGCCGTCTGCCAAATCTTCCGCCCCTTTTAAGACAAGGCGAGAGTTATCAAGTGCCGCATCGGACACTGAGGCGAGATCTTGTGTAATGGCAATCAACGGCCTAGAAAGGCGCGAAGCAACAACATAAATAATCCCGCACAACAGGGCGATGATGGCAAAAAAGCAAAACAGAACGACTTGTAAATTTCGCTGAAGGGCCGCAGTGGAGTTTTTCTCGTTGTAGACGATATTCAGCGTACCGAGCAGATCACCGTCTTGTGACAGTATCTCTTCAGAGTATGTCTGCGCGTCTGATGTGATAGCCTTGGGCTGAATTTCCGTGTACGGGATACCTTGGCCGTCGACAAATTCAATGTGGTCGATATCGTCATCCTGCATACCGACTTTGACGAAATCTTCCAGTGCAGACAAGTCGTAATTAAGGATGTATGTCGTGCTTGATTGTTTTAAAAAGTTTGCCAATGATTCGACTTTGCCCTGTTGGATCCTCGAAAGCTCTGTCGAGGTCATCTGATGAAAGAAAAGGGCTGCGACGGTCAGGAATATCGTAATGCTGCCAATCAATGGCAGCAAGATACGATAGCGCAGGGAGAGCCTTGAAAAGAGCGTTATCCACTTTGTCATACGATCACTTCATCTTTTGGATAGGGACTGCTTTGCCGTTTTCAATTTTAGTGAGATAGACATCGTCTAAACCTTGGCGGTCAGATTTTCCGAAATTGACCTGCAAACCACCAAAATCTTTGTTTTTCATGCCTTCCATGGCATTCACAAAGCGGTCTCTTGTTAAGTGAGAGCCTGCTTCATTTAACGCTTCTACAATGACCATTGCATTGAGATAGCCTTCAAGCTGAGTGTAATACGGGCTGTCGACACCGTAGTTGCCTAGATCTTTCTTAAATTTGTAACGTGCTTTCATCGGGATTAGGCATGACCTGAGAAATGTAACTGCCATCGCCATCAGGGCCGAGTTCCGCGATAAGTTTTTTTGTACCAACAAAGGAAATATTGGCGAACTTAGGCGTGAAATTTTTGCTGCGTGCCATTTTGATAAAGGCACCGCAGGCTTTGTACGCACCCACCATAATCACAGCGTCGGGTTGCTTCGCCATGATGCTGTTCAATCCTTGTTCCACGTTTAAGGTGTTTCTCTGATATCTGCCTTCCGCGTGGATTTTCAATCCTCGTTGTCTCAATGCACGTTGCACGCCGGCTTTGCCCGCTGCACCGTATCCGTCATCTTGAATAAAAACCGCAATCTTTTTATAGCCAAGGTCATTAATGAAATGATCGACCAGTTTTTCGGTTTCATTAAAGTAGCTTGCCCTAACGTTAAAGATATTTTTGTTGGCTGGTGTTCGCAGGAACTCGGCACCCGTAAAAGGGCCGATATAAGGGATTTTTGCACGGTTGACTTCAGGCACAACCGCTTTCGATGTTGGTGTACCTACAAAGCTGACCAACGCGAACACTTTATCGGTATAGATGAGACGCTTCGCGTTTTTTGCTGCGCGATCTGGCTCATAGCCGTCATCCAGCGAGATGACTTTTATTTGTCTGCCGTGAACACCACCTTGCTGATTAATCTTCTCAAAGTAGGCGAGCGTTCCTGCTTTTACGCCATTACCTAACCCCGATGCAGGGCCAGATAGGGCATTACTCATACCAAAGGTGATCGTGTTGTCGGTGACGCCAACTTCGGCAGCAACTGAACAGGAAAACACCCAAAGTGCGCCGATGATGCAACGTAAAGAGCTCATTGATAAATCCCCTATCAATAGATGAGTTACTTGTGAGTATAGGAAATAATTCACATGTCTCATTATTGATTTAATTAAGCAGCGTGAGGGTTTAGTTAATGCTCACGGATTCCCAATGAGAAAGTAAGGGCTTTGGTCGAACAGACAATTTTTGCGGTGTAGCTATTCGTTATTCACCTTTTTGCCTAAATGCCGAAGGCGATATTCCTGTAATACGCAAAAACTCGCGATTGAAATTCGATTTGGTTTGAAAGCCTGATTGAAGATAGATCGCGGTAATACTCTCATTCGTGCTTATCAGGAGTTGCTTGGCAAATTCAATCCTGTATCCGTTCATGACTTTGGAAATATTCTCTCCGTAGATTTGATTCACAGCTGAAGATATTTGCCTTGCCGGAATGCCGAGTTTTCTGGCTAATCGATTCAACGTTAAGTCTGGGTCGAGAAATGCTTGTTTTTCTTTCATAAGAACGTCGAATTTATTGACGATATTTTTGGCATCGATGTGACCTATCAGGCTTGCTGTTGAAGTGGGGGATGAGGCCGTTTCTTCCTGAGAATGTTTCACGCTTGACGGTACGCTGGCGCTGACAATAACAACGGTAAATACAATTGCAGGGATAAGCACAAGATAGCTGGTGGAAAGGATTAGCTGCACGTGCTCAGCGTTGTTCACCATAAAATCGTAACTTAAGACGCCATCAATGAGGGCTGAAAACAGGAGTAACCCGCCAGCGGTGCGTTCAGCGACGACAACGTTACGAATTGTGGATATCCGAACGCCAGCGGGTATCGAGAAAGACGAGGCGATAAGGAAGCTGCCATACCCCAAATACAGGCTGACAAGGAGTATGTCGACGGCATTTAACCATAACTCATGGTTAAACGCGCAGATGGTCACGGCAAGAGGGCCGATTAGATGGCGCCAAGGTCGAGAGTGATTGCCATGTGCTCTGGCAAAGCAGAGCCATGCTGCCATGGGGATAAATGCGCCAGTAATGGGCTGAAGGAATCTAAGCAGAGCGATATCAAAGCTCCACCTTAACCCGACGATGGCGGTTGCGAGTGCGCAAAGAAGAATAAACCCCATCGTTTTTATTCCTGAGTGGGGCTGCTTTACCCTCACAATAATGGCGGTGAGAAGCAAAAGTAAGGAAGCGACAAAGGGAAGAGGAATTGAAAGCATTCACGTTCCATTGTGTTAGGAAAAAGAGGCGTTGAACTCACGGGTAAATGGTAACGCGAACAGAACAAAATTCATACGCCAGGTAACGGGTTATAAATGCAGACAATGCGAAGTGGGAACAGATGTGTAACACCTTGTTTACTTGCTGATTTTACGAAGTAAATATCTGCTTTCTTTCAAAATAAAAGCGGTGCACATCACGTTTTATTGTGGGATAGGTGCTTATATTGACGGCAATTTTCCGAAGTATATAGAAAGGGCGCACCGTGGATATTGTTAGTCGTTTTATCCGTTACACCCAATTCAACACTACCTGCAATCGCAAAAATGCCGCTGAAGGCCAAATACCGTCCTCAAATGGGCAGTGGGAACTTGCCCGTCACTTGGAAAAAGAACTGTTAGAGCTTGGACTGGAAGACGTTAACGTCAATGAAAAATGCATTGTTACCGCGACGTTACCTGCCAATACCAACCAAGATATCCCGACCGTGGCATTTTTCGGTCATCTGGATACCAGTGCAGAGCGTGATACTGATACGCATGCGCAAATTTTGCCGTATTCCGGTGCTGATCTTTGCTTGAATGCTGACCTGGGCATTTATCTGAAGCAGTCTGAATTCCCAGAACTAGAAAACTACATGGGTGACGACATCATCGTGACTGATGGTACTAGCTTGCTGGGCGCAGATGACAAAGCAGCGATTGCAGCCATCATGAACGTGCTGGCACATTTGAAAGCGAACCCTGAGATCCCTCACGGCACCATCAAGGTCGGTTTCCTTCCTGACGAAGAAGTAGGCCTTCGCGGTGCTAAGGCGTTTGATGTAGACGCGTTTGGTGCTGATTTTGCCTACACGTTGGATTGCTGTGCGATCGGCGACTTGGTGTATGAAAACTGGAATGCGGGCGATGTGAAAGTGATTTTCCACGGTCAGTCTGCGCATCCAATGTCCGCCAAAGGAAAGCTGAAGAACTCGCTGCTGATGGCGCACAAATTCATTGCCATGCTGCCGGGGGGTGAGGCTCCTCAATACACAGAAGGCCGCGAAGGTTACTACTGGGTAAAAGAGCTGCACGGCAACAGCGCACAAACTGTTCTGACCCTTGATATTCGCGATTTTACCGAAGAAGGTTATGAACAGCGCAAAGTGTTCATGAAAGCGATGGAGACCAGCTGCAATGCACTGTGGGGAGAAGGCAGTGTGACCTTAACCGTCTCTGATCGTTACTCCAACGTCGAAAACAGCCTGAAAGGCGAAAACCGTTACCCTATCGATATTGCAAAAGCAGCCTATGCGCAATGCGGCATTACGCCAAACGTGATTCCAATGCGTGGCGGCTATGATGGTTCAATTCTGTCTCAAAATGGCTTGCCTTGCCCTAATTTGTTTACGGGCGCACACAACTTCCATTCCATCTATGAATATTTGCCCGTTAAATCACTGCAAGCGGCAAGTGATGTTGTGTTGGCCGTGGTTGAGCAAACGCGCCTTCACTTCAACAAACGTGCGAATAATGATTCGTTTTTTTTGGCACGACTGAGTACCTGTTACCAAGAGCCTCAAACGAGGCTCTTACTCCTCCTCTTGTCCTTTTAGATGTCGTCTTCATTCCTCCTCATTGCTGGCAAGTGACATCACTTCTTTGTTCAAACTCTTCGAATGTCTAACTATTAACACACCTTCGATATCGACCGATTATCACTGCACCAGTATGGTAATTGTTCAAGTGGCATACCGCAGGGACGTGGATGAACATCACTTATCAGGATTTGTATTGGGGCGCGCGCTACCACCTTAAAAAAGATGAGCTTGGCCAGTATTACCTTGTTGGGGTAAAGCAAAAAATTTTTGTGGTGCTGGGTGTTGTCTGTCTTATTCCCTTAGTAAGTTCAGTCGTGATGGCCGTTGTTTCTGTCGTAAGAGGCACAGGCAATGAGGTTTTTTTTATTGGCTGTGCAATCTTTCTTTCCCTTCTCTGTACTGTGTTTTTTTCCTGCAGGGAACGCTTCATTTTCGGTCGAAATCGTATCGCGCATTGTGTTGGATGGCGTGGCCTTTCGCTGTCTCAGGTGACTTTCTGGCTTGTTTCTGATTGCAAACTGACGGTGACCCCCATCATTGAGTATAAAAAAGGCTGTTGGCTTGAGCTGAGCGCGAAGGGAGAGCGTGTTTGGCGAAACAGCATCGGCAACTTTGAACAAACGGCAGAACTGGCTGATTTTCTGGGTGTGCAACATGGCATTGAGGTGTTTGATCATGTCTCTGACTGGCCCAATATCCAGCCTCTTTTTTCGGCAAGCGACAAGGTTTCTGTAAGCGCAAAGTCTTCCGCAAACGTCTATCCCTTGAATGCGTCATCGCAAGATGCGTATTTGGAATATCAGGTCCACGGTTCGTTGTGGCGACTGCTGTTTGCGTTTCCTGCCGCGATGATTGCAGCCACGGCTTTGTACCTATTCAGCGTATTGAGTGCATAAACAAGATGAAGAAGATGAGGGATGCCCGTTCTGGTGATATTCGACTGAGGCTTGGCGGTGGCACAGGGCTCAAGGTATTTGGCTTACTCCTTTTAGCGACTTCTGTTTTTCTTGCCGTGTTAGGAAGTGTGAATAGTGGTGAAAAAATCTTTTACTGGTCGGTATGTACGGCGTTTGGTTGGCACATGACATTTCTTAACCATCAAATCGTGATCAACCCAAATACTCGCCAGTTTGCTCGCAAGATATCTAGCCTTTATTCCATTTATCGGTTTGAAGCGAACCTTGATGCAATTCGAGGTTTTGCGGTTTCCCGAGCCTTAATCAGTCGTGATCGCTATGGAAGAAAAGTGTTTGAGTTAGCGGTGCTATTTGCGTCAGGTAAACGGGAAAAACTGTTGGCGGGAAGCAAAGACACACTGATTCAAAACGGACAAGACATTGCCACCTTGTGTGACAAGCCTTTTTATGTGGATGCCGCATAAAAAGGCCTTGGAATGAAAAAACAAAAATGAGTATGGAGTGCTTTATGTTTCAGTCTCGGATTGGCGTGGTTTGGCGCAGTCCCAAGCAGATCAAATTGCGATTGAGCCACCTAAAGATTGCAGAGCACGTGCACCCTATCTTCAATCTAAGAACTTAGCGGTTGCGTTTGTTGGCGATGGAAAATACGTGAGCGTGGGGGATCATGACGCTACCGTTACCAGCGTCTTGGTGGAGTGTTCGCGGGAAAATGTGTTTTAAGGGGGAGAAGTGATGCACGTTGGCTTTAAAAAGACCCAGAAAGCGATGTTGTTTCTTGTCGCATCTTCATTGCTCGCCACTGGCGTGAATGCAGCGGATTTGTTTAGCCCGTTTCCTGATGCGGAGCTAAAAGAGAAGAGTGTTCGTCACTATACCCATTTTCCTGCAATCATTGGATCTGAAAAAGGAACGCTGATAACGCGTGACGTTGGTGGACGTCTGAGTCGATATGCTTACGCGCTTCCTCCTTCTTATGATACATCCAATGTCCTAAACAACTATCGCGCTCAGATAAACATGCTAGGGGGAGAAATACTCTTTTCCTGCGAGGGTGAAAAAGCCTGTGGTAACCCCAAGCGGGTTATCTGGCCGATTATCCAACCTAAAGATCAAATTTCGAAAAATGCCCCTGCCATCATTGTTGCCAGGATCCCTTCCGCAACGAAACCCATCACGGTGTCTGTGTTTTCAGCGAGGTGGTCAAAAGGCGTAGGGCTGCAGGTGGATGTGTTGGAAGAAATCCCAGAACCCCTTGATTTGATAGTCACAAATACGAGTTATTTGGATAGTGAGCCTGAGGTCATCACGTTTAACGATCTGAGCCAAAAGGACATTGAAGGCAGTGCTGATCACCCGATGATTCAGCGATTGCCGGGAGCTTGGATTCAAGATTATGTACACCTAGGTTTTGGCGAAGCTCGCCTTCTTACTGGGTTTAATAAGCGTCAGCCTCAAATCGTTTCTCAAGAAGGAAAAGTGACCGATATTCAATATCAGCTGCCGCGTCAGTACTCGGAATATGAAGTGTATGCGAACTATCACTCAGCCTTAACCAAATTGGGTTTCAAACCGTCATTTCGCTGTAAGGGCAAGGAAGAATGCGGCCGTGAAGCGAGTCTCAATGAGCCCCTTAAAGCGCTAGCTCAGATTGGTAACGATGAAAGCCAGCACTACGGGTTATATAAACTTGAACGACCCGAAGGTGACGTACATGTCATGGTGTATGTTATTGGCTTTAAAGGTGGCTTATGGGGTGAACTGCGTATCGTCGAAGAAACTGAGCTTGTCGATGACAGAGTGGTGATCGACCTCGACGGTCTCACAGACAAGATGGCCCAAGAAGGGCATGTCGCGCTTGATGGGCTGTTGTTTGAGTTCGACAGCGACAAAATGCTACCGGAATCAGAAGCCGTGATGGATACCCTAGCCACATATTTAAAAGCGAATCCCAATGGGGCATTCTATGTGGTAGGGCATACCGATGATAAAGGAGCTAAAGGGTATAACCAGAAATTGGCAGAAAAACGCGCAAATGCGGTAGTGAAAGTACTGACCCATAATCACCAAATCCCCAAAAAGCAGCTTACTGCAGCGGGTGTGGGTGAATACGCGCCTGTTGCCAATAACCTCAATGAGGATGGACAGAAACAAAACAGGCGGGTTGAGTTAGTGCTAAGGTCTGATGAAAAATAAACCTAAGACATCTGTACCTAGAGATGTATACCAATACATCTATTACCAAGACACTTATTCCAAGACATCTACGTCTAAAACTCTTATCCTCTCACTGCCTTTACCTTTAAACAGGCAGTGTGGGTGTATCCGTTTCGGTTTTAAGCTGTTCGATGAGCGCTTCTAATGTGAATTGACTGAACACCTGAATACCTGATTGGCGTAGCAAGGCAGTAGTAACGCCTTGTCCTTCAGTTTTCTCTCCTTCAAACTTTCCGTTGTAAATCAGGCTCGAACCACAAGAAGGGCTTGATTCGGTTAAAATAGCGTATCGGATCTTGTGTTGTTGACACAAAGACAATGCTTGCTGAGCACCCGAGATGAAGGCGCGAGTGACGTTATTACCGTCCGTGGTTTTTATAGTTGCAGAACCATCGAGTACCTTTTCACCATTGGCAGGGAAAATTTCTGCAGGGGGGCGAGGCGTGGTTAATCCGCCAGCAACTTCAGGACAAAATGGAATGAGTTCTGCGATTTCGCCAAGCGTCTCTAAATCGGTTTGTGCCAGCATGAGGTCACTGCCGTTGTAGCGAACTTTTTGCCCAAATAAACAGGCGCTAATAAGAATTTTTTCCATTATTCAATTCTTTATCTCGTGTAAATGGTTTCGAATGTTATCACTGTCGAAGGCTAAACAGCACGAAACAACCTGATTTCAGGGTGTTGAATGGTGAAAGGATGTTCACGCGTTTCACCTGACAAATTATTTCCCGCTAAAAAGTTGAGAAAACGTGAATTAAGTCAAATAATTTAAGACTCAGGAGGGGAGTCTGCCTATGTCAGAAATGCTTCAACAGTATCCGGTCTTAAATAACCGAGAAATACACGTTCGTACTTGGAATCCAGAAGGCGGTGAAACCGTCATCTGTTGGCATGGTTTAGCCAGAAACAGTATCGATTTTGTCGAGTTGGGAGATGAACTGGCATCCAAGGGCTTCCGTGTGATTGCACCGGACGCGTTGGGGAGAGGACTTTCACAATGGGCGGATTCACCCACTAAAGAGTATTGTTACACGAACTATGTTGAACTTGCGCTCAAGCTCATGGATTTTTATCGCTGTGAAAAGGTGCATTGGGTGGGCACAAGCATGGGCGGACTGATTGGCATGCTTCTGGCCTCTCATAATGCTTATGCCAATCGTATCGGTACGCTAGTGCTGAATGATATCGGGCCGGAAGTACCAAAAAACGCATTGCAACGTATTGTCAACTATGTAAATTCCCCCCCTTCTTTTAAATACCATAACGATATTAACCAATACCTCCAAACGCTCTACCAGCCTTTTGGACCTCATACGTCGCATCAGTGGCAAACCATGATTTCGGCATCAGTCAGGCGGCTAGATAACGGCGAGTACACGACGCATTATGACCCCAATATTTTGGCTGGATATGATCCTGAAGGCCCTCCCATAAACCTGTGGCGTCAATTTAAACGGTTACGTCAACCACTTATGCTGATGCACGGTTTGCACTCCGATGTGCTGACAAAAGAGATTGTAAAACGCATGCGTGATGAGCAGCCTGACATGTCTGTAAATTACTACCTAGGCTGCGGCCATGCGCCGAATATGTTTTATCCATCTTATCGCAAAGATGTAGAGCACTTTATCGAGTCACACCCTCTGATAGAACGACAGGAAGACAAAAGAAACGCGGGGTAACTCTCCGCGTTGTTGGACTTCATCGGTGTATGTCTAAACGTTATTGAGACGCCCAGAGGTGAAGCAGCTCAGTCGCAATTGTCGCGCCTGCCAACGCTGTCACTTCGGCGTTATCAAACGGTGGGCTGACTTCGACAACGTCCATTCCGACCAAGTTGATGCCTCGTAGCCCTCGCAAAATACGCAATGCTTTGTCTGAGGTGATGCCCCCAATAACCGGCGTGCCTGTGCCTGGTGCAAATGCAGGGTCAAGACAGTCAATATCGAACGTGATGTAAGCGGGCTTATCGCCTACAAGGGCTTTTACATGATTTGCGATATCTTCCGGTGTCATATCGTTGGCCGCTTCCGCGCATATAACGTTAAACTCATGATTTTCTTTGTCATAATCAGTTCGTATGCCAATTTGGACGGATGATGGGGCATCAATCAAACCTTCCTTTGGCGCATGATAGAACATAGTGCCGTGATCAAAGCGGCTCCCCTGGCTGTAAGTGTCCGTATGGGCATCAAAATGGATCAATGCCATCTTGCCATGTTTCGCGTGGTGGGCACGAAGAAGCGGGAGGGTGATAAAGTGATCGCCACCTAACGTTAGCAGCGTTTTATCGGAATTTAGAATCAACCCCACGGCTTCAGCCGCCATATTGACGAAATCCTCACTGTCACCACAGGTGAAAATTAAATCCCCTGCGTCAACAATATTGCATGTTTCTCTCAGGTCAAAAGGCCATGGGTAACGGTGTCCTTCCCATGCCAGATTGACAGACGCACGACGAATGGCATCAGGACCCAGTCGAGCACCAGAACGACCTGTTGTCGCCATGTCATAAGGCATACCCAAAACGACGATTTCTGCCGCCGTGTCGGTAGGGTCTTTGACCATGGGAAGTCTGAGAAAAGAGTATGGATTCGCGTACAGTGAGTCATCTTTACGGGAGAATACGTTTTCCATGTCAGCCTCGGTATTGTCACAACCATCATTTCCTTTCTCTAAAAATAGCAGGTAGCTAGTAGCAATATGTCTACTTTGTGCGAAGCCGCGAAAGGCGTCTGATCTCAAGTTTTACGCGTGATATTGTAATTTATGAAAGGTTTCTAGGGGGTTATGTGAGTTCGTTTAACTTGTTAGGTGCCGAAGGGAACTATTCACAATGTGTCTAAATACTTGGTCTATACACAAGGAGGTATCTTTTAAACTCTCACAGAAAAGGTGATGGAATGGCGACAACGAGACGAAAGAAAAAGCCAACGGTATGTTTGGTACTTCAAGGCGGAGGCGCGCTGGGTGCGTATCATATTGGTGCGTATCAAGCGCTACAAGAGGCGGGCTATACGCCAGATTGGTTTGCAGGGATATCTATTGGTGCTCTGAATGCCGCTGTGCTGGCGGGAAATAAACCCGAAGAGCGCTTATCTAAACTCGAAGAATTCTGGCACCGAATTTCTCGCCCCGGAACAGACGCACTTCTTCCACCTCAAATGGCCACAGCCTTCAATACAGCCAGTGCGACGCAAGCACTCATGTTTGGGCAGCCAGATTTTTTTGTTCCACGTCCGGTAAGTCCGTGGTTGGCTGCTCCCGGGGAAGCTGCGACAAGCTTCTATGATACAACCCCTCTATTTTCTACGTTAGAAGATCTCGCAGATTGGGATTTGATCAATTCAAAGAAGGCACGTCTAACGGTGGGCGCAACACGCGTGACTGACGGAGAGCTGGTCTTCTTCGACAGTGAAAGCGACAAGATGATCCCTGCGCATGCAGTCGCAAGTGGTTCGCTGCCTCCTGGATTTCCTGCAACAAAAGTTGGTACCGACCATTATTGGGATGGTGGTGTGGTGTCTAACACGCCGCTGAACGGCATTCTTGATTTAGCAGGCGATGAAGAACTGCTGATATTCATGGTTGATTTGTGGAACGCTGTGGGTGACATGCCAAAAACCATGAGTGAAGTGTTATGGCGTGAGAAAGAAATTCAGTATGCCAGCCGAACTTGTGAACATATTGAAGCCTTGATTGCGAAGCGAAACCTTGACCACGTTTTGTCTAAAGCACCTGAGCTGGTGGACAGCAAACAAGTGCCAGATGTTACCTCGCTCAAAGCCGGTAAGAAAATTGATATCGTGCATATCACGTTCGACCCGCTAACGGGCCATATTCCATTGAGTGACACTGAGTTTTCTCGTCGTTCTATACGTTTACGCAGTGACAGTGGTTACCAAGATATGAAATTGGCCATTGAGGAATCACCGTGGACGCAGCCAAATGAAGGTCTACCGTGCCATGTTCACAAACGTCAGCGTCATGGTGGCTGGCTGAAAGAGAAAAAGCTCGACAAAGCGTCTTAAGCAGCGTTTGAGCAAAGAAAAAGCCCGTGAAAATATTCACGGGCTTTTTCTTGTATGGGTTTTCTGAGTACCAGAAATCGCCGTTGTTTGCTCTAGCTCATAGAAAATGCCCCATCAAAAGGATGAGGCATTTTCATTTGAAGGCGGGGGAGTATTTAAACGGCCGTCGACACCTTAAAGCGCCCGACCGAGCGCCTAAAGTCAGTGACCAATGTGTTCACCTCTCGCGCTGAGCCTTGCACATCAAATGCAGATTGATGATTGTTTGTCGCCATATCGGCAATGGCTTGAATCCGTCGAGCGAGTTCTTGATTTGCAATGGATTGCTCATGCAATGAACGTGACACTTCTTCAATGATATCGATGAGATCCTGCGATTTCTGGTGCATTTCGCGAACGGATTGCTCGGCAGAGTGAGTCTGCGTCATGTTGTCATTGACCACGGTAAGGCTGTCTTCGATTCGAGTGACGGTAGTTTCGATACCAGAGCGTAACTCTTGAATCGTCGACGCAATCTGTTTGGTGGAATCCGATGTGCGAACTGCAAGGTTTCGGACCTCGTCCGCCACAACGGCAAATCCTCTGCCTTGGTCGCCCGCGCGAGCCGCTTCAATGGCAGCGTTGAGAGCGAGTAAATTGGTTTGCTCGGCCACATCGTTAATGACACTAATAATGCCTTCAATTTCCTTCGAATGCTGGTCTAGTTCAGAAACGGCGGCACTAGAGTGTTGAGACTTCTCCGACATCTGATCCATATTCTGAATAGTTTGTCGCATGGTGGTGGCACCAAGTTGGGCCTGAACACCACTTTCATTGGACAGCGATTTCATTTGGTCGGCGTCATGTGAGATTGTATTAATGCTTGCGGCAAATTCTTCAACAAGAGCGGCTATATTGACCGTGTCCTCAGATTGACGCGTAGAGACGCCGACAATGTGGTTCGAGAGGTTTTCCAGCTTAGCGACTTCCTGATTTAGCTGATTCGCACCTTTAGCAATACCAGACAGCGTTTCTTCAAAAGCGCACATTAAATTATTGAAGGCGCGTCCTAACTGGGATATCTCATTGTTCCCCTTCGGTCTGAAACGGACTGTCAAATCGAGGTTTTTTTCTGCTGCATGGAGTAGGGTTTGCAGATTAGCGATGGGGGCTGTGATGCTTCTGGCGATAGTGATGGAAACGGCGACGAGGAACGCTGCGATAAGCGTGACCAGCAAGAGTAAACGTTTCATATCTGAATAGAAAATAGCATCGATGTCATCAACATAGAGCCCGGTATTCAGCACCCATCCCCACGGTTTAAACGGTAACGAGTAGGCAATCTTAGGGTAGGGTTTATCGTCATTCCCTGCTTTTTTCCATTGATACTCAACGAACCCACCGCCTTTTTGCGCAGCCGCAACCTGTTCTTTAATGATATAAACGCCGTTTGTGTCCTGAAGGTTGGCGAGGTTTCGACCAATTAATTTGGCGCTTATAGGGTGATGGACCATCACCGAATCCATGCCGTAAATCATAAAATAACCATTATCACCGTAGCGCATTGCATCTAACGCAGTAATCGCGCGCGCCTTCGCTTCGTTCATACTGATTTCACCCGCCTCTGCTTTGCTGTACAGACGTGTGACGAGCGTTTCGGCCGTTTCTACCAGTACTTGAATTTGGTTCTTGCGGTCTTCCAACATGTTTTCTCGCTTAAGTATGAGAGAAACGATGGTGACAGAAACCAAAGACAGTACGGCAATGATGATGATAAGCGACAACCGTTGACGAATGGACAGGGCATTCATGGTTATTTCCCTTAATTGATAGATAACTCATTAAAAAATAAATAATTACTGCGAAGAGTCTAGCAGGCGATGGAAAACCTGCAGGCCCTCAAAAAGGGAGCTGTTTGCCAATGTGTTGGTGTGTTGAATGATGGGATGAGTGACGTATCAGGATTGACAAGGTTTTGGTAGGGGAAGCGCGTGATCGTATTGATTTTGTGAATTTATAGTTGTGAATTAACTTTTTCTCGTTATGTGAAGGTGTGCAGATTTCGTTGTAGGCTGAAGGTAAGGTATACCGTATGTGTAGCCCCTAAAATGAGCTGTTTTTCACGCACTATCGGATAATAATCCCGCGACTTTAAGCCTATGTGTACAGTGTAAATATCTTTAAACACATAAAAAGTATGTGCTTATCACTTTTCGCTATATCCGAATGCCTTATCTTGGTTTAGACTACGCCCTCTTTGCCCATGTTAACCGAGGTAATCAACATGTCTTTACCAAACTGCCCACAGTGCAACTCAGAATATACTTACGAAGACGGTGCACTATACGTCTGTCCAGAGTGTGGCAATGAGTGGTCTCAAGACGCATCTGCAGATGCTGAAGATACAAAGGTTATCAAAGACTCAAACGGTAACGTGCTGCAAGATGGCGACACAGTTACTGTCATCAAAGACCTGAAAGTGAAGGGTTCTTCACTGGTGGTTAAAGTAGGCACCAAGGTTAAGAATATCCGTCTAGTAGACGGTGACCACGACATCGATTGTAAAATTGACGGTATCGGCGCGATGAAGCTGAAATCTGAGTTCGTGAAGAAAGTGTAATTTCTACACCTTGATAAAAAAGCCGCGCGATTGCGCGGCTTTTTTATACCTGAATTTTGTCGTTGGCGTTTAATGCATGGGTTTCAATGCGCCAATAAAAATGGGCCGAAATAGGCACAGAAAAGATGAATAGTTAAAAAACTTTGGGTGGAACCATACTTACAGTGTCAACTATTTGAAACTTTCAAATGGTAAAGGTAAAAAAAACCACTACAAAACATTCAAGATATTCGCTTATGCCATCTCATTTATATCAACATATCGAGACCATCTGGAATTACCACATATTGGGCCACTCCCCACAGCTGTCGGACTGCATTTTTGTGCTAGGCAGTAACGATATCCGTGTGGCTGAATATGCTGCTGCACTATACCGACAAGGGTTTGCCCCTTACATCATGATTTCGGGGGGATCTGGCCGTTTTACTGACGGTGTGTTTGATAAGTCAGAGGCAGAAACCTTTGCCGAGCTCATGCGAGATGAAGGGGTACCGGATGCCGCAATGATTCTGGAAACAACTGCAACAAATACCGGCGAGAACGTTCGTTTTTCTTATCAGTTAATGAAAGAGAAAGGGCTGGATTTCAAACGTATTTTGTTGGTTCAGAAACCGTTTATGGAACGGCGATCCTATGCGACGTTTATGAAGCAGTGGCCTGAGCTGGTGGACGAGGTGCTGGTCACATCACCCCCGATTCCCTTTGTTGAATATGCCAATGAAGATTTGCCTTTTGACGCAGTTGTGGCGGCGACGATCGCGGATTTTGAACGAATCAGAGACTATCCAGCGTTGGGCTACCAAACGGAACAGTTTATCCCTGGGCACGTTATGGATGCGTATACCGAGTTAAAAAAGCAGGCACTTTGGTGAATGCTTGCTTAACGTGTATCTGTACCGCGTGATGTCGTCGGGAAAGCGGCCAATTGGATGCTCCGGTTGGCCGCTATTCTGATAACTGAATAATACTCACTGGCTACTGGCTACTGGCTACTGGCTACTGGCTACTGGCTACTGTCTACTGGCTACTGGCTACTGGCACATGTGCAGGGAAAGAGCAGATTCCTCTGCTGATCAATCGCCAATTTTTAAACATGCTGACGGGCTCTGCATGTACCTTTCATAAGTGCCCAAGTAAACTTAATGGCTACATACTGAGTTTATAGCTGGGTAATTTAGATGCCTTCCTCTCATCGATATGCATTAGATCCTCGACAACCTCATTGCCAATGGTGGCTGGCCATCGCCGCTCCGCAGATCAGTTATAACCGCCAAGATTTTGATTATTTACTCCCTGAACTCAGACGTCAGGTTGAAGACGTGAGTGATTGGGAGAAAAGTTTTGTTGAATGGTGGGGGATTTCGACGCGTAGAGAATGGCATGAAATGATCCATCGGCTCGCAATGGGGGAGGTTCATGGTGACATTTGGCGCAATGAATTTGGCAGACGTGCTTGCATGACAGGCAAAGAGTGGGAGGAAAGGATCCACGCCGTTCACAGTGAAGTCGCGAAAGCGGAAATGCGATATCTTGATGCGACATACCGACATTCAGGTAAATTTGGTTTTCTGGCGTGGGACTATAGCCGAGCAGGGTTTTTTGTTCGCGCGGGCTTTTGCTTGGGCAAAGTGACTCAGGAGGAATGTGCGTTTTTGCTGAATTTTTTAAGCAAGCAGATTCGTCATCGATTTGCGGGGTGGTCAGAATACCTGCATAGCTTCATTTTTGGTAGAAACTATTGGGACTATATTCACGATGAAGATGATGATTTGGTGAATGTGCCCTACCTCCTCAATGATGGTTTCCACGTCAGTTTCAGTCGCTTTTTCGAGGATATTGAAAATGACAAAGACTGCCCGATTCATTGGCTAGACTGGGGAGTGCCATTACCCGAATTGGATGCACCGGAGTCACTGATAGCCATTTTAAACGAAGAACCCGAGGTCAAATAATGACAATATGGGAAATCCTTGGAATTGATGAAACGCTGGACGATGCGCTGATAAAAAAAGCGTATCGGAAACAGGTTCGCCTCCATCATCCAGAAGAGGACCCTGACGGCTTCCAGCGTGTGAGACGTGCCTACGAAGAAGCATTGACGCATATCTCGTCTCGACTCGAATCCGATTCGGAGACACATGTTCCTCTCGCGTCGAGTGATGTTAGACAAACGTCAGAACTGTCTGAAATCGCGCAGTTTGATATGATTCTGGCAAGCGCAGAAAATAGAATGAATCTGAGCATTTGGCAACAATGGGCCGAATCAGTGATGATGCTTTCTATTAGCCAACAAGAAGAAATTTCCCTGTATGTATTGAAAGCAGTGATGGCAAATCGTTGGTTGCCACCACCCATCGTGCATGTCTTTTGGGAACGACTTGGTTGGCAGTCTTATTTGCGTGGCACAGAAGAGCAGCAAGAACTCGGCGAGTTTATTGATGATTGGCAAAAACAACCGTTTCTTATTCCGCTAGGAGAGCTTCAATGGTTAAGCCATGCTGAACAACGGGCGATTCTCGGTTTTTCACGCCCCCTAGAAGTTGCGTTGAGTATTGGTCAGCCAGAAGCGATTGATTATTTGTTTAGCCAGCCAATTGTTGCGTTACACGGCCACCGAATTGAAACCCAGTTTATATTGCTCAGATGTGCTGTTGCGTGCGGATTAACGTCTGATTCTGTGCTCAATTCGGGGCTTGATGAACTGTGCCAACGTTCAGCCTCATCACTTTCGCTGCAGCAATGGGAAATTATGGTTGATGTGGCGTTTTTGTTTGACAGGGCGGATCTGGTCAGTGTTATCACAACCCGTTTACTGGCGTTAAACGCGTTTCCCGAAGTGGCAGATTTGCTTTTTCGCAGCACGGTCGGTGACGACAGTTTGCTGCCCGTCTGCGCTGCATTTCTACGTCAAAACTGGATGCCTCTTCCTGCTGTTTATTGGCGAGCTGAACGTAGGCTATTGATTAAAAGTGATAATTCTGCGGAATGGCGATTATTTAATTGGTTGCATGGACAGCTGTTAGATCAAGATGATGGGAGTATTAACCATCGACTCGATTTAGTGGGGCTATCTGAATTCTGGCAGTTAATTGGTGGCGCATTGTGGGCGGGACATTCAGGGAGTTGGGCGTGGTTAAAACAAATTAAAAATGCGCTGCACTCTGCTCAACAATTTGAATCAGGCAACCGACAAACATTGATGCTGCTGGCAGAACAGTGGGTAAGTGATGCACTGAGCAAAGCAAAGGGCTGCGACACGTTACAGGCAAAGCTTTCTGCGTATGAAAGTGATGCAATGTTCAGTGTGGAGCCTTTGAGTTATGAAGAGTTATCTTCGATGTCTAAACCAGACTGGCTAGAAAGCATTCGTCGCCATCCACTTCTACCTGATAGCTGGTTTAGGCAGTTGGAAGAGGCCCAGGTTATTGTATTTGAGGAATTCCGTGACCGTTCGTTTTCCCCGCATTATGCGGATGCCTTGTGCTTCTATCGTGCCATCAATCGCGACGTTTGTTTATCCAGTTGCTGGGCTGATGCACCTTTTGAAGGCGTGTTTGATTGGGCACTATGGTTTTATTCGCATTTAGCAACGGGGGGAGCCGATAAACGGGACATTATAAGTGAGTTGAGCGCTCTCCCAGACGCTCAAAAGGAGCTTGAGATCGGTCTCTTGCTACCCTTTGCGAAACAACCGGACGTTTACCTTCCCGATGCCGTTCAACAGCTGAATCGCTATCCGGAGCAGTTTGTTTTTCGTCTCATCGTTGATCGACAGGTAACCGTGCTAGAAGACGAAGAGCGTGCATCGCTTATTGAAAAGGGTAAGAACGGGGATTTGCTCGCCATCATGGCATTGTCGAGACTGTTAACAAATGACAGTTTTGATGAGGCAGTCGTACTTTGGAATTTGGTTGCGGCTGTGTCGAGCGATAGCCCTCATCTTCAAGCGGTTGTTGATTGGCAACAACAAAGCTTACTTACCGTTCGAGAAGAAAATGACTGGGTAAAAGAAAGCTATGAGTACGCTAAACCCGAGTTTTTGCATGCGATGTTAACGACGAATAAAGAATGGTTCAGTCTGCCAAGCCAAATTGAAGAAGTTGATCCCATCGAGGAGGCGAAGTGTTTTCATTACCCTATGTCGTTGCTGTTGACTCAACTGCATTTGGGTCTGAACGGGGCAGGGTACAATTTATTGCCGCTTAAAGAATTGTCAAATCGAAGAGCGATGCAGACGCCGTTGCAGCAAGATATTACCGATATTGCGGTGTTACAGCTAGAAAACATGTACCGAAGAAAATTAGATCAAGATATTGAAAAAAAAGGGGAACATGCATCAACCTACAGTCGGAAACAACTGACATTTATGTCGATAGCTATGGTGCTGGTTTGGTTTTTTGTGTTTCCCATGTCAGTCCTGACGTCATCGTCTTTCGATACTGAATCTGTGATCGGTGCAGCAGTTTTTATGACACTAATACAAGGTTTACTTGTATGGCGGTTATCGCAGCCGATTCTCGAAAAATCAAACAAAAATAAGTATATAGGTTATTCGCTATTTACCTGTTTTGCTGCTTTACTTTTTAAGTCCCCATTTCTTGCGTTGGTAAACGTGTTTGCGCATTTCTATACTGTTTCACATCTTTCGCCTTTGTACGCCAAAGGGGGATGGAACAGAAGTGTAGTGGCGACGCGAACGGTAAACATGCGCAAGGTGCTTGGGTTTAAAAAGTAAATCAATCAAAGGTGGTGCGATGACAGTAAGCCCCACAGACAACCAAAATTACGCTGAATTGAACAAACCGCTGGCCCTGATTATTTTGGTGCTAGGGTTGTCGTTTTGTATCCTGAATATCAAGCTTATTTTGTCTGATGAAGCACACGGTGTTCTGATGACGTTGATGTACGCGGTGATGGCAGCGGTGGCTTTGTTTATATCGGTCTTTTGGGTGTTTGACTCATACCGAACGAAAGTGACTGACAGCTATATAGCGAAAGGTGAGGCGTTGATTCATTGGCAAGATGTGGTTGAAACGAAGCCGAGTGAGTTTTCGGTTGTCATTAAGTCGGCGACAGACAGCGTCGTTGTCAATTACTACGCCTATTCAAACCCTGAAATGTTGATCGCGAAAGTTCAAGAGTTAGCACAACAATCTCAGGTGTCTGATTAAAAGAAAACCCAAACATTCGTTTGGGTTTTCTTTGTCTACGAGAGCTGAAGATCCAACTCGTTTTGAATGATGACAACACATTGCGAAGCGAAGAGCATTTTTGGCCCCAAGCTTATCTTCTTCACACCCATGCGTTTCATGCTGTTAAAGGTTTTCTTTGGCATAGGGATGTGGTCAGTCAAGAGAAAACAAACATCGCCTTTGAACTCTTCTTCACGAATTGGCGTGCCTTTCTTATCCATCATATAGACTTGATAATCTTCAACCAGATCCTGCAAAAGCCTTTCAAAGCTCATCGTTTGAACCGTGATTCCAGGTTCAACCTGTCGCATTTGTTCTTTCGTCATGCCAACCGATGCATCCAGCGCTTTTGCAACTTTACCTAGCAATGCTTGCTCATGAAAGCCGTTGAAATCGCTGATCTCATTAAGTTTAAAGCAAATCGTGCGAGAGTAATCTTGCGCGCTTTCGAGAACCAAATAAACAATGACGTCGTCGCGGTGGGATTGAGCAACGAAGATTGAATTCATTAAGGTATGAGCCAAAATTTCAGTGTGGGCTTCTTGGCCCACGGAGGCTAACAGTTGCTGGCTGTTAGTCGGTGCTGAACGTGCTCGAAGTACAAAGGCGCGCATAAAAAATCCTGATGATTTGAGTATTGCTTAGTACCATCATAGAAAGCAGAGTGCTTTATCTACGTGGGCTTTAGGTTGCGTATTATCCCAGCTTTGTACCAGTCTGTAACGGGATTTCTCTTCGATTCTCAGTGGGAATAAATGAAACCACCTATAGACGTAGGTGGTTTATTCTAAAGTCCCCGAATAGTCTCGGGGTTATGCCATTGTCCCAAGCACTATAGATTTTCCTGCGCGACTGAAATCGCACGCTCTAAATCTGGAATGGTTGTTAGCTCGGGCACACGTTGTGTGTAGACAATCTTGTTATTTTTGTCGGTCACAATAATGCTGCGTGTTAGTAAGCCTAGTTCCTCAATATGAGACCCTGTTTTCAAGCCGAACTGATGCTTTGAAGAATCAGACAAATAAACAATGTCATTCATTTCATGTTGCTTGATAAAGCGCTGCTGGGCGAATGGGGTATCAGCGCTAATTGCGTAAAACGCGATACCTTTAAGGTCTGCTTTACGTGAAGCGATATGCTTGGATAAATCAATCGCTTGCTGTACGCATACTGGGGTATCAACGGAGGTGAGTACACTGTAAATCTTTACTTGATCATCTTCTGCACTGGTGTCAAAAGGCTTAAGATCCGACGTCATCAAATGCGCGGATGGCATGTAATCACCAACTTTGATCGCTGAACCTGACAAATTAAAGGTATTTGTCTCTTCCAGAGTAACAACTTGTTGTTCGCCGAAAGGAGCGGTTGCTTCGGTCGTTGAGAATTCAGCTACAGCGTTGCTAGACAAAAGTAAGGTTGTTAGAAATATGGTGTTTCTCATTATTATTTACCCCAGAGTGGTCATCGCTGCATCGTAATTTGGTTCATTTGTTATTTCAGAAACAAGTTCTGCATGAGTAACGAGTCCCTCTTCGTTAATAACAATAACAGCGCGCGCTGCGAGTCCTGTTAGTGGGCCTTCCGCTAATTTAACGCCGTATAATTCAGCAAATTCTGGAGCACGGAAAAACGATGCAGTTGCTACGTTTTCAATACCTTCAGCTGCGCAAAAACGTGCCGTAGCAAACGGCAAATCGGCAGAAATACACAGTACGACGGTATTTTGTGAATTTGCAGCTCTTTCGTTGAATGCCTTTACGCCAAGTGCACACACAGGCGTGTCAATGCTTGGGAAGATGTTTAGTACGACTCGCTTACCTCGCAGTGATGTCAGTACAACATCAGAAAGATCTGCACCACATAATGTGAATTCGGGTGCTTGTGTTCCTACTTGAGGAAAAGAGCCAGCAAGTGTAATAGCGTTGCCTTGAAAAATTACTTTAGTCATAACGTGAACTATTCCTTTAATTAATAAATATTGGAACGCGCAATATAGAGAATTAAAAACCGGCATGAGTAATTGTCGGTTTTATCCAAACGACCTAAATATGACTTGGCCAGCGAGATTAAATGACGTTAAAAACGAGGCCCCTTTGTCTGTACAACGGGTTGTCTGTACCGTGAATTGTCGGTGCAGTGATCTCTTTATAAAAAGGTACCGATCGACAGCATAGTGTTTAACTTTGTACCCTAAGGCATTGCGGTTGAACGCTGATTTATTCGTTAAATACCCCTAAAAAAGAAAGGCCATTTCCGACGGGAATTTGCCTCGACGTCATTTTTGTTAATTACATTAGAATGTACTAACACCTTCTGAATTCAGACATCTTTAGGTTGTTTCGGATATAGAGCGTAGCCCAAGTCCTCTTGGATAAGCACGCATTGAAAGGTCATTTATAGGTAAGAAAGTTAAAAGTTTTCGTTATTCTCACTCTCATTACAATCGCTGTTTGTATTTCTTTGGGTGTTTTAAACTTGTGTTAGCAAAACAGACGCGTTTTACGTCTTGCAGGAAATTGATGATTTGCAAGGTAACAGGGCTGGTGACACGTTGTTGGGGGCATTTTCCACGTGAAGTACTAAAATCCCCAAATTTTTAATTGTCTGTCCACCTCTTTTCGTACATCTCGAATTGTCCTCTCATCTTGGGTGTCCAAGGCTCGGGTAAATTGAACAATCAGTTGCTCCACAATGTACCGTTCGTCGGCCAATTTTTCTTCATAGAGACGATTGAGTTTTTCAGATAATGCGATATTTGGCAGTTTATCGCGAGGATGAACTTTCAGCCCTGCGAGACGTTCTCGGCTGGCCTTTTTGTCATCGTCACTCATGCCAACTGGGGTTCTGTCGATGACTTTCTGTGTAGAAATTTGGCTGGAAACGACAGTGACATCGACTTCAAGAAACCCATTGATGTCATAACTGAATCGCACATCAATGGCTTCATCTCCCGCTTTGTTTTCCGGCACTTCTATCTCGAATTCATCAATTTTGATGTTCTCTCTTACCCAAAAACGTTCACCTTGATACACGGCAATACGGACTTTGTTCTGCTGATCTGTGGTCGTGTAGTAGCGCTCTACACGAGACGTAGGAATGACCGTGTTTCGTTCGATGATGGGGCTGAATACATCAACTTGGCCATTACGATTGGAGGCTACGCCTAAGCTAAATGGGCTGACATCAGTAAGAACAATTTCTTCAACTGCTTCGTCTCGTAAGCGGCAGGCTGCTTGCGTCGCTGCGCCCATCGCGACAACGAGGTCGGGATCGAGTGACGATTGACCAAAGCGACCGATGAGCCGCGTTGCCAGTTGCTGTACTTGACGTAAGCGCGTCGCGCCGCCCACGAAAATGAGTTCATCAATATCCTGAGGTGAAATTCGTGCATCGCTGAGTGCTTGGCGCAAAGGTTGGGACAGGCGTAGCAGTGATGTTTTCCATACGTCATCAAGCTCGTGTTGCGTTATGGTGACGTTGCGGGAAAAGGGTTCGGGTAAGAAAACTCGCATTTCTGGCGCATTTTCGCGCTTTGCTATTTCACATGCTCTGAGAATTTTGGCTTTGTCTGCCAGTGTGATGTCGATAAAGTCTTTGCTGATTTTATCGAGGACAAAATCGGCGAGATTATGGGTGAAGTCTTCGCCCCCCAATCGGTTATCGCCAGCGGAGGCGCGTACATCAACAAAGCCGTCAGCGTGCTCGACGACAGTGACATCAAACGTGCCGCCGCCAAGGTCAAAAACAAGAAAGCGTCGCTCGTGAGACTCATGGAGGCTATACGCAAGGCACGCGGCTGTGGGTTCGTTGATAAGCCGCACGGCGATCAAATCAGCGAGTTCAGCCGCGTGGTGAACCTGTTTTCGCTGTTGATCACTGAAATAGGCAGGAACGGAAATCACCACTTCACGGACGGGTTCACCAAGGTAGGCCTCTGCATCGGCTTTTAGCGATCGTAAAATCAGTGCGCAAAGCTCTGTCGGTGAGAAACGGTGTTTCCCAAGTTGGTAACTCTTTTCTGTTCCGTGCGACCTGAAGTCGTATGAAGCGCTGTTCACCGCGATAAGAGTGAACCATCTGTATCACCAGATGACCCTAGGATCCTGAATAAAGCAGCGGATCCGACAATGTAACGAAGTCCAGTAAATCATGGGACGGGAATGGAATCGTGAGAGGACGTTCCTCCTGATAACCACAAATCGGGTAAGTGCTAGGGTGTCGGTATGATGAACGTAAGTGAATCCATGTAAGGTGCGTTATACGAGGATCAGCGGAAGTGGTTAATACGCTGTGGCCAAAAGGCACGAGAGTAGGAAAGAGATTGGACAGTACTCTTTCGTGATCAATACGCTCTCCGCACTATAG
>NZ_FUXU01000066.1 GCF_900167155.1 Enterovibrio nigricans DSM 22720 | reverse complement strand
TAAATAATCGTAATAGGGGTCTAGCTTCGACGGGCGTGACTGACGTTCGGGGTACACAGGAAGTCTGTCTTTATTCCTAAGGTAAACTCTCACCGTGTTTCTAGATACACCCAACGTCTTTGCGATACGGCGGATGCTTTGGCCCTGTTGATGTAAAACGTGTATATCCACTAGTTGCTCCTGATTGATCATAGTCCGCCGTTTTATCCATGAAACGAACAGACATTTTGTCTCAGGTGGGTCAATTTTAAATCGACGTTAGTGGGTTATTTTTACATCGGCGGTAACACCCTGACATGGCTTAAAGTCGCCAAAGGTGAAGACATACACCTTTTGCATGTTGATGAAGTTCAACTCTTTAAAGCCGAAGATAAATACGTCACGGTTGTGACCAAGGAGACTGAATATATTATTCGCACTCCTCTGCGCTTGTTAGCCCAGCAATTGTGCAGCAATACATTCTGGCAAATTCACCGTTCCGTTATTGTCCGAATATCAGCCATCTCGCGGGTATCAAAAGACGATATGGGGAAAATGTTTGTTGAAACGTCAGAAGGGAGACCTCGCCTACCTGTTAGCCGCAGTGCTCAATCTCTCTTTAAACAGATGTAGCTCTACATCTGGAAAGGACGAAAACATGATATGGGTAATATTCAACTATTTCGTTTCCCGTTCATCTCGCTATGAAGCAATTTATCTCATCGCTCTGTACAAAATTTTCAGTAAAAATAGAGTAGCATCTGAAAACATCGAAGCTATGTCGTGGTGCAGAGAGGACAGAACATGAGTGCTACAGAAAAAATGCTCTATCCAGTGATTGGTGTGATAGCAATTCTGTTTGTGAGTGTTTTATCAACCAATTTCAAAAGTGCGTATGCCAGCCCTGTAGGTATGACGCTGCAAGACAGCTTTGTCGAAGCGGCGCGGGGAAATTCTCGATCCAATGATCAGGTATTGAAAGCCGTTGAAAACTTGTTGCTTCAGTATCCCAAAGATCCGCTACTGACAGCGTATTACGGAAGTACATTGGCAATTAAAGCGCGTGAGTCATGGACGCCATGGAATCGCTCTAAATACTCAAAAGAAGGGCTGGATTATTTAAACAAAGCCCTCACATTACTCGATGAAAATTCCTATTCAAAGCCATACTCAGGACTTAATGAGGGTTTATACATACAGTCACTTGCTGCCATCACTTTCGTGAATATGCCCGAATTCCTTCATCAAGATGAAAAGGGATACGACATGCTCGTCAGCATTTTAAACTCAGATAATTTTCAATATTACCCATTTGAGCCCAGAGCTTGGATACATTGTGGTGCCGTAAAAGCAGCCTTAGAAAGAGGCAAAAAACAACAGGCCGTTGAGTGGGCAGTAGAAATGTACAAACTGGCTCCCACGCATCCACTCACAATCGAAGCGATGGAACTTGTAGGGGCTTAATTGAAATACACGCGTTCTTAGAGTCAGTAGCCCTAATCTATCCTCTCCCTATCTGTGCACTTTCGCTTGCTGCCAGACCACGAGAGATGACCATGGGGCTTTAACTCTAACATCGCAATAATTACTGATTCATGTAAAACCCTTTGCTCTAGGCGAAATATCAGTCACGTCAAAGCAACTTTTTCCCCTCTTCAGTGGTCTATTCATTATCTCTTCCATTTGATGTCTTTGAATAGATTACTGTAAAGGCAATAATCATGAGTAAACTCATCCCCGTTATTCTCACCGTACTTCTTACAGGGTGCGCCAGTAACGTCTATACCGATTTGAATCAGCACTATCCTTTTTCTAAAATAGAAACGTATGACGTCACTCACCCAACGTCTTCTACACCGACATCACTCGATGATGAACGTGTTAAACAAGCGCTTATTGCCAACCTCAATCAAAGAAAATTAACAGAGGTCAGTGTTAACCCAAATGTAATTTTTCAATACTATATATCGACTAAAACAGAGCAAATCGCCTATGGACCATCTTTTAGCTTTGGATACGGATACAGAAACGTCGGATTTGGTTACGACACGCCTATCCGAATTGATGAGCGAGACTATGGTCAACTCGTAATAGAAATGATTGATCCTAAAAACAATACAGTAGTTTGGAAGGCTATATCACGACAAAAACTCACCGACAGTATGTCGAGTTTCAAGAAAGAAGAACTCATTGTTGAGCAAGTAGCCGACATGATAAATACATTGCCTGAATCGGTAGGATCCAAAATATAAACTTATGAAAATAGGTGTAAATATAGATTATTCGATCTAACACTACATTTTATGATGTTATAGCCCCTATTCCTGCCTACCAAACACTCAATATAGCCCACAGACTCTCAGAACGGACATTTGTCCGTTTTGTTTTATAAGTAAACACTTCATTTAGTCCATTACGTGGCACAACCTCATCATTGGCCTCTGTTTTCCAACTTACAGGTGAAAATGAAATCGTTTACACTACGCTAATTTTTTATCCGCAAACTTTAATTTTTAAAAAATAACCTTAACAATCAATACATTGAATAAAATCATCACCAAAAAAGCGTTAAAAATGACGTCGATATGATTGACTTCACATTTTTCGCTGCTAAAATACCGCGCCGTTTACCTAGATCTTACGTTTACGTAAGTGAATCAGTCTTTGTAGTAAGAAGGTGTAAAATGGCAGCGGATAATAATTACAGTTTGGGCCCAGTCCCTCATTCAGCGCGTAAAGGCGTCCTCTCTCTCACCATGGTGATGCTGGGACTCACGTTCTTTTCAGCAAGTATGTGGACGGGAGGAACACTAGGCACAGGCCTTTCATTCGACGATTTCTTCCTTGCTGTTCTTATTGGCAATCTTCTCCTCGGCATTTACACTTCTGTTCTCGGTTATATCGGTGCCTCTTCTGGCCTTTCTACTCACCTTCTCGCACGTTTTTCTTTCGGTACCAAAGGCTCCTGGCTTCCTTCACTTCTTCTCGGCGGTACACAAGTTGGCTGGTTTGGCGTTGGCGTCGCGATGTTTGCCTTTCCCGTTCATAAAGCCACTGGTATCGACACTAACATTCTTATCGCTGTTGCAGGTCTTGCAATGACTGCCACCGTTTACTTCGGCATGGCCGCCCTCATGATTCTCTCCGCTATCGCCGTACCTGCTATTGCTCTGCTAGGTGGTTTCTCCGTCATTGAAGCCATTGATAGTGTTGGCGGCATTGAACAGCTCCAATTGATTTCTCCAGAAAATCCAATGGACTTCTCAACGGCACTTGTCCTTGTTGTTGGCTCGTTCATTTCAGCCGGTACGTTAACCGCTGACTTCGTTCGCTTTGGTAAGAGTGCACGTGGCGCGGTTGTCGTGACCATGGTTGCTTTCTTTATCGGTAACAGCTTGATGTTTATCTTCGGCGCAGCGGGAGCAGCAGCAACGGGCCTGTCTGATATTTCTGATGTAATGATGGCCCAAGGTCTGCTTATTCCCGCCATCATCGTACTAGGTCTGAACATCTGGACCACCAACGACAATGCACTCTATGCATCAGGTCTTGGCTTTTCGAACATTACCGGTCTCCCAAGTAAATACCTGTCTGTGATTAACGGTATTATCGGTACGCTTTGCGCACTGTGGTTATACAACAACTTTGTAGGTTGGTTGACCTTCCTGTCTGCTGCAATCCCACCAATCGGTGGTATCATCATCGCGGACTTTATTAAGCATCGTGAGCGTTACAAAGACTTCACGAACGCTACGTTCAAAACAGTAAACTGGGCAGCCATCGGTGGTGTAGCTATCGGTGTTGCTGCTGGTCATTTCCTTCCTGGTATCGTGCCAATCAATGCGGTACTGGGTGGAGCTATCAGCTATCTGATTTTGGACACACTCAATACAAAGAAAAATACTGAATCGGCTCGTGCCTAAGAGGAATACCTTAATGTCAGCAAGCATGCTCATTAAAAACGTTGTCATTCGCGGTGAATCAACGCCATCTCAAATCTTGATTGAGAATGGTGTTATTAAAGCGATCGAAGACAACAACACAGAGCTGAAAACAGACGCGCCAATTATTGATGCTGAAGGAGGCATGGCACTGCCACCTTTCTGTGAGCCTCACATCCACTTAGATACCACTCAAACTGCCGGAGAGCCAAGCTGGAACATCTCTGGAACCTTGTTTGAAGGTATCGAGCGTTGGGCTGAACGCAAAGCAATGCTATCTATCGATGATGTGAAAAATCGTGCGAAACAAACGCTGAAATGGCAAATTGCCAACGGCGTTCAGCACGTTCGTACTCACGTCGACGTGTCTGACCCAACACTTATCGCGCTGAAAGCCATGCTGGAAGTGAAAGAGGAAATGAAAGAGTGGGTAGACATTCAGATTGTCGCATTCCCGCAAGAAGGCATTCTTTCATATCCAAACGGTAAAGCGCTTTTGGAAGAAGCAGTTAAGCTGGGTGCAGACGTTGTGGGGGCGATTCCACACTTCGAATTCACTCGCGAATACGGCGTGGAGTCTCTGCATTACGCTTTCGAACTGGCGCGTAAGTACGACCGCCTAATCGACGTGCACTGTGATGAAATCGATGATGAACAATCACGTTTCGTTGAAACCGTTGCTGCACTGGCGCACAAATACGAAATGGGTCACAAGGTGACCGCGAGTCACACCACCGCAATGCACTCTTACAATGGCGCCTATGCGTCTCGTTTGTTCCGTCTGCTGCGTATGTCAGGCATTAGCTTTGTTGCTAACCCACTCGTGAATATTCACCTACAAGGCCGTTTTGACGACTACCCAAAACGTCGCGGTATCACGCGCGTGAAGGAGATGCTTGCGTCAGATATTAACGTTTGTTTTGGCCACGATGACGTGTTCGATCCATGGTACCCGTTAGGTACAGCCAATATGCTGCAAGTGCTGCACATGGGACTCCATGTTTGCCAAATCATGGGTTATGACCAGTTGAACACATCACTGGATCTCATCAGCCACAAATCCGCACGCACACTGAATATTCAAGACAATTACGGTCTAGAAATTGGTAAGCCTGGTAACTTGCTCATTTTGCCTGCAGAAAACGATTTTGACGCGCTTCGTCGTCAGGTGCCTGTTCGTTACTCCATCCGTGGTGGTAACGTGATTGCAGAAACACAACCTGCGAAAACGTCACTTCACTTAGAAACAACTGAAGTTGTGACGTTTAAACGTTAACAGCGTTTGTTTCACAGCTAATGTAGCCCCGCTTTTTCAAGCGGGGCTTTTTTATATGTAACTACCACTATACATCTGCGCAAGAGGATTTCATGAAGACGTTCAATTGCGGCAAGTATCATCTGTCATGAAACCTTAATATTGATGTTTCCTATATATGTGAGAACAACTGCAAATAGCGTTTACACAATTCTGTGATTCATGCGCCAATTCATCACTGGCGCGCTGTACATAAAACACGCATACGAATTTAATTGCATAAGGCTCAATTTTTAGGGAATTCATCATGTTGCCACAGGTTATTATTCTTAATGGCACAGGAAGCTCAGGAAAAACCAGTTTAGCCAAAGAATTTATCGAGATGCTCAAAGTTCAATACCTAAACTTTAGTATCGACAGTGTGCTCTATTCGCTCCCTCCAAGCGACCACAAGAAAATGATGGAAGGCAAAGCCATTAGCCGGGGGGGGATATCACTACCCCACTCTGGTTGAGGGATATCATCAAGCAGCAAAAGGATTGGCGCAATCTGGTTGCATGCTGGTGTTGGATAATGCATGGGGGAGCGATCGAGAAAAGCTCAATTTACTCGAAGCATTGGCAGGTTTTGAGATTTGTTTAGTTGGCGTAAGATGCCACTTGCTCGTTGCTTCTTTGCGAGAAAAGGAACGTGGAGACAGAGCGCTTGGATTGGCAGAAAGTGAATACAACCTCGTCCACCAACACATGCGCTATGACGCAGAAATCGATACGACCCAACAAACCCCTCACTCGGCGGCAAGGCAGCTTTTGAATTTCCTCGATAGTAAGCCTCAACTTCATGGGGCTAAAGATACCCGAGCTATCCTAAAAGCCTATTGCAGGCCTACTGTCGTTTAATATATCGATACACGCTAAAAGGTAGTATGAGTAAGAGTATATGAAACATACTACCTCCTCCGCCTCCTCCGCCTCCTCCACCAGAGGCGGTTGTCTCTCCAGATGAAGATGAACTGTTCATTGATAACGTCGCACCTTCAAACGCCTGTGCACCGTATATCATGACGTAGTAAACACCTGCGGATAAATTCGACAGTGAGCAAGCCTCTTGATTAGATGATGAAATCGACCGACAGTCATACACGGCCGTTGTTGGCGCTTGACCTGCTCTTACATACAAATCTGCGTCTCCCAATCCTCCTGACAGCACGATTGTAATATTGTCGCTATTGAGCGATGTTGCCGACAGCGCAGCAACATCTCCACCAGCCAGAACCCCAGCACTTGTTACGGTAAAGGAATAGTAGAACGCTTCCCCCGCACTTCCTTGGAGGTTAGAGGCTGGTGTCGAAGGGTCAATAGGATCTGCGCGGTCTTCTGGTTGCTGACTATCTTGAGGTTCCAAAGACAGCGTGATAGACGTATTGGAAAATGACGAATAGCCATGAAGCATAACGTAGAACTCATCGCCAGGAGAACCCGATGCTGTGCACGTTTCTTCATTGCCCCAATAGTACGGGCGGCAGTCATACTCGGTGAGGCTTGGAGATGCCCCTTTCCTTAAATACAAGTCAGCATCCCCTGTACCGCCTGATAGCTCTACGCGGAGGCTGTTTTCATCGTCAGGAATGGCAAACCGATAAAACAATGTATCCCCTCTAACACCGGATAAGTTAGAGACAGTTTCCCCTACACTCAGTTCTTGTGGCGGCGCCTCAACCAGGTCCATTTGTATGGTCGCACCGTTATAGTCAGATTCAGCGATAACCAGGACATTATATTCACCACTGCCTTGGAAGGTTACATCACAATATTCGTCGTTATTGTTCCCTGTCGAAGCACAGTCAAAATCTGATGTCGTAGGCCATCCATTATATTTCACATAGAGATCCGCATTACCCGTACCACCAGAAAGCGTGACGCTTGCTGAGTCTGTATTCGCTGGCAGTCCAAAGTAAAAATACGATTCATTTGTCGCGCTGTCACTAAGGTTAGATACAGGTGTTCCACTCGTTAATTCAATGGCATCTAGGCAAGCATAAACCCCCACTTGGCTGAATGCGTTTATCACGTCTGTTGTGTTGTAGCCTAAATCTCCCGCAGCCTGAACAACACCACAACCCCCTTCATCAAAATTAGAGTCCGCCTGCCAATATAATTTGTTCGCAAAGGCAAAGGACTCAAATGCTTTTCTTATATCCCAACCTGCCGTGTTCGCCAGCAAATAGAAGGCACGGTTAAACACACCACTGGAATAATGAACATCTAACCCGCTGTAATACTGATTAGCATGATCAATCGAAAGGCCATCATCGGATGGTGTTTCAAAGTACCGTAATGCACCACTGTTTTTGTAGATATCTCGACCGACTTGCCAATCAACCGATCCCTTCCAGTAATACTCTGCCGCTTCCCCCGCAATGTCTGAAAACGCTTCATTGATACCCCCAGACATTCCTGAATAAATAAGATCTGAATTTTGGTCTGTAAACCCGTGGCTTACTTCGTGCGCAGAGACATTCACATCGACCAAAGGATAAAAACGGGAAAATCCGTCCCCGAACGTCATTGCTGAACCGTCCCAGAATGCATTTTCATAGTTGCTGCTGTAATGCACTCGCATGACGAGTTGAAAAGAAAGAGGAGAAAGATTCAGCCAATCTTGGTACATATCGAACACAAGCTGACCGAAATAATGGGCGTCATTAAGGGGGGAATAGGCACCATTTATCACTTTGAATGTATTGGTATTACTGCTGTCATCACAGCCATAAGAAAATGCTGTCGATCCCGATGTACCGTGCGCCAAGTTAACCGTTTTTACATTGGCCGTTTCTAACGTACATGTGGTACCTGTTTTATCGATGGTAAACGCAGAATAATCAGACCCATAATTGTATTGGCCAGTTTTTTCATTACCTCCAGGCCCCTGTCCCGCGTCTTCAATGTTGGTTAATCCTTCCCACGTTTTGACGATCTCACCCGTTTTTGCATCCACCAATGCGTGAGGACGAGTGGGTTTTTGGGTAGGCAGGAAAAAGCTAACCTCGTACACCAATTTTGCATCACCATTATCATCCAACCACACGTATAAGGTGCTTTCCTCATTTTCGGGTTCAACGATGTCTGCAACTGGCACACCAAAATGATACTGAGATTTAAGGCGCTGTAAGGCACCTTGTGCACTGATTGAAGGAGAAATTGAAGGAACGACACTACTCAGACCAACCACTCGCTTACCATACACCTCGTTGTTCTGACCCTGAGAGGTACTTGAAACGGCAAAACCTTTACGCACTGGCACGCCGTCATAAAATTGTCGATACTTGGTTTTCACTTTGCCATTTGGAAGGGACACTGTTTCGACGGGGACAAAGCCATTCACCTTACTGTTGGCGCTCAACGCTTGCCTTACCGGCGTTTGTAACAGTAGAGAAGCTTCGCTGAAGGGCTCTACATCTACCGCATGTACCTGATTCATGAATACTACAGACGCGAGCATGGTTCCTATGCTCAGTTTACCAAGGCTTCCCATGCCTCCTCCTACCGATTCTTTTTAATTACATATGAGACATCTATCTCATTAAATTAAGCGTGGCAGCAGTTAAAGAATTGTTAAAGTGAGAGTGTTTTTTTACGAGATTATGACTCATAAAAGAGACGCGCATCATCTTACGGATGTAAGTACATCAGAGATTCATTTTGACCCTAAGTATTATCACGACAAAAATTCCCGGTACCAGAAAGATAACCAACAAAAAAGAAATAAACCTTATGAATGAATATGTTCAAAACACCCAGTAGAATCAATGTGTGAACTATTGTTTTATTAGATACGTTCTTTTCGCCTTGCGAGATACAACGTTAAACTTTACTGTACTTAGCATATTATCCATGCGTTATGGTGATGTTTAGGCATTTAGACCTACCACTTCACTTCTGTAACGATGAAAAACTAAGTTCCCCCAAAAGCAAACGGATTGAGTAGTGGAATATCTTGGACCTACCATCGTGTTCTTCAGTGAGCATAAATTTCTTTTCACCCTCGTCGTCCTCACAATATTTTGGGTGATTCGACGAATATTGATCAAATGGATATGGGGCGACGCTAACTTTCTCAGCGAAGATCAACGCAAGTGGATTTCCAGAACGAAAAACGGCACGTTTACGCTATTTCTCGTTGTTCTCTTTATTCTCTGGCGCCCAGAAATCAATGAATTTGCACTTTCATTAACCGCCATTGCGGTTGCGGTTGTCGTTGCCTCAAAAGAAATCATCCTTTGCTTTACGGGCTCCATTCAACGAGCGAGCTCTCGGTCATTTCAAATAGGCGAATGGATTGAGATTGGCAATCTTTGTGGCGAAGTGATCGAACACAATCTCATGGCAACAAAAATTCAGGAAATCGACCTCCACCACGGAACCTATGCGTACACAGGCAAAACAGTGACGTTTCCGAATAGCCTTTTTTTCACAACACCCGTTAAAAACCTGAACTTCATGAAACGCTACGTTTATCATGAGTTTCACATCACAGTGAAAGAAACCGCAAACCTCTATCCATTGGTACCAAGTTTACTCGCAAGAATAGATGACCATTGCGAAGACTTCTATGAGGTTGCCACACGTTATAACCATGTAATTGAGCGACATGCTGGCGTTGACCTCCCTGGTGCAGATCCACATGTCCATGTCACGTCTACCAGCCTGGGCGATCCCCAAGTACATGTGCGCCTCTTTTGCCCAACAGAAAGGGCCACTGACCTTGAACAGTTGATTCGCGAAGACTTTATGACGCTTTATTGCGAACGCGTCTTGAAGCAAGATCCTGTCGCTATTGCCGATGAAGATCTTCTTTCTGAATTGGAGTCAAAAGCACTCCATTGCTAACACGCTTTCATACATAAAAGGGTGTCTGGTTTCAATGGCACCCTGCTTACAAACCCGTCCAATTTTTTAAACGGCATTCCCCTTCTAAAGTAAAAATTTCATCATCTACTTTCATAAAAGTACTTTTCTTCACCGTTTTCGTTCACCTTTGCCTTTTTTTGTACTTTCATTGTTACGCGAGTGTTAACAAAAGCAGTTGCACTTCATCCGACAGAGAGGAAAAAATAATGTTGTCAAAAAGGAAAACGCTCACCGCTCTTGCTACTTGGTGCACCGCTCTTTCGCTACCTGCCTTCGCCGTGACGGAATTGACGATCGCTACAGTAAACAATGGTCACATGATCGAAATGCAAAAGCTCAGTGAAGAGTTCGAAAAGCAAAACCCTGATATCAAGCTAAATTGGGTGACGCTGGAAGAAGGCGTACTTCGTCAGCGCGTTACCACAGACATCGCGACCAAAGGCAGTCAATTTGATGCGATGACAATTGGCATGTACGAAACGCCCATCTGGGGAGAAAAAGGCTGGCTGAAAGAGATCAAAACAGACGATGCCTATGATGTCGACGATCTACTTCCTGCAATGCGCGCCGGTCTGTCCTATGACGATAAACTTTTTGCCGTACCTTTCTACGGTGAAAGCTCAATGGTGATGTACCGTAAAGATCTGGTAGACAAGGCAGGAATGACCGTACCGAATCGCGCGACATGGGGCCATATTCGAGATGTTGCCGCTGCAATCCATGACCCAGATAACGGCGTATATGGCATTTGCTTACGCGGAAAACCCGGCTGGGGCGACAACTCAGCGTTCATTACTACCATGGCAAACTCGTTTGGTGCGCGTTGGTTTGACGAAAATTGGAAACCTCAGCTAAACACGCCTGAATGGGAGCATGCAGTAAGCTTCTACGTTGACCTGCTTAACAATTATGGTCCTTCTGGTTCAAGCTCAAATAGCTTTAATGAAATTCTGGCTCTGTTCAATGAAGGTAAATGCGGCATGTGGATTGATGCCACCATCGCAGCGTCATTTATCTCAGATCCCAAGCAAAGCAAAGTGGCCGATAAAATCGCCTTTGCGCAAGCACCTGTTGCGGTAACAGACCGCGGCGCAAACTGGCTTTGGGCGTGGGCGCTGGCTGTGCCAAACGCGACCAAAAACGCAGAAGAAGCACAGAAGTTCATTACTTGGGCAACCTCGAAGGATTACATCAATCTTGTTGCCAAAGAAAACGGTTGGGCAAATGTTCCCACTGGCACCCGTCAATCAACTTACGACAATCCAAACTTTCTGGAAGCTGCTGTCTTTGCACAAGCAGAGTTAGCCGCAATCAACTCTGCAGATCCCACAAACAGCACGTTGAAACCCACCCCTTATGTTGGGGTTCAGTTTGCCGCAATTCCTGAATTTCAAGCGATAGGTATAGCTGCAGGACAACAATTTACGTCCGCACTAGCCGGTAAAGTGTCTGTTGAAGATGCATTGAAAAATGCCAACAAGTCTGCTGACCGCGAAATGCGCAAGTCGGGCTACTACAAGTAATAACTCATTGCCGGGCGACTTGGTGCCCGGCCTCTTTCATCAGCTTTACTGGTAATTACTAATGCAAAAATGGTTGCCTCGGCTGTTGGTTGCACCGTCCTTTGTCAGCTTGCTGCTTTGGATGATCGTCCCGCTTTCTATGACGATCTATTTTTCAACCATCAGATATAACTTACTTTATCCCGGAGACAACGAGTTCATCGGTTCGATGAACTTCGAATTTTTCTACACGGACGAAGCATTCTGGCCCGCTATCTTCAACACGCTCACATTGGTTGGGATGGTATTGGTCGTCACTGTCATTGGCGCACTCGTCATCGCTATCGCTTTAGATAAACCTTTTTTTGGTCGCGGTGTCGCGCGTGTCTTGCTGATTTCCCCTTTCTTCATCATGCCAACGGTCAATGCACTGATTTGGAAAAACATGATGATGCACCCCGTGTATGGCGTGCTGGCCGCGCTTTGGCAAAGCGTTGGGCTTGAACCCGTAGACTGGCTGGCTCAGTTCCCACTCGGCTCCATCATTGCCATGGTCAGCTGGCAATGGATGCCCTTTGCACTTCTGATATTCATCACCTCCTTGCAGTCGATGGATCAAGAACAAAAAGAAGCTGCGCTGCTTGATGGTGCGACAGGATGGCAGGTATTTCGTTATCTCACCTTGCCACACCTTGCGAGACCTATTGCCGTTGTCATGATGATAGAAACCATCTTCATGCTCTCTATCTTTGCCGAAATATTTGTCACCACAGGCGGAGGGCCCGGTTATGAATCCACCAACCTTGCGTTCCTCATATTCGGGCAAGCACTCATGCAATTTGATGTCGGTGTTGCATCTGCCGGTGGTTTGATTGCGGTCATTTTGGCCAATATTGTAGCGTTTTTCCTGATCCGTGCGATCGGCAAAAACTTAGTGACTTAGGGGGCGTTATGGCTAAAAGCGTATCACTCATTGACCAAACGGGATGGCTTCGTCCCATCCTTTGCTGGGCATTAGCACTCTTTGTGTTCTTCCCGATCTTAATGATGTTGATCACGGCATTTAAAACCGAACAACAAGCCATTGAGATACCACCAAGCTTCATTTTCGAACCAACGGTAGAAAATTTTGGTTTGGTACAGGAGCGAAGTGATTACCTGAAGTTTGCTATTAACTCGGTTATCACAGCATTTGGATCTACGATTCTGGCGCTGATCATTGCGATCCCCGCTGCGTATTCCATGGCGTTTTATCCAAAAAAGCACACCAAAGACATGTTGCTTTGGATGCTATCCACCAAAATGTTGCCCGCCGTTGGCGTATTGGTGCCGATTTACATCTTGTGCCAGAAAACAGGCTTACTCGATACCACATTTGCACTCACCATCATCTACACCTTGGTTAACCTACCTATCGTAGTGTGGATGCTGTTCTCCTACTTCAAGGATATCCCGAGAGATATTCTTGAAGCAGTCAGGCTTGATGGTGCGAACACACTGGGCGAAATCCGTCATGTGCTTCTGCCTCTCTCATTGGGTGGAATTGCCTCAACGGCATTACTTTCCATCGTTTTGAGTTGGAACGAAGCGTTCTGGTCTATCAATTTAACCTCTGCAAACGCAGGTACATTAGCCACGATGATCTCTACCTATTCCAGTCCGGAAGGGCTGTTTTGGGCGAAACTATCTGCCGCATCAACACTGGCCTGTGCGCCAATCGTCATTCTCGGTTGGTTCTGTCAGAAACAACTGGTTCAAGGATTAACCTTTGGGGCTGTAAAATGAGTTACTTACAAGTCAAACATCTCTATAAAAAATACGGCGAAACCCTCGCGCTAAAAAACATCGATTTCGAAATTAAGAAAGGGGAGTTTGTGGTATTTGTCGGGCCATCCGGCTGCGGTAAATCGACCCTGCTTCGCACGATCGCCGGCCTTGAATCATCATCGGGCGGAGATATTCAGTTGGATGGTCAATCAATCATTGAAACGCATCCTTCCAAACGTGACGTCGCTATGGTTTTTCAAAGTTATGCGCTCTACCCTCACATGTCAGTGAAAGACAATATGTCATTCGCATTGAAACTGGCAAAACGCCCAACGGACGAAATTGAAACCAAGGTCTCCAAGGTTGCTAAAGCGTTGAAATTAGAAACACTCTTAGACCGAAAACCCAAAGCATTGTCCGGCGGTCAGCGCCAACGCGTTGCCATTGGTCGCGCCATTGTGCGTAACCCAAAAGTTTTCTTGTTTGATGAGCCGTTATCCAACCTTGATGCTGCCCTGCGCGTAGAAATGCGTATTGAGCTTTCTCGCCTCCATCAAGAACTTGAAAGCACCATGATTTACGTCACCCATGATCAGGTGGAAGCCATGACATTGGCTGACAAAGTGGTCATCATGAGCCAAGGAGAAGTGGCGCAGATTGGCTCTCCTTTAGCCCTCTACCACCAGCCTGCTAATCGATTTGTTGCCACCTTTATCGGTACACCGAAAATGAACGTGCTACCCGTCGATCGTGTCTCCGCTAATGACACCCAATTACATATTCAATTTGGCGCGGATGCGCGAATTAACCTCGATACCTCCCTTTACCGAGAGAATGCTGAGTCTGCTAACGCCATCGGCTTTAGGCCCGAATCACTTTCCTTATGTGACCCACATGAAGGGGATTTAACGGGGGACGTAGAAGTCATTGAGCAACTCGGGTCCGAAACACTGACCTACATTCGCACCCTAAGCGGAGAGACGGTTGTGGTAAGAGCCGAGCCGAAGTACACGCCAACCCTACGCACAACAGTCGGGATCAAGCTAGACCCACACCGTGTGTATCTGTTTGATAGCGAAGACAATGCGCTCAATGTTTATGGTGAGGTCAGCCATGTCTGATCATAAACGTATTGTCCATTTTGGCATTGGCGCATTCCACCGAGGCCATCAGGCTTATTACCTGCAAAAGCTGAATGAGCAACTTCCCGAGCCAGAACGCTGGTACTACACCAGCATTAATCTGCGTGCCGAAACATCGGAGATCCCACGCACACTGAAGAAACAAAATGGTGTGTATCACTTCAAACGAATCGCGCCGAATGGCGAGGCTGAATATATTCGAATAGAGAGTATCGACCACATTGAAGATGCCTCGTCAGATCTTTCATCCGTAGCACGCGTGTTTAGCTGCAAAAATGTAAAAGCACTGACGATTACGGTGACTGAAGGAGGTTACTACCTCAATGATAACGACGCGTTGAATTCGGATCACGCCGAAATACAGCATGATATCGACGTTATACGTCACGCCATCGGACAGCCTAAAACCTTGTATGGCTACCTTGCTGTCGCGCTATTGGCGCGTCAAAAACTGGCAGACGGCGCCATTACCGTCGCAACCTGTGACAACCTTAGGAACAATGGCAACCGCCTCGAAAATGCGTTTAAGCAATTTGTTTTACTCACAGGGAATGACATATTACTCAACTGGATAAGTGACAACGTCACCTTCCCTTGTTCAATGGTGGACAGGATCACCCCCGTCCCTCCCACGAACAACTTGGTTGACGATGTTTTAAAGGCAACGGGCGTATCGGATGCCTGTCCCATCATGGGCGAAGATTTCGAACAATGGGTCATTCAAGATACATTCGCGACTGAGTTTCCCCCGCTTGAAAGCGTGGGCGTTACATTTACCCAGAATGTGCATGCGTACGAAGAAGCCAAGATCAGAATACTCAATGGGGCACATTTCCTGCTTTCCTATGTGGGCGCACTACGTGGTTATGTCACGTACGACCAAAACGTTCGCGATCCTGAGCTGTTCGAGTGGTTACGTGAATATCATCAAAATGAAGTGATCCCAACGATTTACGATCGCCCATTTGACATGGAAGACTACCGTTCCACCATTCTGTCACGCTTTGGTAATGCCTATATTGCCGACAGTATTGAGCGTATTGCAATGGACAGCATCAGCAAGTTTCCACAATTTGTGCTGCCCACCGTTAGGCTCAATCTCGAAAGGGGATATATACCTGACGCGGCAACAAAACTGATCGCACATTGGTTCGCCTTCCTTTCACTGTTTGTACAAAAACGTTTTTCGTTTAATTACAAAGACTCTTACCTCAACGTCGCAGAAAACTGGATAGCGCAGAGCGACCCTATTGCGGCCTTTATCAACGATCCCGACATCTGGCAAGGGCTCAACCAGCGATTTCCTTTGTACGGTGAAAAACTCGCTGAAGAGATACGTTTGACGTTAGAAAGCTATCAGGAGCGTTACCCATGACATTATCACTGTCTCAGAATGGAAAACCGTTACTGGAAGGCAAAGTTGCCTTACTCAGTGGCGCGAACGGCGGGATCGGATTGGCGGTAGCTTACGCCTACCTCGCCTGCGGGGCACAATGTGTCATCACTGACTTACCGCAAATGCCTTCACCCGGCGTTTCAGCATTACTTGGCCGATTCGGTGACGATGTTGAATACATACATGGCGACATTACCGACGCCTCGACCAGACAGCACCTCATCACCTCAACGCTATCACGATTTGGGAAAATTGATGTGCTATTCAATAACGCCGCTATTTTCGACATGGGCCCACTGCTAGAAGCAACAGAAGCGCAGTTTGATAAGCTTTTTAACGTCAACGTAAAAGCCATGTTCTTCCTCATGCAGGACGTCGCCAACATCATGGTAGACGCCAAACAACGGGGGAAAATCATCAATATGGCATCGCAAGCGGGCCGTCGGGGGGAAGCCTTGGTTGCCCATTATTGCGCCACAAAAGCCGCAGTGATCAGTTACACCCAATCTGCTGCACTTTCACTGGCCGACAGCGGCATTACCGTAAACGCCATTGCACCCGGCGTTATCGATACACCAATGTGGGAGCATGTGGATGCTCTGTTTGCCAAGTATGAGCATCGAGAGTTAGGTGAAAAGAAAAAACTTGTCGGAGAAGAGGTGCCACTAGGCCACATGGGCTCGCCCAATGACATTGCTGGCACTGCACTATTTTTAGCATCACCATTGTCTGATTACATTACAGCGCAAACCTATAATGTTGATGGTGGTAATGTGATGAGCTAAGTATCGCGAAGGAGGGGTCGATACCCTCCTTCTCGATATTCACATTGATCTGGGGGGAAATGTTATGTCTGTCGCCAAAGACCCCGTTTGGGAGTTTATCCAAATCGACGATGAGTCGGTGTGTTATCTTGAACACGGCGTCCCACACAACCGTATTCACTGGCATGTGCATGAACAGTACGAGTTACACTTCATCGTTAAAACCCATGGGAAAGTGATGATTGGCAATCATCTTGGGCCATTCTCACCTGGACATTTATCTTTGGTCGGCCCTTGGTTACCCCATAACTGGGAGAGTCACCTTGCAGTTGGAGAAACCCATCAACTGCGGGACATGGTTATTCAGTTCAAACCAGAGTTATTTAACATCGCTTCCCGCGCCTTTCCTGAACTATCGCAATTTGCCTCTTTATTGGAACAGGCAAAAATGGGGATTGAATTTCTGGATGTGCCTTTTGAGGCAGCGGAGACGGCTTTTCAAAAAGTACGCGATTCCAAAGGCGTGACCCGATTGGTACATTTCCTTTCATTTATCGATTACTTGAGCAAACAAAACACCCGCATTTTGTCTAACCTGCCACCATCAGAAGCAAAAGATGCGGGCACTGTTCAAAGCCGGATAAGCGAAGTCGTCGATTATGTCATGCACAATTATCAAACCCCTATCCGATTGAAAACAGTCGCCGATATGTTAGGTATGACCGAATCTTACTTCTCTCGTTTCTTCCATCAATCGTCCGGTCACCGGTTTACTGATTTCGTCAACCGTGTCCGTATTCAGCGGGCTTGCGTACTTTTGAGTGATACTGAAGACACCATTGCCGACATAAGCAAAGATGTGGGGTTTCATAACCTTGCTAATTTCAGCCGTCAATTTCGTCGAATAAAAGGCGTAAGTCCGTTGGTTTATCGGAAAAACACCCGTCATTGGCAAACCAACATTAAGATTTTTCTGTCGACGAAAAGCGTTGAACTTGACCTTCTTTCGCCGCTTGAGACATATGATGCTCTTTGCGATCTAAATATTTTGTCAGCGCTAAAATCCCATCACAATAGCTTTGTTTTACAGAATAAGCTGCACGTGCTTCATCAATGCTTTCTTCTGCAAATCGTCGTTCTTCAGCAGAATGAGTACTGTTGCTGAACGCGATCTGTTGCTCAAGCAGTTTTTGCCTGAGACTCGATCGACAGACCGATTCACTCACTAGTATCTGATGGTACTCATAAATAGGGTCTGACTCATCGCCAACCACGTGGTTTTCAACTTCGCTCGCGGTCACACTCAAGCACCAAGCCATAAGGCCTGCGAGTAGCCAAGATTTTCTGATAGTCATTAGCGGTTTGAATTCAACTACAACGAGTTCTAAATATCACTGTATTATTTCATATAGACACATAGATGTTTAGAGATTGGCACGCGCTATCTGCAAAAAAAGGCAACAAGATCAAAATTTAGCCGACTTTTTTATCCACCTCGCCTTTACACACCGCCGGTGACATCCACAATACCTCCAGTCACAAATGCAGCGTCTTTGGACACCAAAAACGCAATAACCGATGCAACTTCATCCGGCGTTCCCCCTCGTCCCAACGGAATTTTCGTAGCCAGCCTATCCACTCTGTCAGGCTCACCACCATCAGCATGAATATCCGTGTAAATCAAACCAGGGCGTACCCCATTTACGCGAATCCCCTTCTCTGCAACCTCTTTCGCCAAACCAACAGTGAACGTATCAATAGCACCCTTACTTGCGGCATAGTCCAAGTATTCATTAGGCGACCCCGTCTTTGACGCGCCAGACGACACGTTGACGATGACCCCTCCTTTACCCCCTCTTTCCAGCGACATACGACGAACCGCTTCCCTTGCACAAAGAAAAGAACCTGTCACATTCGCCATCAATACATCATTGATTCTCGCGGCCGTCATATCTTCTAAGCGACACTGCGTAAAGAGAATTCCCGCGTTGTTGACAAGGCAGGTCAAAGGTAATTTTTTGGCATCAATGGCTGAAAACAAAGAAACGACCGACGCTTCATCAGAAATGTCTGCTTGAATAGAAAATGCATCTCCACCAGCGCGTTGAATACCCTTAACCAATTCGATGGCTTCAGCCTTGCGAGAACGATAATTCACACACACGGTGTATCCACTCCGAGCCAGTTTTACCGAGGTTGCCGCACCAATTCCTCGACTTCCCCCAGTGACCAATGCGATTTCTCGCTTTGCCTTACTCATCGCCCAGCCTCTTTGCATTCGGGTCAACGATATTTTCAATATCGACCAATTGCCAAGGCCTTCCTTCATTTCGGAATATCCGTTTTTTCTTATTTGGGTAATCGGCTTCGTCGTGAGCAAGCCGTTGACCGACGACAATACAACGAAGCGTCTCTGTCCCCACATTTTTCATAACATGCGGCAAGGCGTTAGCCGGATAGCCAATTAAATCTCCGTCGTTGACCGTATAAACTTCCTCGCCAATCGTGACTTCCGCTTCGCCCTGCAAAATATACACACATTCATCTTCAAAATAGTGAACATGGTATTCCGTCGATTCGAAGCCTGGTTCTATCTCAACAAGGTGAAAGCCAAAACCGTTGATCCCCACCAAATCACCCAATGACTTTGCTTTTCTAACGGCATTTGGATTGAGAAAATGGGTTTTTGTTGTGCCTTCCAGTTCTTCAATATCTTTCTTAGCAACTATATATTTGTTCATCGTGGATCCCTTCTCGACAACTCCAAGCCCTACACGCTCTCTACACGTTGTTATGTAGGGATTTAACACATTATCAACATTGGAGAAAATACGAGAGAAGTACAAGACCCCTATGTGTCGAGTACGCCGAATTTATGAAGACAGAAATGGAGATAGGTATGTCAACGGGCAACGCTAAGCAGTTGCCCGATAGATATCAAGACAGGCGGTTAGTGAAACTTAGGTACCATTGAGGGATCGAGATCTACACGCTCACCTTCTAGCGAAGCCGGATTCATCACATCGTCAAACCTTGGGTCTGACAGGATTTTCTCCATTCCACGGTCACGAATTTCACGAGACGGCCAAATGATCCATGAGAACACAACGACGCCTTTCTCAGCGTCATAGCCATCCCTTATCACCGCCTGTTTTGTTGGCTTGTCACTGCAATGCACCACCTTAATTGCACCATAAGCGTGGATCAGGGGAACGGCATCGTTAACTAACTTTTGGTAAATGTCTTTATTCTTGGCAGGCAAAGCTGTCACCAGCCCATCGACGTACAGCATGATCGTTTCCTCTGCTTTTGCGCGTTACAACCAAAACGCGCAGGGCTAAATGATCAAGCCACTGACTTTTTTGGGAATTTATTGAGAGCCCTTATTGCAGGTTAAACGTCGCAACCGAGCTCTTTCTTCAGGCATAGTAACTGTGTCGAAAAATGAAGTTTGACTTATATGCAAGACATGCAAAAAGTTTCTTATTACGCAAAGATAAGCATTTGATCTTAAAAATATATCCAAAAACTATTTAAGGAACCAACAGCTCACCCGCTTTTTATTTATATATCGCTGATGACTAGTTCGCTGATGTCTATCAAGATACGTTGCAAGATGCTAGGGAACATCGGAATAGAAAACCGAAACGGGAAGCAATGCGTCTTTTCCTGTCTCTAAGTACCGCTGGTAGGCAGCAGATATACGGTGACCGCCATCTTGAAGAATGTAAGTTTTACCACACGCGCAATTAATCAGTAGGATCGGTTCACGAATGCCATCCCCCTTGCGAAGGCTTTTAAGTAACGAAGTAAAACGTGCATCTTTTCCTCGCACCCAATTCACGTTGAGCTCAACCAGTTTCGTCACAGGCATATATTGCATTTATGCACTCCCTTTACTGTCAGTATTACCTAATCAGTAGCAGGGAGTGACACAGAAATAAGACATCTGGCCGCGATGCCGCTATTCACTGGCTATCAACCATTTCTTCAAAAGAGAGGCTAATTGATCTTGTTCTTCTAATGATAAAGGTGAAAGAATCGCTCTCTCATTTTCAACGTGCGCATTGACGGCGGCGTCAATTAATTCAATACCTTCGGTTGTCAGTGTGATCGTACAGCTTCTTCTATCTGTTGCACTGGCGTGACGCTCTACCAGTCCTCTTTTCACCAACCCATCAATACGGGTACTCATCGCCCCGGAGGATAACATGAGCGTTTGATAAAGATCTGTTGGCGTAACGGACGCGCCCGCACGTCGCAAGGACGCCAAAATATCAAATTCTACATTACTGAGCCCAAAGGACTTAAAAACCGTTTCTAGCTTAGGATTGATGATTTGTTTAGCCCGCCCCAAACGACCAATCACCGCCATAGGTGAACAATCCAGATCCGGTCGTTGCGTATTCCATTGCGCTAAAATGGTATCTACATGATCAGCCATGAATCCATACTCCACATTTATCTTTCGAAAAAGATACTTAAAAAAAAGAGACAAAGCGAATAATTTATCTTTTTAGAAAGATACTTTTTATAAAGATAATGACTGGCGTACTTTGTTTGCTGGTCAACAGGAGACAAATGTGAAGAACTACGTACTCGCAGCCCTTGTTCCCATACTTTGGGGAAGCACTTATGCTGCGGTAAGCATTTATCTCCAAGACTTATCCCCCTTTTGGGTAGCAGTTTGGCGAGCTTTGCCCGCAGGGTTGGTCTTACTGCTATTGAAACCTGGAAGGCCGCCGCTACCGTGGTCGAAAATGACCTTGCTCAGTGTATTTAACATCGCTGCGTTTTTTCCTTTACTCTTCATTGCAGCCTATCGTCTACCTGGCTCTGTGGCAGGAACCTTAGGGGCAACTCTGCCGCTACAGCTAATGTTTATGCAGTGGTTGGTAGAAGGTAAGAAACCTCAACTCAACATGCTATTACTGGCTTTGGTCGGGTTACTAGGGGTTGTCTTAATCCTTAACCCTTCAGCAAATATTGATCCGATCGGAGCAGCAGCTGCGTTGACTGCAACAGCGTTGGTTGCCAGAGCTTCACTATGGCTAAAAAGCTGGCCAATCACTGATATTTTCAGATTGACCGCATGGCAACTCACATTAGGAGGGTTAATCCTCGTACCCGTTGCCTTTTTGGTGGAAGGGCCACCAAAAGCCATCACAATGCATGAAATGCCGGGGCTCATATGGGTTAGCCTACTCAACAGCTCCTTTGCGTATTGGGCGTTTGCACGTTCAATCAAGCGACTGGGTCCTGACTCAATGGCGATGATCAGTATGTTGAACCCTGTGGCTGCGGTAACACTCGGTATTCTCTTAGTCGGAGAAGTTCTTGGTCCCTATCAGTGGCTGGGTATCGGTTTTGTTCTTTTAAGCTTGGGGCTCATGATCAAAATCAAACAGACTGCGACACGAAAAACCCAAACCTCCGTCGTCAAACATCATTCAAACAACGATTAGCCTCTTCGGAGGCTTTTTCTTTGGCAAAAGAAACGCATTATCTAGAATTCAAACCGTGACACACGTCTAATCAACGTGCGAATTAGCACACCTGTTGCCATGGGACTTTCCCTACTTTTAATTCTAATTAAACGTAATAATACAAATTGTTCGTCTGCCAAATATTCATCACGCAGTGTAATTAAAACGCAGCCAATCCCCCGTTAGCCCACCCTCGATGAACAGAACCTTTGGACAACCCCGCCGACTCATGATAAATCCAATCATGTCAAAATATTGGGAGTAAAAACCATGGAAATTCGTATCGATGATCTGTCAGGCAGGGAAATTCAACAATTACTCCTTGATCATCTTAAAAACATGCACGAAATCAGCCCGCCAGAAAGTGTACACGCGTTAGATCTCAGTGCGCTTCAACACCCAGATGTCACGCTTTGGAGTGCTTGGATTGACGGTGAGCTTGCAGGTTGTGGGGCACTTAAGAAAATTGGCCCTTCACATGGTGAGATAAAATCCATGCGCACGTCACAGCAGTTTATTCGTCGCGGGGTTGCTGCGAACCTTCTCGCACATATTATTCAAGAGTCACGCACACTTCAGTATTCACGCCTAAGTTTAGAAACAGGTACTGAACCTGAGTTTGAGCCTGCGCGCCGCCTCTACGAACGTTTTGGGTTTGAGCAATGTGAACCCTTTGCAGACTATGAAGAAGACCCAAACAGCGCATTCTTCACGCACGTTATTCAGCCGTTCAGTGATGTTGTTTAATCAGATAGAAACTGAAATTCGGTTGCCTTACGTTATATGAATCATGAAATTGTTATTGTTGATTACCATGGCTTTGTTGCTTAATTCGGTTGGAAGACATGGCAGCCTAAAGTTGTTCGGTTCTTAAGCAATATACTGAGTTTCAGGCATACCCAG
>NZ_FUXU01000019.1 GCF_900167155.1 Enterovibrio nigricans DSM 22720 | reverse complement strand
AGCGTGGTTGTCACAAGCAATTTACCGTTCTCACAATGGTCAAATGCGTTCGCTGATGACACCACACTCACGGCTGCACTGCTGGATCGACTGCTTCATCACTCTCACATCATTCAGATAAGTGGAGAGAGTTATCGGCTAAAAGGGAAAAGGGCGTTAGGGACAGTGCCAACCGTTCTACAAAATGAATCGGAGAGGCAGGGATAACTACCATGGGTGGGTCAATTTTACTTCGGCGATAGCGTCGCTAAGTGGATCAGTTTTAAGTCGGCGTTGACAAAGGTGAAGCCTAGCATTATAGCTACTGTAGCCTTCTAGCCTTCTAGCCTTCTAGCCTTCTAGCCTTCTAGCCTTTCGCCAGCAGAATGAACATAGCCCATTACGCCACCAAGAATGAAAAAGTCACCAATATGTATCTGTAGTTCATGTCGAAAGCGTTCTAACGTTGCCGAACCTGTCTTTAGCTCCTTCTGAGCCGCCTCAAAAACAGAAACATAACGAGGGAAGTCTGCGCACGGCTGACGTTTAGCAATTTCATCTGGCTGAGATTTTTTCTCTGTTGGTACATGGCGCATAGTAAAGATGTCTGGAGCATCAAACTCCAAAAGGCCATCATCATCATCAAAAATGTCATCTAATGACGTTACCAATTCGGATTTATCCAACCCAAAAGAAGGTGTTGGTTCAAATACGACTTGAGTAGCAGTATCTAAAGACTGAGAAAAGTGAGTCGGTAAACCATTTAAAAGTAATCCGTAAGGATCAAAGTCTTTCAATGCCTCACATTGCTCAGGATTAGATTTAAAGGCCTTTAGGCGTCGAGCTAGCTTCTTCTCATCGAATGAGTCCGCGTCACCTTCTGGCGCACGTCCATGCTTTTCATAGAAAACCGTTATCTCTTCATATTGGCTGGCAGAAAGGTTGCCTGCCGGAGCCTTTACTTTTAGTGGAGCTACATCAAGCAGCCCCAAATCATCTTCTTCCGAAAAAATATCATCCAGAGCTAGCTTTGGGATTTTCTTCGATGAACGTAAGCGGATCACGCATCATCCTCTTGCTCAGCCATTCGTTGTTGTCTTATCTTGCGGATATAGGAAAGAACTTCAGCGTAGCGTTGTTCTATAGGATCAGAAGAATTTAGCGACGGATGGCGCTGGTTCTCCTGAGTAAAGGCTTTGATTCTCGGCCACAGCATGACAGCTTCTTCCTCACTCACTTTTGCCTGTGAAGATCTTACCGTTTCTTGAATGGTCTTCAGCATTGCCGCATTCACTGTTTTCGAGAGAATCTCATAGGCACCATGAAAGGGATTTACTGAATCAATTAAGTCAATGTTCAGGTTTTCAATATTGATGAACTTATCGCCCATCTTGATGAACTGACGGCTAGCTCCAGACTCATCATTGCTTGGTTTACCATTCCCATTATGACCAGACAACCCATTTTCATCGATAACAGCATCTTCAGGTAAATCTTTTTCATCAACCAAACCACCGTGCTGACTGATGTACATGCTCTGCAATAAACCAGATTTGATTTGCTCTACCTCATGCTCTTCCAAATCAGGATAAAGCGTTTGGATAACAGAAGGTAATTCAATTTCGTTGATAACTTCAGGAGGCATGGCTTCGGTAATGACACCTTTCACCACAGCGTCTTTTGCCATCAAAGCTGACAGGATTTCTCCTTTGTCACCATTCAAAATATCAATGACCTTCTGAGAGACTGTTGACGATGAGTCGTCGATAATGACAGTGTTCTTTGGTAGGGCTCCACCCGTCCATTGCGAACGCGGTTTGAACTGAATGCTCGGTGCGAGAATTTGCTCCATCAGCAACGATGTCGTGATCGCTTTGAGCATATTGTTTACTGATACCTTAACGTCATCGTCCTGTGCGTCTGGCTGTGCGATAAGGTTTGTAAATTGAGCGTGCGTTTTACCTTCGCAATCTCGGGTCGCGCGTCCGATGATCTGCACGATTTCGGTCATAGAGCTGCGATAACCAATCGTCAGAACATGTTCACAGAAAGGCCAGTCAAAACCTTCTTTTGCCATGCCCAACGCAATGATGATATCCATCTGATCCGCTGTCTCAATGTCGCGGAGATAGGCTTAGACTTTCGGACGCATATAAGCGTTATCATCAACTAAGTTGGCAATGCGGAGTGTTTTTCCTGACTTCCTGCATACAACGCTATAAATACCCGTGTCGGGGTCTTGAACGACTTCGTCCCCCAACACTTCAAGAATGGCATCGACTTCTGTGTATTTATCTTTTGTTGACTCACCTGAATTCACATTAGGAATGTGAATGATGGTCTTCTTCGATGGGTCAAGAACGGAAGGCAGCGCATCAATGTATCTGTTTTGATAAAAATGATACCCAATACCAAGCGTTTTCAGGTGCTTATAGCCGTTCAACTGCTCATAGTAAGTGTATGTAACTTTGGTGAATTTTGCTTCGTCTTCTGGCAGCAGAATTGGAACGGTATCACCGCGAAAGTACGACCCTGTCATCGCCAGAATATGTGCAGAAGAGTGATTCATCAGCACATCAATCAGACTACCACCCAAGCGACTGTTTTCATCTGCAGAGACGTGGTGAAATTCATCGATGGCTACCAGACAATTATCAAAATCGCTTGGTGTTAGCTTGTCGAACACACTACGTAGCGTTGAATGGGTACAAACCAATGTTTGGTCATCGCTTTCCATAAAGCGCTTAAAAACGGTTGCTTTACCTGTTTCGCTGCCGCTGGTACAGAGGTTGTACTCTGGCTTAATCATCCAATCTGCGAAAAAGCCAAACTTGGTTAGGTCAGTGTCTTTAAAGGAGCTGCCGATGGACATCTCAGGTACGGCAACGATGACTTTTCTTAGCCCTTGGTGAACAAGCTTATCAAGCCCCAAAAACATTAGTGCGCGAGATTTGCCCGATGCTGGCGGTGCTTTAATTAATAAATACTGGCTATTGCGCTCTGCAAATGCCCTCGCCTGCATCTCACGCATGCCCATGTCGTTGTGACTGGCACTTTGTCCCGTCTGAGCGTAACTCACCTGTAAGATGTTGTTGTTCATTTCTCAATCCTTTTGCCAACCAACTGGAATTTATTTTTCTTCTTGTTTTGCGACCATTTCTTCATAATGAGCCAAGAGGCAACTTAGACGGTCTGCTGTGTCTTTAAACGGCTTTTCTCGAAAGAGTTTATCTACCGCAGCATCAAGTGCTTGGTGAGCAGCTAACAGCTCAGGAGGCATGGAATCTGGGTTGTAGAGCTCGGCTAGAGTCTTGCCTGGGAAGTCCTCTCTTGTGAGAAGAATCTCGGTAGCTAGTTCCACTATTCCTTTTTTGTCAACTTCAGTAGCTTTAGGCCAAGGAAAAGTGTTGTATACGACTGTCGCTGAGTATCGATAACGACTTTCTAACCGTCCCGCGACTAAACGCATCCAATCGTTATGTAATAGAGATGACAGGATCCCAAACTCATACATTGTCCCGTTTGGCACAATATAATTTAGGTTGGTTGATATAACATCTTTTCCAAACTTCCCGATGGGAACATATTTTCGCCTTTCCGATGATACGCTAGGAACTAAGATAAACTCTTCAGGGTTGTTCAAGTCCCTAAATAAATGTGGTTTCTCAGCTAGTTTTTGAGCTCCCTTGTCCGGACTTCGACGTCTAACTTCGGCTACTTTGTTAACACGGTCCTTCACTTCCGGTAATTTTTCCAGTTCTTCTGGAGTTAACCCGACAAGCCATAGACACCAGCGCTCTTTTGACTTAAGAAATTCGTCGGCACCAATAGCTTTCTTCAACCACTTTTCCGCGGCGGGCTCTGTTTGGATAAGTTTGTCTTTTTCGGCAGAAGACAACAATAAGTGTCCCCCATCATTCGGCTTATTTCCGAATAATAAGGGAGGGACTTTGTTACAAAGAGGTTTTCGTTGTGCGACCACAGCCGAATTGGTGCCTGGAATCAAGTATGGGCTAATGTTTGAAGAAAATTCACTATGCCAATGTTGTTCTATCTGTTGGAATATTTGCTTCATCTTTCCACTTGATGTAGCAGATAGACCAACAATTACAACATGCACTGCGGCCTTATCTCGAGCATTATTAGCCCATTGAAAGGACTGATATGCAAAGCAAATTTCCACTCCAATATTGAAAATCGGAGGCCATAGTGTCCCTACTTGCTCTCCTTGGCATATTGAATTGGTTGCTACTAGAGCTAGTTGTGCTTTTGAGGCAGAAATGTATTTAGCACCTTTCCAAAACCAACAAGATACGTAATCTAGTGTTCCTAGCGATTTAAAACTTGAGAAAACTTGCTTCATATCTTCTCGTTGATCTTGAGTTCGCCCTACAGTCCCATGGAAAGGGGGATTACCGATCACATACACTTCGTCTGCAATAGACTTGGGACAAACTTCATTCCAGTCCAACCTTAAACTATTCCCACTGACGATTTTCCCAGTCGCTTTCAATGGTAAAGCTGGTTCTACGGGACCAATGTGCTCTTCCCATTGCTTATTGACCTGATGCTCCGCCAGCCAAAGAGAAAGCCTTGCTATTTCACAGGCGAAATCATCAATCTCTATTCCGTAGAACTGATCCAAGTGAATATTACTGATGAAGAAACCAGGATCGATGGCCATCAATGCTTGGATGACTTCAATCTCTATTAGTCTAAGTTCTTTGTAGGCGATGATAAGGAAGTTGCCGGAGCCACAGGCAGGGTCGAATACCTTGATTTTACCCATTCGAACAAGGAGCTTTTTAAGTCCATTTACGCTTTTGCGTGGCTTTTCCAACTCTGCTCGGAGCGGGTCAAGAAACAGTGGCTGAATAACCTTCATGATATTGCTGTAGGACGTATAGTGCTGACCCAAACGTGCGCGCTGGTCAACATCAATGACAGCTTGGAACATGCTCCCGAAGATATCTGGGTTAATCGCGCTCCAATCTTCAAGGCCACACTCGATAAGAATGCGACGTCCTTTTTTACCTAATTCTGGGATTGGCTCATCGCTTTCAAACAAGCCCCCGTTTACATAAAGAAAATCAGTGAAATGCTTTGCTTTACGTTGACGTAATTCACTACCTTCAGGGCTGTTCATCACCAAGAACAGGTCCGAAAGGAATTGATCTAAGTCGCTACCATCTTCGTGGGTGCAACTTTTGATCGCTGATGTGAATTGCCCTTTTTGCTTGAAAATTCCGGTGTCTTCAGCAAATAAACAGAAAAGCAGACGTGTAAGGAATACGTTTAACGCGTGAATATCTTCAGGTTTGCTGAGATCATTATGAATACGGATAAGGTCAAACAGCTTACCCATTTTTACCGCAGCTTTTACATCAGCAGGCTTTTCACTATTCAATATGGCCTTTTCTAAGCCCACCAAAGGCAAGAAGAAACTGTAGTTGAGATGCAGCACTTCAAAGTCAATATCCAAACGCTCATTGGTTGCAGTATCCCAGGCTAAGAATCGTTCAAAGTCAGTCGTGAAGATAAAGCGAATCTTGTTCTTTGCCATGAAAGGGTCAGCAATGTGCTCATCCAATGCTGCGTCTATGTCTTCCCCTTTTTCTGTTGGGAAAAAGTAGATCTTGTTCTTCAAACCAACATGGCCAGGCGATTTTGCGATGTTACGTGCTCCGTCCTGACGTATCTGAGTAATGGTCGCCTTGGGAAATAGGAATGCAGTCAGAAACCCGTATATAAACTCGCTAGAGTCTTCAGAGGCTACAAGTTGTTCTAGATGGTCAAAGATTTTTGCCTGATTAACGGCCATGGTGGTTCCTGTTGAGGGGAGGAGATCTGAGTTGAAATTACCCTAGGTGCTACTAATTTTCGTAATGCCAGTGCCTAGACATCAAGTTCTGTAATTATGTGAATCAAATTGCCCAGATTATACACCAAAATCTGGTTCAGCTATTACCTTCAGCTAACTGTTTGAATCATGGTTTCAGATTAGAAAAAATAACTTTTCAGTGGTGATTCATAACTAATAAAGGGGCAGAACCTTGCCAGAACTGATCGGCCTGACAAGGGCTTGGCGTTAGGGCTAGTGCTCGAAAACGTCTATTTCGCATAACTTAAGGTTGGTGAAAACGAAGTAGGCCGCTTTGTTTTTTGAGAGTATTGGCTGCTACCGCTGCCCAAAAAGGTGCTATTGCCATTGATGTGAGAAGGGCTCATATTTGTTTGGTGTGTTTGTCCTTATTGCAATTTTGGATACTGATGCAAAACCTCAAGTTCACGCACTTGCATAGGGTCGCAGGTGTATTCAAACTCTCCTAGACAATCAGCACTATGGCTATTTGGAGCACTCAGGATTGCTTCTGGAGCAAATTGTGCACTTAATAAAACGCCACCGGATTCAATAGCATTTAAGCCACGAGCAAACATTTCCGCTACTTCTTTTTTTGGAGTCCAGCAAAAACCAATTAGGCCTTGATCGTAAAGAAATTTACACTCACCGCGATAAAGGCGAAGTTCTTCGCCGCTATACTTGGGTAGTATGATTCTCAACCAAGTAAGAACTAAAAGATCGTTACTTACATGCTTACGAATATGCCCACCACTTTCAATCCAAAGCATGTGCATTTTGTCAGCATTAGGCGAGAATAGTTTGTAATTTTCAATTGTATAACTAATTGCAGACGCCCACGTTTTACTCGGGATATTACGCACATACTCACCATCCATAATCTTGGATGCTAGCTCTTTATAATCGATACTGTTCATCTGTTCATCTGTTCATCTGTTCATCTGTTCATCTGTTCATCTGTTCATCTGTTCCTCGTTTACCCCAAATGCTCATAACTCATTTGATATGCATCTTTATGAAAATAACCCCAATACACTTTGTGCGTATCTGCTAAAGGAATGATCCTATGTTTTTGGATACCAAGCAGGCACCCAACCCTTGAGTGCCCCTCGACTAGATGAGGTATACTAGATTTTCCGCCAAGAACCTTTGCATCTAGAAAACAGGAGGAGTCAACCAAGTGCCATGCATTTTCCAATGATTTAGTACTGACTCTCGGCAATCAATAACATCCTCCCCCACATCTTCGAAATACGATGCATCTTCAGAGACCTCATCAAGGAAATCTGGGAATGAAGCATTGCTGCCTATTTGCAAAAACCTCGTAGTATCAAATTCAACCAATTCCCACTTTAGATCATGAAGTGATAAAGCACCGTAGAGGTCTAAAAAGCGACTGTTAGCATTGTGGTCAATATAAAACTGTTCTATTGGTATTGGTTGGTCCAACGCTCATTGCATAGATACATAATGCAGAAACGATAAAGGCGCCCCACTGAATTTTGTTCATGCGAAAGTTCATAAACATCATGCCAAAAAACACGGTTGCGAATGGCTGCATACCTTGGATAACCCCGTTCTCTGTTGCACCAATATGCGAAAAAGAAAGGAAGTTAAACAGCGAGAATGCCCCTTGGCCGATGATTCCGCAAAGCGCGATTTTCAGATAATCCTTCTTTTCGATACGCATGGAAGAACCTAAGTCTTCGCTGAGCGATTTACTTTTCGATGTAAAAAAGAAAATGATGGAAAGCCCTATAACGGCAGTCACGTAACGGAAGAAGACAAGTGTTAGCGGATCAACCGCCATTGAAAGAGGCTTAGATACAACACCAGTCACACCCCAGATAATGGCAACTGAGATTGCTGCTATCCATCCTAGAAAGGCATTACCTTGACGATTCTGCATTGTCGTTCCTTATTAAATTGTAGGGATTCTTTGGGTTAAAACCTTGTCAGGCTGTTCGTCTGTGAGAGGGCTTCTACACGTCATTGCTGTATTGTTTGTTTGATGTCAGCCCCTTTTATTGGATGAAAGGAAGTTTACGGATTACTGAGTTAAATAATGTGACCTATAACTTACGGTTTAATTTAGTTAACTGAAGATAATGGTAAATGTTCCAAATGGTGACTTTAGTCAACAATAATGAACTATTGAAATGGTGTGTGCGGTGTTTTAGTACGTATGGTTTTATTTAGTGAACCAAAGGAAAATTTAGTGGTTGAAAACTGGGCAGTGACGCATGACAATATAGTCAACATAAGTTAACTAAAGTGAATGTGGTGAGCATGAACAGTATCAGTGAATTGTCGTCGAAATTTACGCCAAAGGACCGCGAGGTGTTGATGGCATACTTTTGCTTGGCCGATACCATTGCTGATTTCATCGGCCCCCATTGTGAAGTGGTTATCCATTCCTTTGAGAGCTTTGAGAAATCCGTTGTCAAAATTGTGAATGGTCATCATACGGGGCGAGATGTGGGCTCACCGCTCACGGATTTGGGCCTTCGTATGCTGAGCGCATTTGAAAAAACAGGGAATGTGACTCCAAAGAGTTACTTTACAGAAAGTAAAGAAGGGGCATTGCTCAAATCGACCACTTGCATTCTTGAAGGTGAAGAGGGGCGTCCAATAGGCATGTTCTGTATTAATATGAATTTGTCTTTCCCGTTCCCTGAAATTATCAAGACCTTGATGCCCGATATGGCTCACTCCCCCATGTCTGTGAGCGAGAACTTCAGTGCCAGTGCGGGTGATGTGATCGATCAAGCCTTGAATCAGGCGATTGTCGAAGTGGAAGCTGATGTTTCAATTACGCCGAAAGGTAAGAACAAGGCGATTACAAAACTCTTGTTTGAAAATGGCATCTTTGAACTGAAGGAAGCGACGGCGATTGTGTCTGAACGCCTTGGTATTACCCGCCATGCAATCTACAAGTACCTTCGAGAATACAAGGCTGACAGTTAAGCATTTCTGAGTTTTCAGCGACAAAAAAGCGCCCACAGAGTGGGCGCAAACGTCGTAGGGTGTTTCCGTTTTTTCTTATTTATTGAGTCGATCTTCGACCAGTGTTTGCCAGAACTGAACGCCTGACATCAGGATTTCATCATTGAAATCGTAGAATGGGTTGTGTAGCGCTGTGCCACCGCATTCTCCCACACCGTTACCCACCAGAATGTAGCAGCCTGGGCGTTCACGCAGCATGAATGAAAAATCTTCACTGATAGTGAATGGCGCGCAGCTTCCATTTACCTTGTCTTCCCCCGCGACTTTGATCGCCGCTTTGACAGCATGCTCGGTTTCCGCTGCACTATTGATAGTGGATAGGAAACTGTTGTTGAAGTGGTAGGTGTATTCCACACCCGCAGACATACATTGACCTGCTACAACACGTTCAATCGCTTTTTCAATTTTGTGCAGTGCTTGGTCTGTGAAACTGCGCGTGTCTCCTTTAATGGTGACACGTGAAGGGATCACATTCACGGTGCCGTTGGTTTTAAACTCAGTGACCGAGATAACCGCCGTTTCGTCAATCGCACTCAGATTACGTGACACAATGGTTTGCATCGCAGTCACGATTTGCGCACCAACCACGATTGGGTCTGTGCCCATGTGCGGCATTGCAGCGTGTCCGCCCGTGGCAATCACTTCAATCTCAAAGCTACTTTCGCTTGCCATTAGAGAATGTGGGCGCGTTGCAAAGTGACCTGCCGGAATACCGGGTAGGTTGTGCATCGCGTAAATTTCGTCAATCTTCCAGCGTGTAAACAGGCCATCAGCGATCATCGCTTTTGCACCAACACCGTGCTCTTCCCCTGGTTGGAAAATAAAGTACACAGTGCCGTCAAAATCTTTAGTACGTGCTAGCTCGTGAGCTGCACCGAGTAGCATGGCAGTATGGCCGTCGTGACCACAAGCATGCATGACACCTTCGTGGACTGAGCAATGGTCGAAGGTGTTCTTTTCGTGAATATGAAGCGCATCCATGTCAGCACGCAGGCCGATTGAACGGTCACTGTCACCACATTTCAGGATACCCAACACACCGGTTTTACCGATGTTACGGTGTACTTCAATGCCAAACTCTTCCAGCTTGTTTGCGACCATTTCTGATGTCATCACTTCTTCGAAACCGAATTCAGGATGCTTGTGAATGTGATGGCGCCATTCAGTCACGAGTTGCTTAATGGTCATGGGTGTTCCTCATTTATAAAGTGGGCGCAGCACAAGGCTGCGCCGTGTAACTAACTTATGCTTCTTGAGCTTCTAATTTGGTTTGTGCTTCTTTCGCTTTGTCGTTTCCGAATTTCATAAACATCATCATTGAGCCGATAACTACAGCGATTGCCAGCAGTCGCATTGGTGTCACTGATTCGCCCAGAGCAAATACCGCCAGTACGAACGAAGACAGTGGCATCAGATTCAGAGCCATACCGGTACCGTCAACACCAACACGTTCCATCGCATAAATGTAGATAAGGTAGCTGATGCCTGAAATACCGACACCCAGAATCGTGATACACAAGATGCGCAGTGGTGAACTAAAGATGCCCAGCGCAGAAGACAGGTCTGCACCGGTGAACAACAAGTACATGCCAAAGCCAATTGATGCGAATACGAATTGGTGGAACATGGTCGCTACTGAGCCGTATTTCTCTGCCAGTTCTGCACGTGCATAAGCCATGGTTGCAAAGCTTGCGGCACTACCGAAACAAATCAGGTGGCCGATGTTGAAACCGTTGGTTTCTGAGCTAGGGTCCATCACCAGAATCGCAACACCGATGAATGCACCGAGTGCTGACAGCATTTGCAGGTTATTGAAGCGTGCACCGTGGCGAACAAAGCCAACAGTTAAGATCAAGATTGGGATCAAGCCTTGAATAACACCGTTTTCAGATGCGGTGATGTAATCCAAAGATAAGAAGGATAGGAAGCTAAATGCGCCTTGGCCGATGATGCCACACGCGGCACTCCAGAAAATGTCGTGGCGGTTTTCCCAGTTAAGTTTGAAGTCGCGTTTTTTCTCTACTTTGCCTGTCGCGATGCCGACGTTAAGAATGATAGCTAGCGTGATAAATGCAACGGTATAACGTGCCCAAACAAGGACTTGAGGATCCATAACTTCAAGGATAGGTGTACCGACGATCCATGGAATACCCCACAGTAAGCCGATGAAAATTGCTGCTGCCCAACCTATTGCTGTACGGTTCATAATCTATTTCCTTTTAAATCGATAAATTTGAGACGAGCACCCCCGCAAGCACCGAAATGCCAGTATTAGAGAGGAGGTGAGGAGTGCTCTTTAACCGGTAGAGCTAAATCTTGTTTCTGAACGGTGCGACGTTACGCCGCGGTTTCGACACCTTCGCCTTCACCATCTTTTAGGGCGTCGATCATTGGGTAAGGCGATGCGTCTAGGTTCAATAGACGGCCGTAACCTGGGCATGATGCGATGTTCCCGGACAGATGCATGGCGTGCCAGAACATGGAGGAGTTGCTGCACACGACTGGAATACCGAAACGGTCTTCGATTTCTTGAATGTGGTCGAGAACACGTAGGTTGGTGCATGACATGAACACTAAATCTGCGCCGGAGTCTGGCAGTAATTGCTCCAATGCCTCCAGCATAGATTCGCGTGAAACCGTGGTAATGTCGGTATCGCGCTCAATGCCTAAAGAACCCAAACGAACGACGTCAAAGCCCGCATTGGTTAGCTGTTGGTACAGAGGAAAGTTCACATCGGTTGGGTAAGGCGAGAAGACCGCTATCTTCTTCGCATCAAGGTGTCTAAACGCAGCTTGCGCTGCCGTCCACGGGTTGGTGGCTGGAATATTGCCACGGTTTTTCGTCAGCAATTGTGCGACACGATCTTCGCCAATGATGATAGATGCAGAGGTACAGCCAAATGCCATCACATCCATTGGCAGGCCGTAAGCAATCAGGTCTGATGCCTCACTAATGCCATTGGCAATGTTGTCCAAAGCTTCTGGTGTCATTTCACTGCTGTAAAACACGCGGCTGCTGAACACGGCGGCTTGTGTGCCAATCAGTTTCGCCCAATCCATTTCCAGAGAGTGATCAGTGCTTAGTTGAACCAGTCCGATGTGCGTGCGGTTGATACGCGGTGCAGCTTGGTAAGTCAGAGGAATCTCGAACGTTTTAAATTCTTCTACAGTTTTCATAGGGTACAGCGTCCAAATGTGGGCCGACATAGGGGGAGATCGGCCCAAGTTATTATTTTTATTTAGATTTGTTTTTATTTAATGATGATCAGTTCTGGTTCAGCGCGTTCGCTCAGCCATTCCGCACCATTCTCAGTGATCACGATGTTTTCTTCGTGAACCATTGATTTGCCTGGTGCGTAAACCATGCCCGGCTCTAGCGTCATCACCATGCCTGGTTTCAGTAGGGTATTGTCAGTTGCAGTGTTAGATGGGCGTTCGGTCAGCTCCATACCCAGACCATGACCCAAGCGGCCTACGTCGTTACCCAGCGCACCGTTTGCTTCCAATACTTTCCACATTGCGTTGTAGATGTCAGAGGTGGTTGCACCTGGACGAGCAGCTTCAAAGCCTGCGGTGGTTGCATCGTAAACTGCGCGATAAGCATCTTTGGTTTGCTCGCTTGCAGAGCCAAATGCCCAGTTACGGTCGAAATCTGAGAAGTAACCATCGCGCTTAGCACCGGTATCGATGATCAATACGTCGCCGTCTTCAATGATGCGATCCGTCGGACCCATGATAATGCTGTCGTAACCGTCCGGACCTGAGCCAGCAATAATGTATGGACACTCATCGGCGCCCTCTAACAGCATGTCGATACGGAATTGCTTACAAATTTCACGCTCTGACATACCTGCTTTTGCATACTCAGGCACTTTGGCAAAGCCGACATTGGTAATGCGGCAGATTTCTTTTACTTTCGCGATTTCTGCGGCTGATTTTACTTGGCGGATTTCGTGCATTTGCAGAGAAACGTCCACAAACTCTTTGCTCACCATGGTGGTCAACTTGAGGTAGTTGTTCACTGGCATACGAAGGTGTGACTCAATGCCCAATGTTGCGCCAACGCGGCCAAAGCGAGCAGGTAAAGAGTTTAAATAGCCTGCGACGAGGGTGATGCCGTCGTCTTCAGGGCGTGGAGATGGCCAAGTGATGATGTTATCTACCCATGTACCTGCCATGCCACTTGCACCGATCTCTGGGATGATTGCTGTTGGCTTACCTTCCGCAGGGATCACAACGAACCAAGGGCGAGTTGGGCTGTGCCAAAACTGGGTGAAGAAGCCTGTGAAGTAACGAACGTTTGGTTCGGTAGTCAGGATCATCGCATCCAGTTTCATCTCACGCATCATTTGTTGAGCACGAGCGGTACGTTGTTCAAATTCCGCTAATTCAAAGCCACGGGCTAGATAATCAATCATTTCAGTATCCTTCTACACTCATTATTTTAGTTACACAAAGTGAACTTAACTGAAGGTTTGGTTCACTATCGGTAACGTTATGCTGAGCAGTTTACGAATAATTGAGTTAAATAATGTGACCACTCTCTCGCGATTCACTAAAGTTTACTTAAGTGGCCTTTCTTTGTTTTGGATAGTGATTTTGGTCAACATATTTGAACTTTGCTTGTTTTTTATGTTGATTGGAACGCAAATTTATCGTCACATAGTTACCGAAAGTTAATTGTTCCTGTTGAGAGAAAGGCAATTTCTCTACTTTTTGAAGTTAACTTAAGTTAACCATTGGAATCACAGTCACCATGATTAGTATTAGTGAATTAACCACAAAATTTACATCTAACGATCGCGAAAAGCTGGCAGCCTATTTTCGTTTGGCTGACACCATTGCTGATTTTGTGGGGCCGCACTGCGAAGTGGTCATTCACTCATTTGAGAGTTTGGAAAAATCTGTGGTGAAGATTGTTAATGGTCACCACACGGGACGAGAGGTGGGATCACCCATTACTGACTTGGGTTTGCGCATGCTAAGTGCGTTTGAAAAATCGGGAAATGTCACGCCAAAGAGTTATTTTGCCCAAAGCAAAGAAGGGGCCTTGCTCAAATCTACGACCTGCATTTTGGAAGGAGAACAGGGCAAACCTATCGGCATGTTTTGTATCAATATGAATTTGTCGTTTCCGTTTCCTGAAATCATTAAGACCTTAATGCCAGATGTGAATAACACGGCGGTTTCAGTCAGTGAGAACTTTAGTGCTTGTGCAAACGATGTTGTTGCACAGGCACTTGACCATGCGATGTCAGAAGTAGAAAAAGATCTCTCTATCAACGCAAAAAGTAAGAACAGGGCGATAACGAAACTGCTGTTTGAAGGCGGCATTTTCGAGCTAAAAGAAGCAACAGCCATTGTTTCAGAACGGTTAGGTATCACTCGCCATGCGATTTATAAATACTTGCGCGAGTTTAAGTCATAAATAATTGAATAAGAGAAAAGCATCATGACAACTAAAACTAAAATCCACACAGATTCTGCGCCAGCTGCAATCGGTCCATATTCACAAGCAATGGGCTTCCAAGATCTGGTGTTTACTTCTGGTCAACTGCCTCTGGACCCAGCGACCATGGCGTTTGTGGAAGGCGGCATCAAAGAGCAATCTCGTCAGTCTCTTGAGAACCTAAAAGCGATTCTGGAAGAGTCAGGCGCGTCAATGGAAACGGTGCTGAAAACGACGTGTTTCCTGTCTGATATGGAAAACTTTGCCGCATTTAATGAAGTGTATACTGAAGTATTCGGTACAGAAATGGCACCTGCTCGTTCATGCGTACAAGCTGCACGCTTGCCAAAAGACGCGCTGGTAGAAGTGGAAGCGATTGCGTTTATCAAACGTTAATCACACGCGTTAGATTTATCGGCGAGCCTTAAGATTTGGCTCGCGTATCTTCTCTCTTGTCAGAAGTAATCGCCATGTTGAAAGTCACTGAAAATAAATATTTTACCGGTCAAACAAGCAAAGTTTTCTCTGCTGAAGTTGCAAAAGAAACGCGCGCCTTCCACCAACAAATTGAAGGTTATGCGCCTACGCCTTTGGTGTCATTGCCAGAACTTGCTAAACGTCTTGGCGTGAAAAGCATTTTGGTGAAAGACGAATCTAAACGTTTTGGTCTGAATGCATTTAAGGTACTGGGTGGTTCTTACGCGCTCGGCCGTCAATTGGCAGAACACCTTAATGTAGACATCAGTGAAATTGACCTGAAAACAGTGTCGTCCAAGCTGGAAAAACCGCTTGTATTCGCAACTGCAACAGCGGGTAATCACGGTACCGGCGTAGCGTGGGCTGCAAGAGAGATGGGTCAGAAAGCGGTTGTTTACATGCCAAAAGGCTCACCACAAGCAAGCGTCGACCGAATTCGTGGTCTGGGTGCTGAATGTATCGTGACTGACGTGAACTACGACGATACAGTACGTTTGGCGAGCCAAACCGCAGACGAAAATGGCTGGATGCTGGTTCAAGACACTGCATGGGAAGGTTACGAGAAAATCCCAACATGGATTTCTCAAGGCTACATGACCATGGCGGATGAAGCGGTTGAGCAATTAGAAGAACAATCTACACACGTGCTGCTTCAAGCGGGTGTCGGTGCGATGGCGGGTGGCGTCTTAGGCTATCTGGTCGATAAACTGGGCGCGGAAAGCTTTAAAGCGATCATCGCAGAACCAGTGGCGGCAGATTGTATTTTCCGCTCTGGCGAAGAAGGGGAAATGGTCAATGTTTCCGGTGACCTGAGCTCTATCATGGCCGGTTTGGCGTGTGGTGAACCAAACCCGGTGACGTGGCCAGTGCTTCGCGATTGTAGCCACACGTTTACGTCTGTTGAAGACAAAGTAGCAGCAACGGGTATGCGCATTCTGGGTAACCCGCTGAAAGGTGATGAAGCTGTGACCAGTGGTGAATCAGGCGCAATTTGCATGGGCTTGTTGTACCTTCTGCTGAAAGATGACACCAACAAAGCATTTGCAGAGCAAATGGGCTTGAATGAAGAGTCAGTCGTATTGCTGTTCAGCACGGAAGGTGACACCAACCCAGATCGTTACCGTCGTATCGTTTGGGAAAGTGAATACGCGCTGTAAATTCACGCACCCAATCTTAGAATCTAAAAAGGAGACCTTAGGTCTCCTTTTTTTGTTGTTTTGTCCCGCTACTGTTTTTCTGCAACGCGGGAAATATTGCCTTTCGGCGAGGCAACGTTGATTAAGTTCCCGCATAGCATCAGAGCAGCCCCTGCCAATAACGCTACTTCAAACGGCTCTGTGTAGAATAGAACTCCCACGATGGCGATAAGAGGTAATCGCAGAAAATCCATGGTAACTACGACGGTTGCTTCTGCATTTTGCATCGCTTTGACGATACTGAAATGCGCAATGAGAGAGGTTAGAGCGATGGCTGCCAGCCAAAACCACTGTATCCCTTCTGGCGTCTGCCAGTTGAACATGGCAAGTGTGAATCCTATGGGGAGCTGAATTAGGCTCATGTAGAACAAAATGGTGAGCGGATGCTCAGTCGAGGAGAGGGATTTTGTACAGGTATGGGCAACGGCATAGCAAATAGCGGCGGCGAGTACAATTAACGAAGCAACATCAACGGCTTTCATACCAGGCTGAACGATAATTAGAACGCCAGAAAAACCGAAGGCAATAGCGAGCAATTTTTTAAAGGTAAGCTTTTCTTTGAGACAAAGTGCGGCAATCAGAGCTGTCCATAATGGGACTGTAAATTTTAGTGCAAAAATTTCCGCCAGAGGCAAGAGACCAATACCAATAAACCACGCCATTTGTCCGAGAAAATGAACGGAGTTGCGCACGCCATGAAGTTTGAGCTTTTGCGTATAGAAAAGGCCAGTTTTACGAGAAGCGAGCAGGATACTGGTGATGACAATAAGACCAATAAAGCTTCTGAAAAACAGAACCTGAAAGGTATCTACTTCGCTGCTGAGCTCCTTGGCTGCAACAGCCATCAGACAAAAAGACGCAAGTGCAACAGACATCCATAAAACGGCTTTATATACGATGACGAACTCCTTTTCTTGGGCTAGATGCAGTCTGGACGCTTAGTCTGAGAGATCCGTTGATGGAATACAAAATACTGATAAAACAAAGCCGCCCGAGTTGGGCGGTTTGCGATTTAGCGCGTGAATTTTAGCGTAGAACCTTACTCAAAAACGATTGTGTTCGTTGATGGGTAGGAGCACTGAAAATCTGCTCTGGCGGCCCGCTTTCGACGATTTCACCGCCATCAATAAACAAGACGCGGTCAGACACTTCTCGGGCAAACCCCATTTCATGGGTAACGATCACCATGGTCATGCCGGCTTTGGCCAATGACTTCATCACATCCAGTACATCGCCGACCATTTCTGGATCTAGTGCTGACGTTGGTTCATCAAACAACATCAACTCAGGTTGCATCGCCAGTGCGCGTGCAATCGCAACACGTTGCTTTTGACCACCGGATAAGCTAGAGGGATAAGCTGTTGCTTTGTCTGAAAGCCCCACTTGTGCCAACAATTCTTTCGCCTTGGCATCCGCTTCTGATTGCGTCATCAATTTAAGTTTCACTGGTGCCATGGTGATGTTTTGCAGGACAGTTTTGTGTGGGAACAAGTTAAAGTTTTGGAAAACCATACCCACGCGTTGACGCAGCTTGTTGATGTCAGCACCAGGCGCTGTGATGGCGTCATCATCAATAAACACATCGCCGCCAGTTGGAACTTCCAGCAAGTTCAGACAACGTAAGAAAGTGCTTTTACCGCTGCCTGAAGGGCCGATTACACTGACAACTTCACCTTGATTAACTGTCTCCGTTATCCCCTTAAGAACAGCATGGTCCCCAAAGCTTTTTTGTAGATTGTTAACTCTAATCACTTTGCTTCAACCTATTTTCAAATTTGCCCAAGAGGAAGGTAAAGGTGTACGTCAGGATTAAGTAGATGATTGCACAGGTAAAGAGCGGTGCAACGTCTTCAAATGTGCGGCTTCGAATAATTTCACCTGCACGCATCAGATCAACACCACCGATAAAGCCGATAACGGCGGTTTCTTTCAACAACACGATAAATTCATTGCCCAGTGCAGGCAGAATGTTTTTTAGTGCTTGAGGGAAGATAACATCCTGCATCGCTTGGCTATGAGATAAACCCAAAGAGCGAGCTGCTTCCATTTGTCCTTTATCAACCGCCTGAATACCTGCACGGATGATCTCAGAGATGTACGCGCCGCTGTTGAGGCCAAAAGCAATCACTGCGGCTGTTATTTTATCGACATCCAATGATGCAAGAATAATGAAATAGAGAATAACCAATTGAACGACAACTGGTGTACCACGGATAACGCTAACGTAAATGTTGGCCGGCCATGTCAGGTACCATTTTCCCGACATTTTCATCAATGTGGTACAAACACCGAGGAATGAGCCAAGAATGATGGCAAAAAAGGTCACCAGAAGCGTGACTTTTAAGCCATTGAGGATCAGTAGAATACCGATCATGCCATCAGAGCCGATGGGCGTAAATAACGAATCTATAATTGCTTGCATCAATACTGCTACTTCATTTTACGCCTTCATCGCAAGAGAGGGGAGGCTCTTACGATGAAGGCTAGGATGGGGATTTACTTAATGTGTTTCGACAAAAGCGCGTCGAAGTCACCGTTGGCTTTCATTGAGGCCAGTGTCGTGTTGACTTGCTTGAGTAGCTCAGCATTGCCTTTTGCCATTGCCAAACCGTAGTACTCAGCATTAAACGGCAGTTCTTGGAGTTCCAGTTCTTGGTTTTTCTTCAACAAGTTAGCGGCAGGTGCTTTATCAAACAGCATCAGATCTACGCGACTATTTTGCAGTTCCATCATTGCTTCAAACCCAGTGTTGAAAGCGACGACTTGGTCACTAAATTCTTTCGCCATGATGTCGCCAGTGGTACCCAGCTGGACAGAAATTTTCTTCCCTTTTAGATCGTCAATCGATTGGATTGTGGTATTACCTTTGCGGGTAACGACGACCTGAGTTGCTTCATAGTAAGGGTCAGAGAAATCAACATTGGCTTGGCGCTCAGGAGTAATGGTCATGCCTGCTGCAATCATGTCGATGCGGCCTGCATTGAGGGCGACGATAAGAGAATCAAAAGACATGTCTTCGACTTTCAGCGTTTTACCATTGTCTTCAGCGACTTTTTTTACGATGTCGATATCAAAGCCCATGATTTCGTTGCCACTTTCTCCGCCAATGTACTCAAAAGGAGGAAATGACGCGTTAGTACCGACAACCAAAACATTTTCTTCTTCGCCACAACCCGTCAGTGCTGCTAACGAGAATCCAAGTACTGCAATGATTTTTTTCATAAATTGCTCTCTAAATGAATACGTTATGACCTGTTGATGACTATAATTCAATTCAAATCATTGTGTAAATATAAATTCACTTAAAATGCTAATTTATTCAATTGGTGCAGTTCTTTATATCATTTAAATGCTGAGTTGATTTGCATATAACTATTTGTATATAAAAATAAATTTATATGAATACCATAAATTGGAAGTTATTTAGATAGTGATTTCTCACTAATTATTCGAATTTTAATGGTTTTGATTGGGGAGGTATTTGCAACGTGAATAAGTGGGGGGTTTAAAGTGAAATAAGAGGCGGAAGAGTTTGGAAATCAATGAGTGGCTTGGCGGTTATTTGCGGTGTGTTAGCGAACAGTGAAAAGGGCTGGAAGTGTTGTCCTTTTAGAGAGGAAATATCGATCAGTGAATCGAGTGCATAAAAACGTGCGATGTAAGTTTTTGTCTCTTTGGGAAGAGAGAGGGAGGTAAAGTGCGCGTTATTTTGACGATTTATCGCGCGCTGCACTCGGCCTTCTCCAGCATTGTAAGCGGCGAGAGTGAGTGTTTCATTTCCTTCAAATTTCCGGTAGAGAAAGGCGAGATACTTAATCGCGGCTTCAGTGCTTGCGAGCTCGTCAAAACGTTGGTCATCTGTTTTCGACACGGAGAGACCAAAGCGAGTGGCGGTGGCAGGCATGAGTTGCCATAAACCGGCTGCATTGGCGTGAGAAATGGCCTTGGCATTGAATGAAGACTCTAGCATAGGAATCAGCACAAACCGTTCAGGCAACGCGTATGTATCGAGCTTTTTTAGGATGTAACTGACTAATGGGGAATGGGTGGTGAACCGTTGATGTATTTGAGATTGGTAAGGAAGAAGGATGTCACGTTCGGCGGCAACCGTGTGGCTTTCAGGTTTGGCTGACACGGTGCTGGAATAAACAATGAAGAGCCCTCCCATTACACAGCGTACCAAACAGCGAGAACGTTGAATGCTCTTCAAGGTGATTACAGTCTTTCTTGGTAGGTATCGCTGGCCGGCTCAATCACACTCGCGATCATTTCGTGAAAGGTGGCCGTCGTTTGCCCATTTTCATTGTTGTAGTGCTGACAGTGTTCAACGAGACGTTGTAACGTTTCCCATTGGTTTTTTGCTTGCTGTCCGAGAGCGGGTGGCAACGCATTCATTAGTCGCGTAACACCTAATCGAGAGCCGCCAACGCCCAGCTTATTTAAGCAGTCATGTCTTTCTTTGGCCGACGCAGCAAGTTCGCTAATCAGAGGTTGCTGATCGGCAATATTGCGCTTCAATGCTTCTGCATCAAACGTCACATAAAGCACACGCTGATGTTTTAGCAACTCCAACAGTTGTTGGTAGAGTCGAATGTCGCGACCTATTGTTTGTAGGAAGTGCTGAATAAGTTGCGAAGCGTTTAGAGCCATTGTGCGTTCCTTGTTTGGGTTTATTCTCTTCCGGTATGGAACATCATTACCGCTTGCGACAAGGCCTTCATATCCAGATTCAATTCACCACGATGTAACGCACTGCGAACGGCCTCTACCTTTGCCATGTCAATATCAGCGAGGCTTGAGAGGTCTTTCTGTGCTTGCTCAATAGCGGCCGTATTGACGTTAACTTGCGGTTCAACGGAGGCAGGACGTGTCGGTGTTTCTAGCTGTTTATTTGACGCTTGGTTAAGCGAACTTTGGGGTACATGGCCACCGGCGACTTTATCGATTTTCATAATCATCGTCCTTATTCATCAGTTAATACGTTACTTACTGGATGAATGCGACCACTACAACACATGCATTAAATACCAGAAGAGAAATTTTTGGTCGATTGTCTTTGTACACAAAGAAGGATGTTTCTTTCGAGCAAGAAAATGCAGAATTGCCAACCTCAGTCCAAAAATAGACTTTTTTAACTGTTTGCGTGTATTAGAGGGTTTTTAAGTATTGGCGGGGTGTTAAGCCAAATGTTTCTTTGAATTTAAGCGAAAAGCGCGCCTCCGATTGATAACCACATCTGAGTGCGAGATCGATCTGGTTACGATGTTCTTGCATGAGGGAAAGGGCATAAACCATTCTGACGTGCGTCAAAATGTGTCGGAAAGAGGCATCTTCTGCTGCCAGTTTTCGAGTGAGTGTTGCTCGGCTCATGGAAAAGTGCTGCGCCACGGTTTCGATCGGGTGTGCATCACCGGGGTTAACACTGAAATATTGCGCCAGCCGTTCTTTTAATGAACGATTGCCGCCTGGGAACAACAAATAGAGCTGATTCATTTCGGCTAACTCTTCATAGAAGCCTTCAAGAAAGCGGCGTTGAGCGTGTTGCGAAAGCCCTTTTTGGTTCATGTCAAAAAGTGTATTGAAGCAAAAGGCCAGCTGCGGGGTAACGGTAATTCTCGGCTCATCATTCAATGCCTCTTTCTGAGAACGCGCCAGCAGTTCATTGGAAGGTGGCGTGAAGAAGGTGAGCGTGCGTGAATAGAAATCCGCATGTTCGGGTACATTTACGAACGTTAAATAGTGACTGGCTGGGATCACCAGCCAGTCTTTGGGCGTATAGCCACGTGAGGTGTCATGCCACCAAAGTTGTTTGCTGCCTTGGTTGACCCAAATGATGGTAGGTGCATAGATATAAACATTTCGTAGAGGCTGTTTGAATTGTCCTCGAAACTGTCCTGCCTGTACAACCTTCATCATTGTCGTTTTCCTCACTCATTCACATATGTTGCCGTTAGCGTTGCTTTACCCAGTGCTGAACTGTTTAGCATGTATCCGACTATGGCATTTGATGGATTTTCAGGTAACGCCAGTTTTTCAGTTGGTAGTGCCCAAACGGTAAATTGGTAACGGTGCATACCATCGCCTTTTGGCGGACAAACACCACCAAATCCCTGTGTGCCATAGTCATTTTTCATCTCAATAGCATGTGGGATTTTGCCTGAAGCCCCTTGTTTCACGCTATGTTGGGAAGCGGGAATATCGACAGCCACCCAGTGCCACCAACCACTGCCCGTCGGTGCATCAGGGTCGTATGCGGTGATTGCGAAACTTTTAGTGCCTTTAGGTGCATTGCCCCAGCTTAATTGCGGGGAAACGTTGTCGCCATCACACCCAAAGCCTTGGAATGCAAATGTATCGCTCATTCGGCTGCCTTCTTGGATGTCACTGCTGGTCAATGTCATAGCATGTGCGCCGAAAGACAATGCAGCAATAAATGGAACAATATATTTAGTTTTCATCATGGTTCTCCTTGTCAGTGTGGGAACCAATATAGAAAAAAATCGCGCTTAATAATTTACAATAAAACTCATTTTGGTGCTAATTATTATCGATTATGAGCTTTGTCGTGATTTTATTTAAAATGCAGTTTCGACCGTGTTTTTTCCGGTGACCACGGCGCGAACGATTTTGTTCGAAGACAGGTTACGTACCTCGATTTGGTCGCCCTTCTTTCCTTCTTCTAATGCAACGCCTTTCATCGAGGCGTGGAAATCCCCTTTGGATGCGGTCAATAGCACTTCATCACCTTTAATGATGAGGGGGATGGACTCCAAGTGCGACGCGTTAAGCATGCTCCCGGCTTTCAAGCGGCGCATTGCTCTTAATCCCTTAATGTCAGAAAGGTCTGTGAAGAACGGGTAGCCTTTATTTAGGGTATGCCGCTTTAACGACAGGGCTGATGGTTTAAGTGTTTCGCCGCGTTGGATGCTTTCGTTCACAAAGACGATTGGCAAGGTCACTGTGCTTTTTATCGAGACATTGATTCGCCAAGGGGAGGTAAGATCATTGCACGATATCGCTCGCTTGAGGTTACCAATTGGTAGCGACTGGTGATCCCTTCCTTCAATGATCATTGGCGATTTACATATTGATAAATGCACGACAGATGGCGGGATTCGAATGCTGGCGTCAACCGAATAGGCAGGCCAATGTTGGCTTTGCGCAATGCTTTCTAGTTCACCTTTGTATGCATGCAATACCCAAGATTCGAGTGATTTTGCGTCGAGATTTTGGCCGTCGTCGGCAAATGCTACGCGTGGTGTTAACGCTGTAAGAAAGGTGAGCAAGGCAAAGGAAAAAAGTTGCTTCCCACCAATAAAACGCACTTCCCATAGGCGGAAGCGGGGCTTCCATTCTTTTGTGTATCTCATTGTATTTACTTGATTATTATTTTGGCACGCAATTTGTTTGTCTCTACCAGTATTCGAGGAAATATGAAGGAGAGACGCATGGCAATCACGTTTGATGATGCGTTAGGTGTGCATCCGGATGCGTTAAATTTTCGCGTTCAGCGTACCAAAGTCCTTGCGAGTAACCTAGCGAATGTTGACACGCCAGGCTATCTCGCTAGAGACCTTAGCTTTACCACAGTGATGAGTCAGCTATCGCCAAATGGGGTAGGGAAACCTCTCCCTCATATGCAGATTTTTGCCCAGTATTCCGTGCCGTACCAGAACAGCAAAAACGGAAACACCGTTGAGCTGGGGGTTGAGCAAGCCAAGTTCACCCAGAACAACATGGATTTTCAAACCAGCCTGACCTTTTTGAACATGAAGTTCAGCGGGCTGGCAAAAGTGATTGAAGGATGTTAATCGTGGCTTTCACCGATATCTACACCATTGCGGGTTCAGCAATGACAGCGCAAACCGTTCGACTCAATACGGTTGCCAGTAACCTTGCGAACGCGGATGCCGTATCGGCAAACCCAGATGATGCTTACAAAGCACTCAAGCCTGTGTTTGCCACTGTATACAGCAACACGCAATTAGTCGCCGGGGAGAACATGTACCCCAATGCCCAAGTTCGAATTGTCGATGTGGTTGAAGGGCAAAATCAGGCTGAAAAGCGTTTTGAACCTAACAATCCATTGGCAAACAACGAAGGTTACGTTTATTACCCAGGCATTGATGTGGTGTCAGAAATGGCCGACATGATGTCAGCAACCCGCTCGTTTGAAACCAATGTTGAAGTCATGGCAAACGTAAAGAGTATGCAGCAAGGGCTGCTTAAATTAGGACAAGGCAGCTAATGAGTATTGCACATTACACCGCACTATCAGCGGACTCGCCAGTAAACGCGCGAAGTGAAGAAGCCGCAGTTTCTGCCAACCCAATGGACATGAACAGTTCTTCGTCACTGCAAAATGAATTTATCACCCTGATGGTGGCGCAAATCCAAAATCAGGACCCGCTAAATCCCCTTGATGGGACCGAATACGTCAGCCAACTCGCGCAGTTTTCGCAAGTGCAGAGCATGGAGAACATGTCTGGACTGATGCAAAACAGCATGGTGCTGCTCGATAACATGCAAGTGCTGTCAACGGCGGGATTGGTGGGTGAAACCGTGTATGTGTCTAGCGACAAGTTTGAATTGGGTGAAGACATTCAAAGCGGAAAAATTGAGCTTGAGCATGCATCGAACCAAGTCACTTTGGTCGTAAAAGACGCTTACGGACAAACCAAAGAAGTTCCGCTTGGCGCGCATGGGGCCGGTGACGTCGATTTTTCCATTGACCCAGAAGAGCTGGGATTGAAACCGGGAGAATACACGGTGTCAGTCAAGGTTCAAGACGGTCAGGACAGCCCGAATATTTTGCTCGCCGGAAAGGTTGAGCAGGTCAGAATTCCAAGCACCGGCGGTGCGGCATTGGTCAACATCACGGGTGTCGGCAATGTTCCTTTCTATCAAATCACGCAGTTTGGCGCATAACCAAGCACGAGTCAGAGGTAATTCATGAGTTTTAATATTGCACTGAGTGGTCTGGATGCGACCAACACAGAACTGAACACCATCAGCCATAACATTGCGAATGCGTCTACGCATGGCTTCAAAGGTGCGCGCACAGAGTTTTCAGCGGTTTACAACGGCATGCAGCCGGGTGGCGTTGAAGTTGCGTCAATTTCCCAGAACTTTGATAAGAATGGCTCGGTATCGGGTACGGGCCGCTCCATGGACCTTGCGATAAACGGCACGGGTTTCTTCGTAACGAAAGATAGTGCAGGCCAGATGGTGTACACACGAGCAGGTGTGTTTGGTACGGATAAAGATAACTTTATCGTGTCGAACATGGGCACCAAGCTTCAAGGTTACAGTGTTGATGGCAATGGCAACCTATTGACGGGTTCAGTGGGTGACATGGAAGTATCTACGTCGTCACTGGCGGCAAAAGCGACCGATAAGTTGGACTTTATCGCTAACTTTGATGCGAGCGCAGAGGCCATCGACCTCACTGCTACGCCGTTTGACCCTAACGATACAGGGACTTTCAATTCTTCATACACATCAAAAGTCTATGACTCCCTAGGTAATTCTCACACTGTCACCCAGTACTTTACGAAAACCGCAGACAACGCGTGGGAAGTGAATGTGCAGGTTGATGGCAGCCCAACGCCCGTTGAAACCATTCCAGTGACCTTCAATGAAGACGGCACACTAAATTCCCCAACAGGCGCGTTTAATATTTCGTTTCCAGCTGCGGGTGCCAACCCGATGAGCATTGATATTGACCTAGCCGGAAGCACACAGTTTGGCGCAACGTTTGGTGTGAGCACCAACAGTCCAAATGGATACACATCCGGCGATTTGGCGGGTATTCGTGTGGAAGATAACGGCATGGTGTATGCAACATACACCAATGGCCAATCTCAGCTTCAAGGTCAGGTTGTGCTGGCAGATTTCGCTAACCCACAAGGTTTGGCAAGCGTGAATGGTACTGGCTGGACGCAAAGCTATAGCTCTGGCTCGCCAATCATTGGTGTGCCGGGTGCAGGTACGCTAGGCGGCCTGACGCCGGGTGCACTGGAAGGCTCCAACGTGGATTTGACGAGTGAACTGGTGAACTTGATGACGGCACAACGTAACTATCAGGCCAACGCCAAAACCATTTCGACCAGTGATCAACTCACTCAGGCTCTGTTTAACGCTATCTAACGGAGTTTGACATGGACAGTTTGTTATTTACCGCTGCGTCAGGTGCCAGCCGCGTTTTAAAAGCACAACACGTGCGATCAAACAACTTGTCGAATGCGGATACCGCAGGCTTTCGCGCGGACATGGAGCGCGTTCAGAGCATGCAGTTGCAAGGGGCGGGTTTTGATGGACGAACATTGGCGGTGACGAACTCTGCAATGACGCGCTTTGACGCGGGTGATGCGGTGAAAACCGGAAGACCGTTAGATGTTGCCATCATGGGTGATGGTTTCTTTGCGGTGCAAACTCCTATGGGAAATGAAGCCTATACCCGTGCCGGTAACATTAACGTCGACAACTTTGGCGCATTGAGTGTTAACGGATTCCCTGTGGTGGGTGCGGATGGTGCGCCGATGGTGTTGCCGGAATTCGAGAAAGTCGAAGTGAGCGAGCGCGGTGCGGTGACTGTATTGCCGCCGGGCGGTGGTGCAGAAATGCAGGTCGGGACGCTTAAGCTGGTTAACTCGGGAATCGACCAACTTCAAAAAGAAAGTGATGGTTTGCTACATAGCCTTGATGGTGCACCGTTCGATGTGGATCCGACGGTACAGGTAGCGTCAGAACATATTGAAAGCAGTAACGTTTCAGCCATTGATGAGCTGGTGGGTGTGATGTCACTGACCCGCAACTTCGAAATGCAAATTCGCATGATGAAAACCGCAGAAACCCTTGCTCAAGCAGGCAATAAATTGATGGCAGCGCGTTAGTCGCTGTCGACAAAGGAGTAGTAAACATGCACTCATCTTTATGGGTCAGTAAAACGGGAATGGCCGCCCAAGACACCAAAATGACGGCGATTTCAAACAACCTCGCGAACGTAAATACCGTCGGCTTTAAACGTGACCGTGTTGTGTTTGAAGACTTGTTTTACAGCATTCAACGCCAGCCAGGTGCACAAGTTGATGACATCAATCAGCTTCCTAGCGGCGTTCAGCTAGGCAGTGGTGTTCGTGTTGTGGGCACACAGAAGGTGTTTACCCAAGGCAATACGCAAAACACCAGCCAAGAGCTTGATATGGCTGTGATGGGACAAGGCTTTTTCCAGATAGAAAACTCAGACGGCGAGATCATGTACTCCCGTAACGGGCAGTTTCATGTCAATTCAGAAGGCCTGATGGTAAACACGCAAGGTCTGCCGTTAGAACCGCAAGTTCAAATTCCAGACAATGCGTTGTCGGTTTTTGTTGGTGTAGATGGTCGTGTAACCGTCACCACGGCGGGTGATCCTGCGCCGCAAGATATCGGTCAGATTACCCTTGCGAAATTTATCAATCCAGCAGGTCTGGAAGCCGTTGGCGGTAACTTGTTCCGCGAAACTGAAGCCAGTGGCATGGCAGAAGAATTGGTCGCAGGTCAAGACGGTGCGGGCAGTATTAAACAAGGTGCGCTGGAAGGCTCCAATGTGCAAGTTGTGGAAGAAATGGTCGACATGATCACCACGCAACGCGCTTACGAAATGAATGCGAAAGTCGTTTCAGCGGCGGATGACATGCTCAAGTTTGTTGCGCAGTCAGTTTAACGGCGGCGTAAAAGGTGTAATGAAATGGTGATGATAAAAAAACGTGCAATATCTGGGTTTGCAAAAAGCTGGGTGTTGCTACTGGCAGTGTTAGCGGGCTGTTCGGCACGTCCTGAATTTGCACCACAAAAACCGGACAGTGCGGATTATGCGCCGCCTGTGTTGGATTACTCACTACCGGAGGCAACAGATGGCAGCCTCTATCGTCATCAATACACCATGACACTGTTTCAGGATCGCCGCGCGTATCGCGTTGGCGATATCCTGACGGTAATGCTGACCGAAGAAACGGAATCGAGTAAGAAAGCCGATACCAGCTACAATAAAAATGCAGGCGTGGGTTTCGTCGCGCCTGTTTTTGGTTCTAACAGCATTGATGCGGCGGTGAATATCGACGCAGACCGTAATTTCGATGGCAGCGCATCGAGCTCTCAAGGCAACAAATTACAAGGCGCGATCACCGTGACCGTGCACGAGGTATTGCCGAATGACGTACTGCGTATCAGCGGTGAAAAGTGGCTTCGCTTGAATCAAGGGGATGAGTTTATTCGTCTTACCGGCATTGTCCGTGTTGATGACATTAACCGAAGCAATCAGATTTCTTCCCTACGTATTGGTGATGCACGCATTACCTATGCAGGACGCGGTGCGCTGGCAGACAGCAATGCATCAGGTTGGCTGACCCAATTCTTTAATTCTCCGTGGATGCCGTTTTAATGAAACAATACAAAACCCTACTGTCTTCGCTTTTGATTTTTCTATCAATGGGGTTATCAACGACGGCACAGGCAGATTCAGAGATCCCCATTATGGATCTGGTTGATATCCAGGGCATTCGCCAAAACCAGTTGGTTGGTTACGGCCTTGTCGTGGGTTTGGATGGCCAGGGTGATCGAAACCAAGTCCAATTTACCTCGCAGTCGATCACTAACATGTTGCGCCAATTTGGCGTGCAGATAGACGCGAATTCTGACCCTAAGCTCCGCAATGTGGCGTCTGTCAGTGTCACGGCGGTTGTTGACCCGCACGTTGGGCCAGGGCAAACATTAAACGTTGTGGTGTCTTCTATTGGGGACGCGAAAAGTTTGCGTGGCGGCACCTTGCTGCTTACGCCAATGCGCGGTATCGATGGGGAGGTCTATGCCGTGGCGCAAGGAAACGTGGTTGTGGGAGGCCTAACGGCGGAAGGGCGCAGTGGCTCAAAAACCACGGTCAATACACCGACATCGGGTCGCATCCCTAACGGTGCCACGCTGGAACGTGAGATCCCATCTGACTTCAATTCAAAAGAAACCATCACACTGAATTTGCGCAAAGCGAGCTTCACAACAGCGAAGAATATCGCGCGAGAGATCAACGATACCTTCGGGCCAAATGTGGCCACGGCCATCAATAACGGCCGCATTGAAATGCTGGCACCGAAAGACACACAGCAACGCGTCATTATGCTGTCGATGTTAGAAGAGATGCGTGTAGAGGAAGGCCGGAAGCCCGCTCGCGTGGTGTTTAACTCCCGTACAGGCACCGTGGTGATTGGTCAAAACGTTAAAGTGGGTGAGGCGGCAGTCAGCCACGGAAGTTTGACCGTCACGATTTCTGAAACCCAGCAGGTGAGTCAGCCGAACGCGTTTGCCGATGGAGAAACAGTAACCGTCGATAACTCAGAAATCGACATTGATGAAGCAGAAGCTCAGATGGTGATCTGGCCAAAAGGCACAGAACTTAGCACCATCGTCAATGCGGTGAACAGCTTAGGGGCAACTCCCACTGACCTGATGTCAATTCTCCAAGCCTTGCACGAGGCTGGCGCATTGAACGCAGAACTCGTCGTGATTTAAGGGCAACGCAATGAACCTAGATGGATTAAAAGAACAAGCGCAGTGGTCTTCCATGTTGTATCACGACAATAAAGCCCTAACGAACATCAAACACAGTAGCGATCAACAAGGCGCGTTGGAGCAGGTGGCAGGGCAATTTGAAGCCATGTTTCTGCAATTGGTTTTGCGTCAGATGCGCAGCAGCAGCGATGCGCTAGCAGACGAAGATAGCCCGTTTTCCAGCCAGCAATATGGCGTTTTTCGCGACATGTACGACGGGCAATTGGCGATTGAAATGGCAAAGAAACAACATGCCGGCATTGCCGATATGTTGGTGAAACAACTGGGGCCTTCTGTTTCTCCCTTTGCGGCGTTCCCAGCAAATTCAGAGCCATTGACACCGGCGAAAACGGACTCCGTCAATACCGCTGTACTCCGCGAATTCATTGCGCCAGCGGCGAATGATGCATCCTGCGTAATCAAAGCGGAATCAAGATCACAATCACACATCGCGCCTGGATTTAATGGCTGCAACCTGGTTAATAATCCGGACTTAGAGGTCGCCTCTATGAACAAACAGCAGGTTGAAGTTGCCGTAAGCACCGCGTTTGCCCAACCGCTAATCAGAACTCTGGAGCCGTAAATGAACCTCGTGAATATTGCCATGTCTGGCCTTAATGCGAACAGTGTGGCGTTAAGTGTCACGGCACAAAACGTTGCCAACATCAATACTCCTGGATACAGCCGCCAGCAAGCCATGATGGCATCTGTGGGTGGTTCAGCGTCAGACAGTCTCAGTGCTGGCATGGGTGTTGAGGTCACCAGCATCCGACGTGTCACCGACGATTTCTTGGTTAAACAGCTTTGGTCTACGAACAGTACAGCGTCTTATGCCGCGCGTTACTCGTCGAGCATGAGTCACTTGGAAAACACCTTAGGGGCTGATGGCTTTAGTTTATCAGCGGGTCTGGACTCCATGTTTGCGGCATTGAATGAAGCGACAACGAAACCTGAGTCACAGCCATTGCGTCAGCAAATCATCAACGAGGCGGAAGCATTGTCTCGTCGTTTTAATGCCCTGAACGACGCGATGCACAGCCAACATAAAGACATGCACGATCAGCGAAATGCAGCGGTTTCTCACGCGAACAGTTTGCTAAACAACATCGCCGATCTTAACAAACAGTTGATGGAAGCACAGGGAACGGGCGGAAGCTCTGCACAGCTTTTAGATACCCGTGACATGTTGATTGGTGAGCTTTCCAAAGTCATGGAAATTAAAACCACCGAACAACCCGATGGCTCGTTGCAGGTGACGCTCGCCAGTGGTCAACCGCTTGTGATGGGTGGTGAAGCTGGGCAGTTAAAAACCGTCTCTCATGCCGACGACGCCTACATGGCTGATCTTTACGTGGAGTTTGGCAACCAATCATTCGCAGTGAACGATTCTGTAGGTGGTGAATTGGGTGCGTTGAATGACTATCAAGCATCCGTCCTCAAACCGAACCAAGTGGCTATCAATGACATGGCCAAGGCACTCGCAGACGAGGTCAACGCCGTTTTAGCCACGGGTAAAGACTTGAACGGAAATCCCGGTCAGCCGTTATTTACTTACGATCCTGCCAATCCAGCCGACAGCATTACGGTCACAGACATTTCAGCCGAAGAGTTGGCGTTTTCTGCCGATGGCACCGCGGGTAACAGTGATGTTTTAAAAGACCTGATTGAACTGAGCAATAAGCCTGTATCCGTCACGGGGTTTGGCAATGTTTCACTGAATGATGCTTTCACCGCGATGGTGGGTGAAACCGCGATTAAATCGCGCCAAGCCGCTGCCGATTACGAGGCAAAAGCGGCAATGAATAAAGAAGCACTGACCCAGAGAAATAATCTCAGTGCCGTCAGCAGCAATGAAGAAGCCGGCAACTTGATGATGTTTGCCAATGTCCACAATGCAAACATGAAGGTGATCAGCACGGCAAACGAGCTGTTCAACTCTGTGCTTCAACTGTTTTAAGGATCGAGACTAACCATGCGTATCAGTGATAATCAATTCAGTCAGATGATGCTTTCCAGCCTTCAGGTAAACAATGGTGGTTTGGGGCTGGTTTTGCAGCAAATGTCGACCGGCGACCGTTTGACCAAGCTGTCAGATGACCCTATGGCATCCATTAAGTTACTGAATTTGGAACGAGAAAGTGCCGCTATTTCGCAGTATCAAACCAACATAGCCAATGTAAACACAACGCTGTCGAGTCAGGAAGTTCACTTAGACTCTGTCGAGGAAAGCTTGCAGAGTATGCGCGAACTGGTGCTTTGGGGTGCCAATGGATCGTTGGCCGATGCCGATCGCGAAGGGATGATTGCTGAACTGGAAATTCTACGCGATTCCGTTGCCTCTTCGTTTAACGCGCAAGATGAGGAAGGGCACTATTTGTTTGCGGGCACCAATTCGAATGCGCCGGCCATTTCAAACGCCACGGGTGACTATGTCATTGAAGGTAACAGTGAGAAGCGCGTGGTCACGGTATCAAAAGGCGTGACCATGGAATCCAATATGACGGCGGCTGACATTGTCGATCTGGGTGGTGGGGATAATGTGCTCAATCAGATTGATGCCATGATTGAGGAGTTTAAGAACCCAACGGCTGACTTCCAAACACAAATTGACGCAACGTTGGGGGCCATTGATGGCACGCACACCAACGTATTAGGTGCGATGACAGAAGTGGGTGGCCGAATTAATAACCTCGATCTGATGAAAAGCACGCACAGCGAAAACAAGTTGTTTGTCGACAAGGTAAACAGTGATATTTCCGCGTTGGATTACGGCGAGGCGTCTGTTCGATTGAACAATTATTTGGCGGCATTACAGGCGACTCAGGCCAGCTATGTCAAAATCAACGAGCTGAATTTGTTCGATCGAATCTAAGTAACAGGTAAGTTTTCATGGTGATGAGCACAGTAGAAGTCAGACCTCACGGCATACGGTTAACCAGCCATGAACAGACTTCTATCACCCCATCTCGTTCTTCGGATCATGGCAGTATTACTGCGCCAAGAACAACAATCAAAAAGGCTGACGCTCCGTTAGCCTATTCCGTTTCTAAGATGCTGTTGGCACAGGGCCAACAGCAAGCCACGTCTGTTCAAATAGCATCTAAATCACTGCAACTTGTTGGTAGGGAACTGAGTAAAATCAAAGGCAGCCTTACGCAGGCATTGTCTGTTGGGGCACAAAATGTTCCGTCCCTCAAAGAAGGGCTGTCACAGGGTAAGCAAACGATCGAAAAAATCCTGCACCAAGCACGTTACGAAGGCAAACGTGTGGTGGACAATGAACTGCGCGTGAAGCTAGACAGTGCAGATATACGTCGATTTGCCATACCAGGGCTAAATATTCATCGCCTTAGCGACAGGGCAGAACAAATACGTCTCGACTTTCCACAAGGGCAGTCGGTGATGATTAACTTTGACGGGCAATCAGACGGGGTCAAAACCCTAAAAATGCTAGATAGAAGCCTCATTCCAATGGGGATGCGAGCGTCGCTAGGAAATGATGGGGCAATTTTGTTTGAAGCGCAGGAAAGTGCGTATCGTCAAATGCAAAGCAAAGTCATGGTGACTGGCCAAGGATATCGTTTCCCTGCAGGTCAACCTAACGCATTGAACATTAAACCCGATCCGGAAGGGATCGCAGAGTTAAGTTTTGATCTCAGCAGTCGTGATGGGATCAAGCAAACCATAAAGAAAGTGAACCAACACCTTCAGCAAGTTCACATTGGGCTAGGAGAAGCGAGGGCGTTCCATCAACAATTGTCTTTTGACATGTCATCCCTCCGTGATGCAAAGAAATCGTTAAGCATCGACGGTGTGAACACAGTGTTGGCGAACTTTCAATCTTCATCTGGACAGTTCACGAAGACGTTTGAAGCCCTGAACGCGCAAGCGAACGTGAAGCGGCATAGTGTTGTGGCGTTGCTGAAATAGTTTTTTCAGGATAACTCATTTAGATTATATATGTATTGATAGGGATATATTCATATTTTGATTTCATTCGTTCAACTGTAACAAAATGTTATGGTGAGTTGCTGTTTTGTTTTTGGTTATTATTTGACGTGAATGAAATGCTGACTTTCATGCGGGATAATTTGCGAAATGGTTATCAGATATGGGTGGTCTCTGGTGGAGTGATTCACATATTTAAATCTTCACATTTTTAAACGTTCGAGTGTTGTGAATAAATACCGTCCAAATCATCAGTAAGCTGAAAAAATCTTGCTACAGCGTTATCCATGGAGGGTATATGAAATTTAACAAAACGGTATTGGCCAGCGTCATCGCTTTCGCACTTGCCGGTTGTTCCGATGATGACACGTCAACGGGCACCGATACGACGACACCGACGAACCCAACAGCAGCCTCGTTAAGCGGAAAAGCGGCTGATGGCTATTTAGAGAATGCAGAAGTTTGTCTTGATCTGAATTTAAATAAAGCGTGTGACAGCAATGAACCGACTGCCACAACGGGCACCAACGGTGTTTTCACTTTAGATACGACACAAGAAAGCATTGATTCGTATCCAATCATCGTGAATGTTATTGCGGGACAAACGACGGACACCGACAATCCTGGCGTTGCTCTCACGAAAGGATATGTGCTTTCAGCACCTGCCAAATCTGTTTTCGTCAGCCCTATTTCAACACTTATCCAAAATGAAATTGAAAATGGCAACTCTTCTGAGGACGCTGTAGCTGCAGTGCAATTGCAACTGGGCACTGACCAAGATGTTACTAAAGATTATATCGCAGAGAAGAATAACGCTTCGCTAAGCGATGAAGATAAAGCAGTTTTTGATCAGATCCACAAAGTTGCCCAAGTCACCGCCCGTGTTATGGCAACAAAACTTTCAGAGTTGGAAAGTTCCGCAGCGCAACAAGGTATTTCCAATAAAGAGCTTCAGAGCGTTATTGCGGAAAAAGTGAGCAATGTACTTTCGGATATTAATAGCCAAGTTGTTTCTGAGGGTGATAATTTTGACCCTGATACTGCTGCAGACACCATCAAAGACAATATCGACTTATCGCCTGAAAATATCAAAGACAAAGTTGATGTAAATAATGCGGATAAGGAGTCTCAAAAAAGCAGCTTGGCAGAGCTTATTCGTACAGAAGGAATGCTTTGGCTTAGCAGTTCTAAATCTGGATTAGCTCCAACGCTCGAATATGGTGTAGTTAGTATTGACAATCAGGGTGAAGTAATCGAGACCGAGTACAAATCAAACGCAGACTATACCGCCTTTGACGTCTATACCCCTCCGTCAAATACCGATTTATTGCTTACCGAAAGCGGCTGGAAGCTTGCTGATGATACAATCGTAGGCATAACAAGTAACCCCGATGGCTCTGATACACTGGAGATGAAGACGACCGAGCTTTCATTGAAAACGAAAGTCATGAAGGTTGATGTTTCGGGACTAAAAGTATCGGATGTCATGGAGAAAACTGCGGATACTCAATCTGTTTGGGCTGGCCTCTATAGTGAAAGTACAGTCTTTCCTGAGGGTACATTTGCTTATCGTTTGAAAATTGAGTCTACGATTGATGATTACTTTAGTTTGTATCCAGGAGCTTGGTGTGATGAAGCATATGCCGCTGAACGAGGAGGTATGTGTAACGCAATAAATGTTGAGGCCGCGACAGGATCTGGTTCTCCAGCACAAACGCTTGATCAAATATACAAAGAAGCGTCGGATGGCAGCCTTGCTTCAACTGCTATTCTAGCTGGAATTAGTAATGGCGGTGTAGTTGCCGAAGTCATTGCCGATGGAACGGTGAATTATTTCCTTTGGGACTATATGAATCCTCTTGGTGATCCGATTGCAACGGGCTCTTGGAAAGACACCATTGTTCACGGAAAAGTTATTCGCGAGATTTCAGCACCGGTAAGCATTACCCATATGGATGGGCTGTTGTGGAATAACTTCGCTTCGAATGGAAAAGTTTATCTGTCAGAAGTTGAAGGTTATGTTCGTATTTTGGCTCCGACATCAGCGGTAAATGAAGAAGAATATGTGTTCAGCGCCAATTCACTGCAATCAATTCTCGATAGTCGCGATGAGTTTCCCACATTGGGAGCTTGTTTAGCGAGTTTGGATGATGCTGATTATATTCCCACTATAGGGGATAAGATAACCTACGACGCTCAGAAAGAGGTGACGTGGCTTCCAGATGAGGGCATTCAGGACTTTACAGAAATTCATGAATTTATGGGTACAAATTTCTCATGGTTAGCCAACCGATACGCCTATGTTTACGATTTACCATCGTGGGTATCAGAAACTGATGGCAAGCTCCATAAAGGCCGTGTTTCGATATTTAATTCGGACGGTGTAAAAGTTGTCATAGAAGATGAATACTATGATGGTGTTTCTTTCTACGGTTCGATGGGCCTAAACCCTGACGGCACTGAACCAGGCTTTAATGAAAATGGCGAATTTCTTGGCTATGGCAGCCTAAGAGCAACTCTACCACAAGGGCTGCCGAATGCCTCGATGTTGCTGAACCATTCTTCAGGGTATTCATTCGATCGAGTTAACCTAAGTGCATTAGAAGTTGCGGAACACGGCGGTATTTTCTCTCCGTTTGATTCGTTTGTGCGTGATACAGTGAACTTTACTTATATGTATGCAGGCAAAGAAACGGTAACAGTCCCAGCCGGCACATTTGAGACTTGTAAAACGGTTGAAATGATTACGGTTAATGACGCAACAATCAAAGATGTTGAAACCCGATGGTCAATTAACCAAGGTGCGGTGAAAAGAGACGTTGTGGCACCTTCTTGGGCTCCAACATATAACCGTCAAGCGACAGAAGTTTATAAACAGCTATAAATTGGTTGATATAGTCCCAGTTAAAAGCACCTCATTATGAGGTGCTTTTATATATTGAGTTGGTTACAACCACCCCTTCCTTTGAAAATACAACAGCGGTGCAACGCCTGATGCGATCATCAACGTAATCGCGAAGGCGAAACCGTATTTCCAATGCAGTTCTGGCATAAACTCAAAATTCATCCCATAAACGCTGGCGATCACTGTGGGTGGTAGAAAGACGACCGCGGCAATGGAAAAAATTTTGATGATCTGGTTTTGCTCAATATTGATAAACCCCTGTGTCGAGTCCATTAAGAAGTTAATTTTGTCGAACAGGAAGGTCGTATGAGACATCAGCGCATCAATGTCACGGCTGATCTCATGCATGGTTTCACGGTGTTCATCGCGGTTTTGCAGGTGGCGCAATAGAAAGGAAATAGCGCGTTGGGTATCCATCAGGCAAAGGCGAATTTTCCCGTTACTGTCTTCTAGCTTCGCTAAGTGGGCGATGCTCTCTTCTAAGTCTGAATCATCATCTTCGAGCACCGCATGGCTGACTTTCTCAGACTCTCGGTGTAAGTCTTCCAATGTGTCCGCATGGTTTTCTACTTTCTGTTCAAGCAAAGTCACCAATAGGCTTTCGACATCTTTGCATCGAACCTGACGTTTACGCGCTCGAAAGCGAAGCAGCCTGAAATCTGCGACTTCCCCCTCTCTGATAGTAATCAAACGTTGGCTTTGCAGGATGCAAGCGACGGTGACTGTATTGTGTCTGCCTTCACTTGGAGAGAGGAAAAGCGAATGGACATGTAAACCCGTTTTGTCGAGGAAGTAACGTGCGGAAGTCTCAATCTCTTCTACATCGTCGGATTCGGGCAGGTCGATTTTCAACAAAGAGCTGACGAGTTCGCGTTCGCTGTCTGTCGGCTCATGTGCATCAATCCACATGGCCTTCTCGACTAAGGTGTTGATGTCAGATTCGTCATCAACCGCAATTTCGGTGATGTAGCCGGACTCAATGGTGAATAAACGAAGCATGACTTCCCCCGAGGTAAGAAAAGGCAGACGTTAATTGTTATACCCAAACATCGCTAAGTCATTTGGGTATAACAGCAAGCTTTACTATAAGTGTTGGCTCATAACGCCTTGAGTTTCAAGATAGGCAAGTTCATAAGGTTTGTTCGTCACACTAGGAAGAAAAAATAGAGAAAGCAGACAAAAGCCAACAAGGTTGCGGACAGTGTTGGATAAATGATGTGGCTGTGCTGGTGGGAAGAACGCTGGAAGCATAGAAAAGATAGCAGTAGATTGTACAACATCAGCAAGGTACTAATGGCTGTGCCGCCACGCAATGTCAGGGTTGGCAAAAGAAACAGGAACAGCCCAAGTAACAGGTAGTCAACGACAACAAGCCAAAGGAAGACCTTCTTGATCATATCGTTTTGGGTAGGTTCTGAACGTGACATAGTTTTACACGCACTAAGAGTGATTAAGTTTGGGTTGGGGTGAAAAAGCATGCCGGGCATGACCAGTCTCTGAGAGTTTTAGCCGTTGCCCGACATGAAGCGGTTAATTTTTAATGTTGAGCCATGGCAATGTCACCGTCTTCAATGACGATTTCTTCGCGATAGACGGGTTGGTTAAAACGCGCCTTATTTCGTGCTTTTTCAAGCTCACTGGCGTCGTGCGTACCAAATAGTGATTCGATGACCGTCGCCGCAGGTGTTGTCAGCAAAAAAAGCTCAATACGACGATTTTTTGATGACTCCGGATCGTTCGGATTTAGCAAGGCGCGGTCAGACATTCCCGTAACCTGCAGCACTCTGTCTTCCGGCATACCACCTTCGACCAGTGTTTTACGTGCTTGATTCGCGCGATTGACTGACAGTTCCCAGTTCGACTTGGCGCTAAATGCTTGTTTGAATCGCGTTGCGTCAGTGTGGCCACTGATAATGAGCGGGTTGGTCACTTGCTCAAAAATTGGCGAAAGGAGCAACAATAAGTCTTCAAAGAACGGTGTTAAGTCCGCGCCTCCTCGGCTGAACATATGTTGTTTGTAGTCGTCCTGAAGCACAATTCGCAGCCCCTGTGGCGTGACGGTGACGTTCACATTGCCTTGAGCATTCACTTGCTTCGTCATCTCTTCGACGACCTTCGCGAGCGCAGCCAATTGCTCTTGCGTATCAAACTTGCCCAAGATTAAAGAATCTGTATGCGTGCCGTTGCCATTACCTTGAAAAAAAGAGCTCACGGTGTGGTTTGAATTGTGTTGACTTGGCACCGACGAATCCGAAGCCAAGTCAATCGGTGAAAGGCTCTGTGACGAATCAAAAGGGTTACCAAAACTGTTGTCAAACACGCTGGCACTGTGCAAGTTTGCCATGATGGCTTTACGCTCTTCCTTATCGACCACTTGCATCACCCAAAGCACTAAAAACAGTGCCATTAAGGCAATCATGAAGTCGGCGAACGCCACTTTCCACGCACCGCCATGGTGGTCATCATGCGATTTATGTTTTGCACGCTTAAAGACAACGTGTTCTTGTTTTTGCATTATCCCTCCTGTTCAGCCAGCCATTGCTCCATTTGGTTAAACGTGGGCTTAATATCTAGCTGAATGTGTTTTCGTCCCGCATCGATCGCGAGTAATGTCGGCTTTTTCGCTACATAAGCGACCAAGGTTGCACGCACACACTCATAGGCTGACATTTCACGCTTAACGCGTTGGCCCATGGCGTTGCTTGCAGGATCCAGGCAGCAATAACAGCCAAAAATACCTAAGAACGTGCCCACTAGAGCAGCCGCAACGTGATAGCCAATCATGGCAATGGAGCCATCAATGGCACTCATAGTAATGATGATGCCGCCAACGGCCGCGAGTATGCCAAAGCCCGGTAGTGCTTCGGCGGTACGCTGAAGCGATTTCGCAGGCAGCAGCAAATCGGTTTCAATTGCATCGATCTCTTGTTCGAGCAGGCCCTCTAATTCATGAGGCGACATTTGTCCCATTGCCATTAAACGCAAATTGTCAGTAATGAAGGCAACGAGGCGATAATCTTTTGCAATCAGCGGATAACGGTGAAAAATTGCACTTTCACTGGGGTTTTCAATGTGGCTGTCGAGTGATTTAAAACCGCCATTACGAATGGCTTCGAGCAGAGATTGGAGCAGGGCCATCAGCTCCATATAGTACTCACGCTCGTTTTGCGGGCGACGCATTACACGAACAAATTGCGTGCGCATTTCCTTGAGTACGTGAGAAGGGTTACCAATAATTAATGAACCCAGTGCCGCACCGATGATGATGATAAATTCTGCGGGCTGCCAAATGGCACCAAGTTTTCCGCCAGCCATCACATAGCCGCCAAATACGCCACCCAGAATAATGAGGGCTCCAAGTAGTTTTTGCATCGTTGACTCCTAGGCAGTCAGGTAGAGATTGAGTTGTTTCAATGCTTGTTTGTGTAGCTGGCAAATCCTCGGCGGGGTCAAATCCAGCACCAGAGCGATTTCGTGAAGATTTAAATCGTGTTGATAAAACAGCGTCAGTAACAGCTGATCTCTCTGACTTAATTGGCTGAGTGCTGTCTCCAGGCTGAGGCGTGCTTCTTCGTGCGAGACACCGTCATAATTTGCATCGAGATAGTTTTCGGCGCCGTTTTCTATGAGTTGATCCAAGCTCTGCATTTCACCGGCGAGAGAGGCGTTTAGTCGCGAATGGTAGTCTTTCTCTGTTGTACCGAGGGCTTTGATAATTTCAGCATCGGTGGGTTGCCTTCCGAGTGAGCGTGTTAAGTCTCGGGTAACGTCATTGAGCTCATGGGCTTGTTGGCGCGTTTTACGAGAACGCCAATCAAGGCGGCGCAATTCATCGAGAATCGCCCCGCGGATACGGCAAACGGCATAGGCGGGGAATTGAGGGTCATGAATGTTCCCAAACCGCCTGCCTGCTTCTAATAAGCCGATTAAACCAATTTGCTGCATATCTTCGACACTGCAATGTGTCGTCGCGTGAGCACGAAGTTGATTGACGATTCGCTTAACCAGAATCTGATGCTTCTGCAACAGTAAGTTTTCGTCGATAGGTGTCGCTGGGCGAGTATTGATGTCTGCGTCTGCATACCCATCGTGAAAGGCCATGTCCAACATAGATGCGTCCTTACTGCACGACGTATTTTGTCAGAAGCACATCGTCAATGTCCTGTACGAGACCGGTTTTGTTGAATGCGGTAATCAGCGTGGATTTCACTTCAGATTGAAGGTTCTCAATGGCACCGTCTTCTTGCAAATCGTTGTAATGCTTGTCAGCGAATAGCTTTAATAGTGCATTTTGAATCACAGGCATATAGTTATCGATGGCAGCCATCCGCTCTGGGTTGCGGGTTTCAATAGCCAGCTCCAGCATCACAAAGTGTGTTTGGTTGTTACCTTTAATAGACAGAACAATTTTTTCGAGCGGGTGAAAGCTCGGGCTTTTGCTCACTTCTTCTTCTTCTTCTTCTTCTTCTGCAAAAAAGGCGGGCATCTTGAAAGAAGAAAAAAGGCTTTCGTCACCGGTTTCTGTCTTGGCCGTGTGCTGCAAATACAAAATGCCCCCAAACACGGTTGATGCTGAAATGATCGCGCTCGACAGCAGCATGATGCCAGTGATGGCGAGAAGTTGTTTTTTTGTCATTACCTGTACCTCTTCAACAATCAGGCGTGAACATTGAGCCAGTGCTCGGATGTAAATGTGTGCGTATCGCTTTCTGCGTGGATATCGCGTGCGGCAAAAATGCCCTGTTGCGCGTCGTCATTGTCTTGACGTTTCTGTCCCTGTTGTTCAGCGCCAACGTTAACGTCGACATGCACGAAATGGTCATTTTGTAACTCTGCACGTAGTCGATCAGACACTTGAACCAGCGCGTCGCGTGTCGCTACCGCACTGGCGTTGAGTTGTACGCTTAATCGGTCGCCCTCCATTCGAACAATGACATCGAGTTTGCCTAGTTCAGGCGGATCGAGACGAATTCGTGCTTCTTGGAGACTCTGATTCGCTTGCAAGGTGATTCTGTCCTGTAGCACCTGCATCATTTGCTCGCCCCACTTGCCCGCTTGCGTATCGACACGAACAGGGGCCCATTCCGCTGACACTTGGACGGTATTTGTTGGCGGTGCCGCTACGTTAGCGCCATTAACATTGCTCATGTTCTGAGCCAGATCTGCCGCCATGGGCAGCGTTGATAGCGAGGTGGGCTGCATGTTCACCATGAGTGACTGAAAGTCCGCGTTTTTAGACGGAGATGCCGTCGCTGTTGGTTGCGGCAGCGACGGATCAGTTAATGAAGAGGCAACGCTCGCTGTCATGGATGGGTCAACGGCTCGGTGGATGGAAAGTGCTTGTTGACTGCCTTTTGTGACAGACTGCGAGGTTGGTGTGCCCAGTGTCATTGTGTGCGACGCGGCTATACCTGACGTTTCTAAGCCAGACGCGCTAAAACCTGACGGTGTCATAGCGTGAATATTGACGTCGGTAAGCGTAGGGTGAGTCGAATGCTTTGCTTGGTCGCCATTCACGTCGGACAAACGCATTAATGATGCGGTAGTAGAACGTTCGGGCGACGCTTGCGGCATCGCTAATCCACTTAATAACGGGTTCTGATCAGAAAACGGCATTGCAGCGTCATCTTCTGTCGTGGCGCTGAACCCTTTGGCCGGTTTGATGCCATCTAACGGCGAACTTGCAGACTTAGCAGTCGCCGATGTCGCGTGATTGGCGGGGGAAACTACCATGTGTACTCCATTGTCATCGCCATTTGGTAGGCTTTTGCGCGCTCTTGCTTCGCTTGCATGCCTTCCAACTCGCTTTCCATTTCAGTCACAGAGTGTTTGAGTTTCGTAAACGCGTTTTGATGGACGCGTTTAAGCTGTGCCAACTCTTGAGAAAGCGATGGCATAGAAAGATAGTCAGGGTGCGTAGTGAGCAACGCCCTGACCTGAAGATCCAATTGCTGGAGCGTTTGCCAATCTTGCGTCGCGACCGCTTGATAGATCTGCTTAGAAAGCGTTTGGATCTGATGCGAAGCAGGGCTATGCGTTTTGACCAAAATTCATCCATCCTTCGCGAATGTTAGCCATGACGCGCTCGACGTTAGTAAGACGTTCCAGATCGTTGTTCAGGCTCGCTTGATACAGTTCCATCTGACAAAAGTCATAGAGTTGGTGAAGGTTATCAGCCACTTCGCCACCGTTTTCCATGTCCAACGCACTATCAAGGCCGATGAGGATATTCATGCATTTGGCGATACTGGTACCTTTCAGTTCAAGCCTTGCTGCTTCAATGTGGCCACGTGTACGCTCTATCTCGTTCAGCAGGCCATCAATAAGCATGACAACCAATTGGTGAGGAGAGGCGGACGCTGCTTGCGCGTCCAGATCGACCTGTTGGTAAGAGTCGTAACCTGATTCAAAAAACATCGTTGTATCCCTAACTAAACATCGCCATGGTTTGGTTCATTTGTGTCATGATCTGATTCATTTGAGTGAACTGCTTGAGGTATCTGTCATAGGACATTTCGTACTTGCGATCGAGTTGAACAAGCTTGTCATCAATGCGATCGATATTGGCTTGAAGCGATTCTTTGCGGGAGCTCAATAGCCCTGAAGACGTTTTGAGGTAAGGCTCCATCATGTTGTCGATGGAATCGAGAAGGTTACCTTCGCCGTTAAACATGTTTTCCAACGCGACACTGTTGGTTTTTTGTGCCTCGTTAAATTTGTCTTCGTCTAATGTCAATTTTCCGTCTTTATCAATAGACATACCGACGTCGGTCAGGCGCATCCCGCCAAACTCGGAGCGCAGGATATTGTTTAGCTGACTTTCAATAGAACGAAGGGTTGGATCGTTGCCCAATGCGCCACGTTTAGTGCCATCTTCGCCGCCGATTGACGTGTGTTCATCAAAAGTGGCCACTAACGCGTTATATGCATCAATGAACTTGGTTAATTGTTCTTTGGTAGATTCACTGTCCGGCCCGACCGTCAAGCCGATTGGGGCTTCTCCCGCGGTTTGTGGCTTAGTAACCGTGATATCGACACCATCAATGACGTTGTCGAACGTATTGCTGCTACTGGTCAGCTTCAAACCAGAATCTTTCGCACCTACCCAAATAACAGCGTCTTGAGGCTCAGTGATGACTTTAGGTGCTGTAAATGCATCCTCAAACCATGCGGCACCGGTACCTGTGGCTGTTACTGAAACACGGTTAGCGTCGCCAGTTTCTGTGCTGGACAGCATCAAGTGAGTCTGCCCGTTAGAGCGAACTAAGGTTGCATTGACACCTGGGTTGGTGCTGTCGTTGTTAATGGTTTTGACCAGGTCTGACATTGTGGCTTTGCCATCACCGTCCGTATCGACGGTAGACAAGTCAATGATCATCTCTTCGCCATTGATGGCGAGCTTGATTTCACCCGTCGTCGGGATCTCGGTGTCCGCAGTCATGTCTGCAGGCATGTTGGCTGAAATTTGGTGGGCAGACGCAACTTGTTCTACAAAAATCTGATAGCTGCCACTCAGCGAGTTGGCGTCGGCCGTCGCGGAAAAAAATCCGTCTTGCGACGTGGTCGCACTGTTTTTAATAATGCTGCTTCCGTAGCCGTTCATTTCACTGACAGCGGTACGGAAAGTGCGAAGGGCTGATTCCACTTTGCTCAGCGCATTGATTTTTGCCTGATAGGTATCAGCCTGCATTTGATAACGTTCTTGAAACGGCAATACATCAAACGTGGCCAACTGCGTCGCCATGGTAATTGGATCTAATGAACTCATCGTTATGCTCCAGGTTCATTTGCTGATTTCTTTGAATAATCAGCAAAATACGTTCCATTTTTTAACGTCATTAAAAACAATGACATACCTTGTTTTTGGGCTGTTTGCGGAAGTGATGTTTCCCGCCGTAAGATTCCGCTGTTTCCCTTAGGAAAAGCTTGCAGACTAACGTTATAAGGCGACCTGGTTGTGTGGTGGGTTAAGGGCGTGGGGAAATAAAAAACGCCTCAATGTGAGGCGTTTTTACGATGATAACTAGACGCTTTCTTGAATCAGTGGCGGGATTTGATATCGCAACATGTCAGCAATGGCCGTGAAGTCGTTAGCACGGCGCGCGGTATTGATATCTGCCAATATTTCCATGACTTGATCCTGTTTGCTTTGCACTTCATATAGCTTGCTAAACAGAGCAACGCATTGGGTCAACAACATATCGCCAGTGATATGATCGCCATAGTAATAAACATCCGCTGTTTTTGAAAAAAGCTGACTGAGCAGACTAGATTGCATGCGTAGGCTCCTTCGCTAAATCCATATACTCCGTACCCAGAATTCTTGCTCCCATACGGCTCCAATTATAAAAACGCGTGTTGGGTGCACAGCTAATGATGTTTTCAACACCAGTGGCAAACATGCGGTAAGGCGGAGAGGTTTTAATGAGTTCCCCATGACCATTTTCAGTCCAAGCCTGCATGGTTGCATTGTGATCGTTGGCGTCGTTGTCCATGGATGCATGGACAATTTCATTCGGGAAACCAAAGTCACAGCCAATAAAGCGCACTGTTTTCGCACCTTGTACCAGCGTCGTATGTAGCATCGGGTGAATGACCGAACCGTACACATAAGGGCGAAATTGCGTAGGGAACGCAGCACTAATGCGATCGTATGTTTCATCTGCCAGATGCAGGTAATATTTTTCACCGTGCCAGAGCTTCATGTGATCGTGAGGCAAGCGGCTGGCGGCAATCAGGATTGTATTTTTTGCGATATGGTAGGGAATGTAAGATGCCGGAATATCGAAATCTATTGCGTATACCACATCTGGCTTAATGCCATTTTCTAACAAGCACTTACACGCCGTCGCTGCGGCGATAAATCTTGGTCGGTCTTTTTGAAGATAAACCGCTTTTAGCTCTTCGATATGGTGTGACAGCGAAGGGCCCGCTCCAATACAAATAGCATCATCAATCCGATATTGAATGAAGGTGTCAATCGACGTCATTTTTTTCAGCAAAGGGGTATTTTCAGTCTCTCGCTGGACGAACTTTTCATCATTATCGAGTTGGTTTCTGTGCACATGTTTGACCACGAGCGTGTTTTCCATGCGGAAGAACAACCACTGATGGCTCTTTTGGGAAACGAATTTGTCGCCATTTAAAATGATGCTGCCGGGATGAGAAAGCATCGCGGTGTTGTGCGTGATGTCTGCGCTGTTCTCGCTCACAAAACGAAGCTCGACGCGGGGGTCGTTCAGCCAAGCGAAAGGCACGAGAGACAGGACAAGTTTTGCGAGAGGCAAGTTATACAGGTAAATACGGATGGATGAACATTTGGCATCTTGCACAAGCAGCGCAGGCACATTGCCTAAACCCAGGCCCCAAACATGGTAATCGTTCCCTGACGTTAGGCTGTGGTAATGAAACGCTTCTTCTACGGGATCGTAAGCACTGCAAAGTTGGATGCCGTTGACTTTCAATGTTGCCGCTGATTTTTGGATAACGTCAAAGGCGAGTTCATCGACGTTTGCTGCTTCTAACTCTTCGGCAATGGAAGGCCAGCGTGTGATGATAACGTCAATGTTTTGGGCATAAATTGGGGTCATGTTTCACCGTCATAGAAACGAAAAAACCCCATCCTGAGATGGGGTTGGACTTGCAAGGAATTAGCGCAGTAGCGACATTGCCATGCCTGGCAGCTGATTGGTTTGCGACAGGACAGTGGTACCTGCTTGCATCAGCATTTGGTTTTTGGTCATGTTTGAAGATTCAACCGCGAAGTCTGCATCCATGATGCGGCCTTTTGCAGCGGTGGTGTTTTCAGTCATGTTGCCCAGGTTAGTGATGGTGTGCTCAAGGCGGTTGATGTTCGCACCCAGTGCAGAACGCGCTGAGCCCAGCGTGCCAAGAAGACCTGCGTCACCTGCAGTACCTGTCAGTTTAGTAATTGCAGCTTGAGCAGCAGTTGCTGTGTTCAGGTTACCAATCGCGCCAGCTGATGCACCCAGCGCAGTGCTGATTGCAAGCACTTGAGTGTCAACATTGATGTTCAGTTTGTCACCAGCGTTAGTACCAATCTGGATGTTAACACCCGTTGATGCGCCGAATGAACCAGCTGTACCAAACAGTGTTTTACCACCGAAGCTTGTTGAATCAACGATGTTGTGCAGTTCAGCACCCAGTTGCGTGAATTCTTCGTTCAGTGCAGTACGGTCAGCAGTAGACGCCGTGTCGTTTGATGCTTGAAGTGCCAGATCTTTCATGCGGTAAACGATGTTTGTCATCTCGTCCATCGCACCTTCAGCGGTTTGCATCATTGAAATGCCGTCTTGTGCGTTACGCATCGCAACGCCCATACCGCGGCTTTGTGCTTCTAGGCGGTTAGCGATTTGCAGGCCTGCTGCATCATCTGCTGCAGAGTTGATGCGGTAACCGGTGCTTAGACGCTCCATCGCAGTGTTCAGCAAGCCGCTGGTGTTGTTCAGTGTGTTTTGAGTCACAAGCGACGCATAGTTAGTGTGCATTGATAAAGCCATCGTAAGTCTCCTTGGTTAGCTTTTTTTCAGGCTACGGGATATTCCCTGTTCACTTACTAGAGGCGGACGCTTGGTGTTTTTGATTAACTGATATTTTTAAAATAAATGCGATTTTCGTGTTTTAAGTTCAGTAAGGTGATCTTTATTCCACTGTTTGGTCTTTCGTTACTGTTTGCCCCTTTGTTTCAGCGTCATCTTTTGCATACGTCTCAAAGCTCTTGAACGAGATAGATGTAGGGATATCGCTGAAATAACCAAAGTAATGACTGGCGCCCAGAAGACGGTATTGATTCAGCTCACTCTGGCTCGCTACACGCCCTGCAACCCACGGCATCCGGTGCGAACGGAAAAACCGAATGAAAGGTAACAATGCGGATCTATCTTCTTTTTGTTCTAAAGAGATGGCCAGCTTGATCATGTCGGGCAAATGCTGGCTTATAAAAGAAAGATCTTTGTTTGGGTCGGTAATATCAAAGCAAAGTGAACCGGCATAGGCGCGCATTTTAGACAGCAAGGGTATTGTCGCGCTTTGTTGCTCGGCGTCATCGGGCAGGATCAAGGATGGGATCAAAAAGGCGAACGCTTCCGCATCACATTTGATCATCTGATTGAGCAACCGTTGGCCGCTCGGCCATACCAGTGCTTGTGAATCCACAGGCACAACAATTTTGTTCACCAGATCGGGGTGAAAGGTGTCCAGTTGGAAACGGCTTTGTCTCAGGGCAAGATAAAGGCTGAACACATCCAGCGCATACGCGAATTCTTGCGACAAATCGAACTGGTAAACACTTTGCTCGCCACGACTGCCAAAGCGTAGCGTGACATGCTGAAACGCCACTTCGCCGGAATCGGTTTCTCGAATGGCCTGACAAACATGGTGCACATCGTTCTGGGACAACGCTTCATACAGAAGCTTGTCGTCGTCCGTTTTCGCGTGTTTTCGAATGAGTGCCCTGAAAGTATGGCGCATTGCGATAAGTTGAGAGAAATTAGCCAAGGTTACCTACCACATTAATCTGTTTATTTTCAGGAACTTCATTGTATGAGAGAACTGCAATCCCTTGGGTGAAGGTACGCGCATATCTTGCGATCAGCGGACGCAGTTGAGGCATAACAAGCAAAATTGGCACTAACCCTTGCTGTTTTAATTGCTGACGGATTAAAGGCAGGTTTTGTTGGAACTGTCCGAGAATATTGGGCTCAATCGGAAAACTGTCCAACATGACGGGTCCACTGGCTTGTGCTTGTTGCAATGAAGCCATCAGCATTTTTTCCAGTTCATCTGACAGGGTATATACACTGAGTTCGTTTTTCTGACCTGCAATCAGGTTGAAGAGCGTGCGTCTCAGCGTGCAGCGCACATCAGCGGCAAGCAGAATTGGGTCTTTGGTGTTCTCCGAAGATTCCAACATGGTGTTTGCAATCGTGCGAACATCGCGCAGCGGTACCTGATCGAGCAACAACTGGCGATAGACTTTGAGCTGATTGGCGGGTGTCAATGCGGCACCTAACGCTTGGGCAAGTTTCGGCGCATGCTGGGTGAGGCGCTGATTCATGGCTTCTACATCGTCATGATTGAACAGATCAGCCAAGTGAGATTTCATAACTTTGCTGATGTGCGTGGCGATCACCGTGCTGTCGTCAACAACCTGATACCCCATATTCAGCGCTTTCGCTTTGTCTTTGTGTTCAATCCAAACCGCAGGCAACTGATAGGCAGGATCGCTGCCAAGAATGCCGTCTATTTCACCATAGGTTTCACCCACGGCAATGGCCATTAATCGGTCGGGCTCAATAAAGCCTTGTTCTACCACTTCGCCGTTTAACGACACCGTGTATTGATTGGGTTTCAGGCTTAAGTTGTCGCGAATACGCACTTCCGGTAATAAAAAGCCAATTTGTTCTGAAAGGTTTCGGCGAACACCGCGTATGCGTTGCGTAAGCGGAGCGCCTTGATCTTTGTTCACCAAATGCACCAGACGATAGCCAATGGCGAGTGACAGCGTGTGAACATGCGGAATGTCTTCCCATGACAGCGGCATTTCCTCTTCTCGCACCATGGCTTTGGAAATGGCTTCTACCTGATCAAGCTGCTGATCGTTAACGGGTGTTTTGCTTTGACGCCACCCTGCAAATGCCAGTACCGCAGCAAATGAGAAAAACGCCAAATGAGGCATACCAGGGACAATGCCCATAATAAACATGATACCTGCGACGGTATACAAGGTGGCGGGTGTCGCGAGTAGTTGTTTGCGGACCGTCTCTGACATGTCATTGTCAGAGTCGTTGATGCGGGTCACGATGATTGCGGCGGCGGTGGCGAGCAACAAGGATGGAATCTGCGCGACCAGACCGTCACCAATCGTGAGCAAGGCGTAGGTTCGCATTGCCTCTGAACCCGTCATGCCATGATCAAAGACACCAATGCTCACACCACCAATCAAGTTGATGAAAAGAATGAGCATACCTGCGATGGCATCACCACGGACAAATTTGGATGCACCGTCCATGGAGCCATGAAAATCGGCTTCATTCGCGACTTCTTTGCGTCGGCTGCGCGCGGTTTCTTGGTCAATGAGACCCGCATTTAAGTCAGCATCAATGGCCATTTGTTTGCCAGGAAGTGCATCCAGCGTAAAGCGTGCAGACACTTCTGAAATACGTTCGCCACCTTTGGTGATCACAACAAAGTTAATGATCATCAAAATAACGAAGACCACCATACCTATGACATAGTTGCCACCAATAACGACCTCACCAAACGCATGAATTACCTTACCTGCCGCGTCTGGGCCATTGTGACCTTCGAGCAGAACGATACGTGTAGATGCAACGTTAAGGGCTAATCGAAGCAGTGTCGCGACCAACAAAATGGTGGGGAAAATGGAAAAATCCAAAGGTCGCTTGGCCGTGGTACTGACAAGCAGCACCAAAATGGCGAGTACAATATTGAAAGTAAATAAAGCATCCAACAGAAGAGGTGGCAATGGCAATACGACCATTGCGAGCAACATCAACAGCACAGTCGGAATGACGATTCTTCCTTTGATGGACTGTTGGAAATGTTTAAACCGGTTGAGCATATCGAGAGGTCCTCAGTGTTTCATGCCATTCAGTGCTGAAGGTGCTTAGGGATTGAAAAATGTGGAAGAGGCATAGGGTTATCGCCCCGTCCCTGACGAAAGGCTCTCAGCTGGAGAACGTACGTCAGAATATGTGCCACCGCGACGTAAAGCTGACTTGGGATTGCCTGCTCAATCGCCGTGGTGTGGTAAATTGCACGCGTCAAAGGGGGCGCGTTTATGATCTCAACGTTGTTCTCTCGCGCAATGCGTTGAATGTGCATTGCCGTTTCATCGATGCCTTTTGCAACCACGAATGGCGCATCAGACAGTGAAGTATCGTATTTTAAGGCCACGGCGTAGTGCGTCGGGTTGGTGATCACAACATCGGCACTGGGGACGGCTTTATTGATCCGTCTGCGCGCAAATTGCTGCTGAATTTGGCGAATGCGTTGCTTCACTTCAGGACGACCTTCGTTGTTTTTAAATTCCTCTTTCAGTTCCTGCTTAGTCATACGAAGCCCTTTGACGTGCTCCCAATATTGGTAAGGAATATCGATGACACCGAAGAGGAGAAGCGCGAGTCCCATGAGTAATAGTCCTTCAAAGAGTATCCCCATGATTTGCACGACACCCTGATTGAGGGGGAGGTTTTGCATACCGAGCAGAGGTTGGAGGTTGCTATTTAGAAACAGGTACAGAATGGCAGAAATGACCACCACCTTGAGCGTTGATTTCACCAACTCGACCAGTGAGCGCGTCGAGAACATGCGTTTCAGGCCTTTTAGCGGACTGAGCTTAGTCAGGTCAGGGAGCGCATTCGCGGGTCGGAACATCCAGCCACCCAATATCAATGAACTGAGCACGGCCGCGAGAATGATCAACACGAACATGGGCAAAAGTATCTCGATGAGAATGCCCAAGCTGTGTCCGACGTGCTCGATACCCGTTAATGGGTTCTCTAAATCCGCTTTCGTCAATGACATGTTGTAACGCATTACGCCATTAACGGCTTGCCAGATTTTATCAAGGTTGGCATAGAAGTAAACACTTACCGCCAGAAAAATCACGGCAGTCGTAAAGTCTTTAGCGCGCGGTATTTGGCCTTGCTCGCGAGCTTTCTTTATCTTCTGACTGGAGGGTTTTTCTGTTTTGTCTTGTGATGATGATTCGCTCATAACGTTCCCACCATGAAGTTGTTTAAGTGACGGAGCGTGTCATGTACAAGCTGGGTGTAACGGTCGGGTACACCCGTAATCGTCAGTAAGGTACTGAACAAACCAAGTAGCATCGTCATAGGGAAACCCAATGCGTAGACATTGAGAGATGGCGCCGCGCGGTTCATGACACCAAAGCTGATATTGGCCAGCAGCATGGAAACAATGGCAGGGAACGCAAGCGCCAGTGCAGCGGCGAACATCCAGCCAAACACATTCATCAATCCTTGAAGAGAGAGATGAGAAATTCCGCTCCCCACAGGCCATGCAGTGAAACTTTGAATAAGCACATCGATGATGATCAGGTGCCCATCAAGCGCCAAAAACAACAGGGTGCAGAAAACAAGGAATATTCTGCTGAGTACGGCATCTGAGGCACCGTTAACCGGATCATTCATGATGGCCATCGCCAACCCCATTTGCAGAGAGAGAATTTGCCCAAGCATGGTGAATACGGCGAAAAATAAATGCAGAATTAAGCCAAAGAACACGCCCCATAACGCCTGTTCGAAGGCGAGAAATAACGATGTAAACGAAAACAACTCCACCGCAGGCATTGGGGGCATCAAGGGCGCGGTGATAACGACGATGGAGAGGGCGAGGAGACTTCGAACCCAAAGTGGGATCAGTCCATCACCGAAAAATGGCATAAACAGAAAGGCTGCCCCAATACGAAAAAACGGCCACCAAAGTTGACCGAGAATTGCGGAAAGGTCAGCAAAGGTTATGGCCATTACCCAATCATTCCCGGAATATTTAGGAAGAGGTAGGCAAACAATTCCATTAGCTTTCTGATCATCCAATGCCCAGCAAAAATCACCATCAAAAGCGTGACAATCAAGCGAGGTAAAAAGCTGAGTGTTTGCTCGTTAATCTGAGTGGCAGCTTGGAAAACTGCAATGCCTAAGCCGACAATCAAGCCGGGAACCACCAACACAGCAACCACAGTGATGATCATCCAAACGGCGTTTGAAATAAGAGAGACGACAAGTTCGGGAGTCATGCGCGTAACTACCCGAAACTTGCCGATAAGGTGCCGACCGTCATTGCCCAGCCATCGGCCAGAACGAAGACGACCAGTTTGAATGGCAAGGAAATGATGAGGGGGGAAAGCATCATCATACCCATTGCCATAAGCACACTGGCGACCACCAAATCGATGATCAAAAAGGGAATAAACAGCATAAAGCCAATTTGGAAAGCGGTTTTCAGCTCACTGATAACAAAAGCGGGTAGCACAACCGCAAACGAAATATCTTCGACGTTTTGATCCAACGGCTCATCCGCAATGCGCAGCATCTGTTCGAGCGAAGTTTGGTGTGTTTGCGCCAACATAAACTCACGGACGGGCTTTTCAGCGTGTGAAAAGGCCTGCATCAAGGTGATTTGCCCGTTGTCATAAGGTTTAAAGGCGTTGTCGTAGATGTCAGTCCAAACGGGCCTCATGATCAGTAATGTCAGTGCCAATGCGATGCCCACCAACACGCGGTTTGGCGGACTTTGCTGCAAGCCTAAGGCTTGGCGTAAGATCGCCAAGACAACAATGATGCGGGTGAAACTGGTTCCCATCAGAATGAAAGCCGGCAAAAAGCTCAGGGCCGTCATTAGCAGAAGAATTTGCAGTTTAACGCTGTATTCTTGCTGTGTATCACCGTCGGTCACGGAAAGGATCGTAAGGCCATTTTCGGACGCAAAAGCGGGGAAGGCACCCAATGCAGCGAAAACAATAAAAGCGGGCCAATAGCGATGAATAAGACGAGACATTACCATGTTAAATAAACTTATTTACCCATACCCGTTAACGCTGAATCAATCACATCAATCAGGCGTAATCCGTATTTGTCGTTGACGATGACCACTTCTGCGTGCCCCATCAAAGAGCCATTGACTTTCACATCCAGCGGCTCACCGTTGAGCTTATCCAGCTCAATCACAGAACCCTCACCGGCTTTCATGAGATCCCCTAAAGCAATTTCTTTGCTGGCCACTTCTAGCGTAATGGTGACAGGGATTTTTTTAAAAAAACTCAGGTCGCGTTCAGGTGCACTCATAATGGGTTCGCTGACGGGGGTGTCGAAGTCTTCCAATTGAAAGTCATCGAAGTTCAGTTCATCAGCATTAAAAGAGGGGGTTTCAGGCGTCGCACTCACGTCAAATATCCTTAATCGTTGTTCAAAATCAATACCAGCTGGCCGTCTTGCTCTGCGACGCGCCCGGTAAACAGTTGCTCACTACCAATGCTCACAGGCACGCTGCTCAGCAACTCAATGGGAAGAATATCGTTGGGTGCAAGAGCTAACACATCGCTCAGTGGCAAGGTTTTTCTGCTCAGCAGCACGTTTAATTTCACAGGCGTTGCCGTGAGTTTGTCGTTGAACGCATCACTGAGGTGAGTGGGGCGTTCTAAGCCCAATTGCGCGATCAATGATTGGATGAGTTTTCCTTCAAGAACGAGCGTAAATGTGCCTGACTTTTTGCCGAATTGAACAGTGAACTCGGCATGAAGCCCCATCCCGTTAGCAAACTCATAGGCACTGAGAGACCACATTTCATCGGGAGCGATCCATCCGGCCACTAGCTTTGCGATACGCTCTTGCAATCGAATGTCACTGCTGGTGAGGTTGGGCTCACTTCGCTCGATAGACGCGCCATAAAATCGGTCAGCGAGTGCCACAAGCAACGTCGGTTCCATTGTCACATACGCTGTGCCGCCACCGGTATGGCGCATTGTTGTGACATTGTGTTTTTCGATATTGCCATTTTGGAAAGTGTGGAGAACGACACCGTTAAGCGTCACTTCAACAAGGCTGCTCTTTAGCCAGCTCTGTAGGGCATTCGACAACGTAAGGCATGACGTATGAATGATCGATTCAAGGTTGTCGCGAACCGTGTGGATAGGTTTACCCAGCAATTCTAAATCGACAGATTGAAGCTCAGGCTTAGACGATTGGACTGTCATTCCCATAAACAATTAACCACTAACATAATTACCGTTAACCACTAATAGGGTTACCGTATAAAAGTACGAGACACACAGTGCGCAAAAAAGATAGCGTGTGCGCTTTATTGGAAGTCAGGTTATACAGGTTTTTTTATTCATTTTTAGTGTCCAATTTTGACAATGTGATATTAGTTCACATGTTCATCTTATCCTTAATGAAGCACTTTTATAAAAATAGAATTGCAGGTAATTTTCGGATGGCGATTTTCTTGAAGCCTAGTGTTTTTCTAATGTTGAAACAAAAGATGGCATTTATTTCAAAGCCTTTAGTTGCACTGTTAATAATATTGTTAATGTATGTTAATAATAACGTTTTTGTCATAATGAATTACGAATAAATAAAAATAACATTTTATCTTTCACTTACTTTTTTCGTTTTAGCTTGCCGATAACACAGTGTGACCTTTGTTCCATAAGGTGAAAGACATTTTCTTGTTTGTAGGTTTGGTATGTTGGAAAAGATGGCTGCTGGAATTTATCGATTAAATATTAATATATTTCTGTCTTTGTTTTTTTCCTTGTTAGTCGTGCAAAATGTACAGGCTGAATTAAAAAGTGAGATCGTCGTTCCAATGGATGATTCATCTTGGATATATCAAGGTGGACTGTTTGAATGTACGTTAACGCATGTGGAAACACCCTATGGGAAGTATTACTTCCGGTCACTTCCGGGGGGAATATTATCGTTTGATGTGTCAGCAAATAGCGATATTTTGCAAAGTGGCGATAGTGAAATAAATGGCGTGTCGGTTTACCTCATTAGCCCGCCTTGGAAAAGTACGCCATCATCGTCCTTGATTTCGACCGCCAGAGGGAATGATCTTCAACATTATTCTTTTGTTGAGGGCATAGACGCTCTGGTTGAAGGGGTGGCGTCAGGCAGCTGGATTCAGGTCCGGTTTCAAGATTCAAAAAAAACAGATTTCAGCGTTTCAATCCCCAGCATTCGCATTGCGGCGCCCATTTCTTCATTCACTGCGTGTACCGCTGAACTTCCGGGGATGGGGTATGAAGATGCAAGAACACTGGCGCTGAGATTTGCGCATGGGCAGCACACGCTGACACCTGCCCAAAAGCGTAAACTTTCCGATTTTCACAGCTATGTCGTGTTGGACTCGTCAATATCCAATGTGCTGATTGACGGGCATACGGATGCGACGGGTTCCCGCGTGGCGAATTTAAAAACATCACGTGCACGCGCCGAGTTAGTCGCGAATACGCTCAAAGACTTAGGTATAGACGCAGCAAAACTCGAAGTCAGAGCACACGGAGAGCGATACCCCATCGCTACGAATGCGACACCGGAGGGGAGAAATGAGAATCGTCGTGTCACCCTTCGACTGGTAAAGCAAACCGAACGTGTAAAAAACACAGTAGATAAATCCAATATAACGAAAACAATCAACGAAACGGCAAAGGTTCAATAATGAAGAAAACGGACATTCTGCTGGTAGAGCCCAACGAAAACATAGCGTTATCAGTCATTGATGTGCTGAAAGAGGCGGGCTACCAGGTTAAGCATGCACGGACTGGTCGAAGCGCTTTGTTGGGAGAGCCTGCCACGATTTCGCTGGTCAGTTCCAGCTTGCCGGACATGAGTGTTCGTGACTGGGTTGCGTGTCATCAACGACAACAATCAAAAGGGGTGGCAATTGCCATCGTTGAACATGATGAAGGGTTGCTTGCTGCCGAAACCATGAAAGCCGGTGCAACCGACTATTTACTTAAACCGTTTGAAGCGACGCAGTTACTGAACCTTTTGCAGCGTGTCGAAGCCTTAGGTCGGCCTATGGCCAATATTGTTGCTGAATCATGGCGCAGTAAGCAGGTGCTGCAATTGGCCCATCGCGCGGCATGTACCCGTGCCAGCGTGTTGATCACTGGCGAGTCCGGCACGGGAAAAGAAGTGCTGGCGCGCTATGTTCACGAAAATTCTTCTCGCAATCAGGGACCGTTTATCGCGGTTAACTGTGCCGCCATTCCCGAATCTATGCTCGAAGCCGTGTTATTTGGTCACGTGAAAGGCGCGTTTACCGGCGCACTTCAATCACAGACCGGCAAGTTCGAAGAAGCCAATGGCGGCACCATTTTGTTGGATGAAATCGGCGAAATGTCCCCCGCGGTTCAAGCGAAACTGCTTCGTGTCTTGCAAGAGCGTGAGGTTGAGAGAGTGGGAAGCCATAAAGCCATCCAACTCGACATTCGCGTGATTGCCGCAACCAACAAAGATCTGCGCTTAGAAGTGCAAAAGGGCACGTTTCGCGAAGACCTTTACTATCGACTTGATGTCCTTCCGTTGCACTGGCCGCCACTTAGAGAACGTCAAGAAGACATTCTGCCTATCAGCCGATTTTTCATTGAAAAGTATCAAGACGGCAGCAAGTGCCATCTCGCGCCTGATGCGCTGTCAGCCCTTAGTCAATATGAATGGCCCGGCAATATCCGTGAATTAGAAAACGTGATTCAGCGTGCTTTGGTGATGCGTCACGGTGACTATATTACCGCGCAAGATCTGATGTTACCGGAAGGCGCGAGTGGCGGTATGCAGGTGGTAAACCGCACGGAACATTTGGGGCATGTAGAAGCGAAAAAACACGCAGAATTTCAGTTTGTTTTGGAAAAACTTCGCCAGTTTGGCGGAAACCGCACCAAAACAGCAGACGCGCTCGGCGTGACGACAAGGGCACTTCGCTACAAGTTAGCGGCGATGCGTGAACAAGGAATAGATCTTCAGTCAGCCCTTGGCTTGGCTGCCTAAAAAAGGTGAAACATGGCAAATAACTCAGTAACCAGTGCGATGAATGCCGAACAACTCATGTTGTCGAAGATGGACATGATGAGGCAGCACATACAACCCGATTTCGTCGTGTCTGCGAACCCGTTAGATAGGGTGGAGATGAACACGAATGCGCCGCTTTCTTTTTCTCAGGCTGTCACTAATGTGCTGGATTCAGTCAATGCGCACCAGTCAGATGCCAGCGCGAAAATGACCGCGGTTGAGCTGGGTAAAAGTGACGATCTTGTCGGTGCAATGGTGGCAAGCCAGAAAGCGAGTTTGTCTTTCAACGCATTGATGCAAGTGCGCAACAAAGTCGTCAGTTCGATTGACGAAATCATGAAGATGCCGGTGTAACACATGTCTGAAATTTCCACACACTTAGCAACCCCCTCAACATCTGTTTCACCCTCTTCTTCGTTCTCTTCCCCCAAAACAGATAACGAGTGGGTGGCGAAAGCCAAACTCCTTTGGTCCAGTAGCCAACGTAATTTGGTGCTTTCTGCCGTCATGGCCGCGATTGTCGCTGCCATTATCGTTGTGGCGCTTTGGAGTTCGTCTCAAACCTTTCGTCCGCTCTACAGTCAGCAAGAGCGATTTGATATCGGAGAGATTGTTTCTGTGCTTGAAACGGAAGGGATCAGCTACCGTTTGCAAGAACAAAATGGACAAGTGCTGGTACCTGAAGGCGAAGTCGCTCGCATCCGTATGCTGCTTGCGTCTAAAGGCGTAAAAGCTAAATTGCCGACAGGTCTGGATTCGCTAAAAGAGGACAGCTCGCTGGGTACCAGCCAATTTATGGAAACCGCGCGTTATCGACATGGTTTAGAAGGGGAGCTGGTCCGCACGATCATTTCATTGAACGCGGTCTCTAACGCACGTGTTCATTTGGCCATTCCTCGTCAAACGCTGTTTGTGCGTCAAAATTCCGAAAGCCCTTCGGCGTCCGTTATGTTGGAAATCAAACCCGGCGAAGATCTGAAGCCTGAGCAAGTTGAAGCTATCATCAATCTGGTTGTTGGCAGCGTCACAGGTATGAAGGTAGACGCGGTGTCGGTAATTGACCAATTTGGTCGTCTACTCAGTGCCGATGTTAACTCGGCGGAGACAGGCAAGGTAAATGCGAAGTATCTGGAGTATCAAAAGAGCGTTGAAAAGCAAGTGATCCAACGTGCGTCAGATATGTTGACGCCCATTGTTGGTCCTGCAAACTTCCGTGTTCAAGTCGCTGCAGCGATGAATTTCAGCCAAGTCGAAGAAACACAGGAAATTCTGGATACCACCCCCGTGGTACGCAACGAACATACCATTCAGAACAACTCCATTGACCAAATTGCATTGGGGATGCCGGGTTCATTAAGCAATCAGCCTCCTGTTACTGGTGACGCTCCTGACGATGACAGCACAAACACCAATGCGCGTTCGGAAATCAATCGTCAATACGCGGTTGGCAGCAGTATCCGCCGTACCCAATATCAGCAAGGACAGATAGACAAATTGAGTGTATCTGTCTTGTTGAACTCTGCAGCTGCGCCAAATGGTGCTGCGTGGACCGACGAAGAACGCACGCAAATTTCGACCATGCTTTCTGATGCAGTAGGTATTTCCGCTGTGCGTGGTGACAGCATCAGTTTGATGAGTTTTAACTTTACGCCGATTGAAATTGACGCGCCTGCGGCTCTGCCTTGGTGGCAAGACGCGGCCATTCAACAGCCTTTGAGCTACGTGATTGGTGGCATGCTGGGTATGGCCATGATCTTCTTTGTGCTGAGACCGCTCATTATGCACCTGACGGGCTCTGATCGTCGCACCAAAGAACTTGAATTTGCCGATGCACCAGAAGATATCACCTACGAAAATCTGCAAACCAGAGAAGAGAGAGAACGCGAAGATTCCATCAATCGTCGTCTTTCAGAGAAAGGTATTGCTGTTAGCTCTGGCTTGGATGTTGGGAATGAAATGCTGCCGCCTCCGGGCTCGCCGCTTGAGATCCAGCTTAAACACCTCCAGCTAATCGCCAATGAAGAACCAGCACGTGTCGCTGAAATACTGAAACAATGGGTAAATGTGAATGAACACAGCACAGTCAAAGCAGAAACAACCGCTTAATCACGTTGAGCGCACGGCGTTAGTGCTGCTTGGCATGGGTGAAGATGCAGCGGCTAAAGTGCTTCAACATTTTAGCCGTGAAGAAACACAACGTGTTACCCGTGCGATGGCCCACTTGAGCGGCATACAAAGCGACAGCGCAAAGGTCATCATTCAGCAGTTCTTTGAAGATTTCCGATTGCACAGCGGTATTCGTGGTGCGTCTAAAGAATACCTTTCTAACACATTGAGAAAAGCCCTTGGCAATGATTTAGCAAAAGGGCTGCTGAACAACCTGTACGGCGATGAAATTCGCAATAACATGCAGCGCCTACAATGGGTGGAATCTGACGTGTTAGCGCGCCTAATTTCCAATGAACACCCGCAGATGCAGGCTATTTTCCTCGCGTATCTGCCCGCCGACAGTTCGTCCGCCGTATTGAAGCACTTACCTGCCGACTACCACGATGAATTGCTTTACCGCATTGCACGCTTACAAGATATCGACCACCAAGTTGTGCACGATCTGAATGACCTCATTGAGCGTTGTATTGCACAGGTTTCAATGACGCAAGCGGCGCCGCTATCCGGTATCAAACAAGTTGCCGACATCATTAACCGATTTGAAGGTGACCGCGCGACACTGATGGAAATGCTGAAGCTGCATGACGAGTCGGTAGCGAATGAAATCGAGCAGAACATGTTTGACTTTATGGTGCTTGGACGTCAAAGCGAAGAAACGCTGGATAAAATGGTGCAGCAAATTCCTATCGAGCTGTGGGGTATTGCACTTAAAGGGGCAGAAATTACCTTACAACAAGCCATTAAACGCTCGATGCCTCAGCGAATGGCGAAAGCCCTTGAAGAGGACATGTTGGCGAGAGGCCCAGTGCCTTTAAGCCGCGTAGAGACCGCACGACAGGAAATTATGGACGTTGTGCGTGGATTGAGCGAAGCCGGCGAGATCGAACTGATGCTTTATCAAGAAGTGACGGTGGAGTAAGCCATGACGGGAAAATTCATGAAGGTACCGCCAAGCGGTTATCGTGTTCATCGCTTTCCGCCGTTGGCAAAACCGCTCGTTTCGGTTTCCTCAGACATGGGTAATGACCATGGGTGGCAGGATGCTCAGGTTGATATTCAGCAACAGCTAGAAGCAGGATTCCAGCAAGGGCTTGAGCAAGGCCATCAGGAAGGTTTCCGTCAAGGTGTTGAGCAAGGTACGCAACAAGGATTCAAAGAGGGCCAAAATGAAGGCTTTCAGAAGGGGCTCGTTGCAGGTGAGAACGTAGGGAAACAGCGTTTCTTCGAGGCGGTTATGCCCGTGAACGCACTGTTTCAACGCCTTACCGAATGGCAAAACGAGCGAGAGCAACAACAGCGTCATATGATTTGTGAATTGGTGCAAAAGGTCGCTCAGCAGGTTATCCGCGCCGAATTGACGTTAATGCCTCAACAAATTCTTACGCTGGTGGATGAAACATTGGAGTCGCTGCCCGGTAAGTCTGAGAAAGTGACGGTGCAACTGAACCCTCAAGATCTTGAGCGCATCACCAATATTAACCGTGAGTTGCCCGCCAATTGGAAACTCGTGCCTAATTCGGAACTACCCGTGGGTGGCGTTCACCTTGTGACCGAAGATGCCGAAGCGGACGTGAGCTGTGATTCTCGACTGCAAGCCTGCATGGACAACGTTAAACAACACTTGCTGGAAGAAGTGGTTAACCCACCGCCTGAAACGGAAAATGCTGAGGTGATGAGTGAGTAACATGCTTGCTCATGAGCGGTTGTCTGAAAGAATGAGCGAAGCGATTGCTTCGCTTGATTCCGTGCCTCTTGCTCGTGTGACCGGGCGCTTAATTAAAGTCAATGGCTTGATGCTTCAAGCGGTGGGGTGTCGTTTCAAATTGGAACAACGCTGCTTAGTCGAAACGGCAGAAGGCGACATGATAAAAGCGCAAGTGGTGGGCTTTGAGCACAATGTCGCGTTTTTGATGCCCATTCGCCGACTAGGAGGCTTGTTCGCGGGCGCAAAAGTTGTTCCGCTTGACGGCGACAGTACCGTTCAAATCAGCGCTCAATGGTTGGGACGCGTGTTAAATGGTCAGGGAGATGCGATTGATGATGGCCCCACGATTAAAGGTGGCGATCGGATTTCGTTGGAGCCTAAGCCAATCAACCCACTGAAACGACGCCCTGTTGATACCCCGTTAGATGTTGGCGTGAGAGCGATTAACGGCTTACTGACCATTGGCAAAGGCCAACGTATTGGTTTGATGGCGGGAAGTGGGGTCGGAAAAAGCGTCCTGATGGGGATGATCACCAAGAATACCCAAGCAGATGTGATTGTGGTTGGCCTTATCGGCGAGCGAGGCCGCGAAGTTCGCGAATTTATTGAGCGAAACCTTACGCCAGAGGCGCGGAAAAAAGCCATCGTGATCGCCGCCCCTGCCGATGAATCTCCGTTAATGCGATTACGCGCAACACTGTTGTGCCACCGTGCTGCGGAGTATTTTCGTGATCAGGGTAAAGACGTTTTAATGCTGATGGATTCATTAACACGTTACGCCATGGCGCAACGTGAAATTGCCTTATCGTTGGGCGAACCGCCCGCATCTCGTGGTTACCCGCCGTCTGTTTTCAGCCTGTTACCACAGCTTTTGGAAAGGGCTGGCAATGGTGAAAACCCCGAGGGAAGTTTGACGGCGATTTATACCGTCCTCGCCGAAGGTGACGATCAACAAGATCCCGTGGTGGATTCTGCGCGCGCAATACTTGACGGGCACGTTGTATTGTCTCGCCACCTTGCAGAACAAGGCCATTATCCAGCCATTGATATCAACGCCTCAATCAGCCGATGTATGGCAGCATGTACACAAGGTTCGCATTCGACTATCGCCAACCAGTTTCGTGCGTTGGTGTCTAACTACCTGCAAGTCAAAGAGCTTCTGCCGCTGGGTGGGTATCAGCCAGGACAAGACCCTGAACTGGACAGAGCGGTGACCTTGTACCCGCAGCTCAAAAACTACTTGGTGCAAGCCGTGGATGAGCAATCTGACTACGTGAGCAGCTTGACGTCGTTGGCGCAGCTTTTCCACTCTTCTTTTTAAGGGCTTCGCATGGATGCAAAAATCAAAGCATGCGGAAAGCTTCAACGCGTAGAGGAAAAGAGAAGAGATACCGTCGGTGCAAAGCTGGATGCAATGCGCCAAAAACACGCGCATATTCAGACAAAGTTAGGGCAACTTGGCGAGTTGAAAGATCAAAGGTCTAACGCAGCGAACGGTACACCTGCGCTTACCAGTACCGCCCTGATGAACCTTACTCATGTCGATTTGATGCTACAAAAAATGCTGACCCATTGTGAGCAAGAACAAGCGGTACTTCAGGCACAATGTAACGCTGTAAAGAAAGAGCTGGAGCACCGTCACTCACGCGTTCTTGGATTGGAAAAAGCCATGGAACGTTGGACGCAACGCCAAAACTATGAAAACGCGAAGCGAGAGCAACGATTACTCGAAGAGTTAATCAATGCGAGGGTGAAGCGGCGGCGGTAGGTGAGGTTGGGGCCTTTTAATGAAAACCACAGAAACGAAAAAGGCGTTATCAACTCAAATTTGCTAACGCCTTAAATAGCACCAAACATATCTACGTTGGGTAATTCTGCATGGTTTAACGCTTAATCAATGTTGCAGTCAGTACAGCTTTGTAGCGTAACTTCATGTTCAAAGACAGCGGTATTGCTACCATCAGCCAGAAGCTCTGCGATTTCATCTGTCACTTCTTGCTCATCTTCCGCTTTCACTTGACCTGCTAAGTCTTCTTCTGAGTAACCGTAGAAGTTCAGCAATAAGTAATCACGCGCTTCGTCTTTCGAACAAGTAACGTTCACGGAAAGATCGGCTTCAACGTTGCCCTGCGCGATAATCGCCGCGATTTGCGCGACGACATCATCTTTCATCGCCGCGGTTAACCAACCAAGATCTGTGCTTACTGTGGTTTTTTTACAGTTAAAACAAGGAAGTTGATGAAAGTAATATTGAAAATTAGTCATAGATAATTTTTCTTCAAGTGTTTTGTAGCAAGATTATGCGCATTTTCTAGGAAAATACTATCTCGATAGGCATTGGATGCTGGATTGCGGTGGATGATTTTGGGTACAGAGCGGGGGAGTGCGGGTCACTTTACTAATCAATGCGACGTTATACGGAACCACTTAGTGGCACTTACGTATAAATGTGCCAGAAGTGATCGACTAGCACATAATTGTCGGATAGGCGACACTTGTTACCAAGTGCCGCCCTCCTAAGAACCGTACGTGCAACTTTCACTGCATACGGCTCAAGCCTCCGCTAAGGCGTGTTACGTTACCCAGCAATCACAATGCAGCTAAGACAGGATCAAACCACGAGTTTCGTCCCAGTTTCTTTGGCTTACGCTCTTTAAGGTAAGGTTCATAGAAGGGATCGTAAGGCGTAGCTTTGCTTATGATTTTCACATGCCTTTTAATTGGGGTTTGGGCTATCTGAACCAGATTAAAGTGACAGTCCATGTTGGCGATTTTCTGCCAACCATGAAATTGCCATCCACCT
>NZ_FUXU01000018.1 GCF_900167155.1 Enterovibrio nigricans DSM 22720 | reverse complement strand
AGCTGGATGGCCCCGTCAGCACCAAGGTGATGCGATCGCCCGCCTGACCCGTCCCCGTGATGGTTGGTTTCGTGTCCTTGGTGATCGTGTCACTGTCCGATGCACCGGTGTCTGAATCCGATGACAACGCCCCCTCCACCGAGATGGTTTTGTCAAAGGTAAACTGCCCTTTAAGCGTGCCAACGTTGCCCGCGATGTCCGTCGCTTGGACATCCCACTCGTACACGCCGTCCGCGGTCAAGGCTGGAATGTTGAGGCTCCATGTCCCATCTGCGCCCGCCGTTGCTGTAAGGCCGGCCACAGACACTGGCTCATTCGTCGCCTTGTTAACCAAAGACAACACTTGGATAGCAGAGCCCGCCTCTGCCGTGCCCGACAAACGAAGCGCCTCAGAGTTGGTGATTGCATCACTGTTCGACGAGCCGCTGTCACTGCCTGCATCCAGCTTGACGCTGAAGTCTGTGAGTGATGTGTCTATTACGAGGTTTTTAACGCTTTCGTACGTAGATGTATTACCTGCTGCATCAGTCGCTATTACACTCCAAGCATATTCACCAGCAGGAACATTAATAGCATCAATGCTCCAAAGACCACTAGAGGCAGTAACTGTCGTTGAAAACTCGATAGGTTGTGGGTTTAATCCACTCACACTAACGAGCTTTAACAACACCTTATTACCGGATTCCGAGGTACCGTTAAATGTTAAATTTTGCAGCTTGGTTATTTCGTCGCTATCAGACACCCCAGAGTCGCTAGCAGAGGATAATTCTACACCCGTAAGAACCGGGTCTACTGTATCGATATTCAATGTAATTGAATTTGAAGAAGTTACATTCCCAGCAGCATCCTGTGCACTAGCGTTCCACGTATAATGCCCATCGGGAATAACTGAGGTTGTAACGAAACTCCAAGAACCATTTTGTCCAATAACGACAAACTGCGGCTCTAGTGGGATAAGAACCCCGTCTTCGCCGAATAGCTGTATTGATACTCGAGCACCTGGCTCACCTTGCCCAACAAAAGTCGGTGTTTCATTTGAAGTGTAGTTTGTGCCTGGTACTAAACTAGTATCGTCATTTTCACTTAGAGACACATTACTTAAAGTTGGGGGGGTCTTATCCACAATAAAGCTTTTTTGAGCAGATTCAGAACTATTTCCTGCTAGATCTGTAGCGGAAATACTCCATACATATTCTCCTTCCGGCAATGCACGAGTGACATTGATGGAAAAGTCACCCGTACCATTAGCTATAGCGGGCGTACTGATGTAATAAGGGCTACCGCTTACTACTCCACTTTGTACAGTATATATTTTTAATGATATCTGACCGTTAGACTCTGATATTTTACCGCTAAAAGCTGGTCTATCTATTGATATCTCCGTAGGATCAGCCTCAAACCCCCCCTTCGTATCTAAATTAGCATTTATAATTGTAGGATTGATGGTGTCGAGCAAAAATGATTTATTTTCAGTAGAATGTTCATTACCAGCAACATCAATGGTTTTTGCCGACCAAGTGTAATTTCCATCTATTTGTAGTTCAGGGATGGTTATAGACCATGAATTATCACCAGAAACAACTACTGCTGGGCCGCCAGAAATAACACCATCGGGGCCTGAAATTATAATTTGAACAGTAGCTCCAACTTCACCCGAGCCGACAAAAGTTGGTGTTTTATCATTAGTAATCGCATCTGAATTACTAATTCCCGTATCTGAAATCAACTCTGCTGTTAGAGTTGTAGATGTATCTAGAACTACAATACCATCTTTGTTAATGGTGTTACCTGCGATGTCAGTAAAAGATACCGTCCAAGAATAGTTTCCTTCACCATTAGAGAGTAATGGTAAGTTGATATGCCAATTACCCATAGAATCTACAACAACTGCAGCAGTACTACCTAAGGAAATCGCGTCACCTTGGGGAGATGTTAAAGATGTTAGTCTTACGGAAGAGCCAACTTCACCTTTACCTGTCAGCGTAACATTTTGAATATTTGTTATATTGTCATTTACGTTACCAGAATTACTTTCATTTGAAAGCGATACTGTTGCACCAATATAGGTAGTATCAATAACCAATGTTTGGTTGGCATTGTTAATTGTATTTTCATTACCCGCAGCATCGCGAGCTGTGATGCTCCAAGTATAAATACCTTGAGTCAAAATCGGAGTTGTCAGATTCCAAGTACCATCTGAGTTAACAACCTCTGTTTGAGCTGTTTTATTTAGAACTCCATTTTTGAATATAGAAAGGGTAATTGTTGCCCCTTTCTCACTAGAACCAACAAATGTTGGCGTTGTATCTTTCGTAATAAAGTCTGTATCGGATACACCTGTGTCAGAATCACTAGACAACAGAATACTACTTAATGGCGGTGGAGTGGTGTCCACTACAACGTTTAAACCTTTCGATTCTGAGATATTTCCAGCCGCGTCTTCCGCATATAGACTAATGACATATTTTCCTTCCGGAAATTCGTAAATAATAGGTTGAATCCAGTTCGTCGACGTTACAGAAAAAGATGAAGGTGTAGATGCAATAACCTCTCCGGTAGAAGAGTTACGGACAGAAACATGAATCAATGAACCTATTTCAGAGCCCACCCCTTTTAATGTTAACTCGGTGTTATTAGTTATATTATCCCCAATAACACCAGAATCGGATGCATCAGTTAGAGAGATAGTCCCTAATTCAGGTTGATCGGTATCAATAGTAACAAAAGAAGGTTCAGTTACTGTTTCGTTACCCGCTACGTCAATAACTTGTACCTTGTATGCATACACACCATCTGAAAGTGTTGGAATAGTTATTCCTAAGACACCATCGGAGCCGACTACCAAGGTAGGCGTTACATTTTCAGGGTTCAACACTCCATTTTGAACGCTGTATATAGTCATTACTACTTTAGCATTAGCTTCTGTGGCTACTCTAAAATTTAAAGTGGAGTCGTTAGTATGATCTGCTAAAAAACCCACTTCGGATTCTAAAGTTACTGTCACTTGTGGGGCGACGTTATCAAACGTAAATAATCCATCTATGGCTACAGAACTGTTACCAGCAATATCTGTTGCAATAGCAGTCCATGTCCATTGTCCTTGCTCGTTAAGCGCATTTTGCTCAGGTACTTGTATTGCCCAACTACCATCAGAGTTAGTTACTGTTTGGAGAGAAAAATTTGTCCCTGTACTAGAATGAGATAAATTAAGAACAATTCTAGATCCTGATTCAGCGCTGCCGCTGAAGCTAGGGCGATCGATATTAGTAATTCCATCTTGCGCTTGAGAATCAGATACTGAATCAAATAACGCAGTAAAATTGGAAACCACACTATCGATAGTGATTGGCAATTTAACAGAACTACTATTTCCTGCAAGGTCAACAATTCTAAATTGAATAACATAACTACCGTCAGAAATTTCAGTTGGTACAAGGTATTCCCAGTTCCCATTAGAATTAACGATACTTGGACCAAATTCCGGGTATGCTATCAAATCATCTCTGTATATACCTAAATATATAGACGCACCGACCTCTCCTGTACCCACAAATTTAGGTAAGTGATTATTTGTTATCTGATCGCTATTTGATTCACCTGAATCACTATCAGCTGAAAGAGTTGCCGTGAAATTATCAATAGACCTATCAACAATCACCGTGCCAGTGAGATTATTTATACTCTCATTTCCAGCAACATCTACAGCTGAAATCACATAGGAAAACTTACCTATGGCTACATTATCTAGGTCGAATGAAAATTGTCCACTTTCACCAACCACTACTTTTTGATCATATGAAAGACCTTGGATTTGCAGCCTAACAATAGCACCAATCTCTGTACTACCGGAAAAAGAAAGATTTTCGCTATTAGTGATTCCGTCAGAATTACTAGAGCCTGTATCTGTCTTAGAGTCGAAGCCTCCGGTTAACAATGGACCAATAGTGTCAATTGTGATGGTCAGATTTTTAGTTTCAGATTTATTTCCAGCAATATCAACAGCATAAGCTGTTACATTATAATTATTATCTAACAATACTATTGATGGTGTAATAGACCATTTACCATTTTCACCAACGGTGGAGCTATAAACATTACCATTAATAGTAAGGAATACTTTTGAGCCAGCTTCTGCCACACCAATAAACGTAGGCTTTCCATCGGAAGTTATATAATCTGATTTGTCGCCGCTATTTGATTTATCGGAAATCCCGTCTAGGCTAAAGTTAGGTGGAACTGTATCAATAATGAGTGTTTCATTTATAGTAACTTTATTTCCAGCCAGATCAGTAGAAATGAACTCTAAATTATAGGTTCCATCTGTTAAAACATTAGGTAATTCATAATATGAAGGTGATTCACTTCCAAGTTGAATATCAAGTTGAACTCCATTTATGAAAAAACGCAAAGAGGAGTCTTTTTCGTGCTCAATACGTAAAATAGGTTTAGTATTATTCGTTACCCAATCACCAGTAATGCCAGTATCACTCGATTGAGAAAGATCAACTGAGAAATTGTTTATAGTATCAATAGTTATTGGTTTGATGATTTCCGTTTTATTTCCAGCTTCATCTTCAGCTATAACTTTAACGTCATATACACCATCGCTTAATTCTTCAGGAACAGTAAATGAGAAATTTCCATTTTCTGCTGGAATAGCATAGTCAACAGAATTAATAGTTAACGTTATACTAACAGGGTCTCCAGACACCTTACCAATAATTGTCGGGGTTTTTATGTTCGTTATATTGTCATTTTCAGACAACCCAGAATCTGTTTTTAGTGAGAACTCAACCGAAGGTGCAACTGTATCTATTACAAGTAATTTATTGATAGTTTCTTTCGCACCTAAAATATCTGTAGCTACAAACGAAACGTTATAATTCCCATCAGCCAATGAGTAGGGAAGTGTTAGTGTAAATGACCCTTGAGCATCAACAACTACTGAATTAGTAACACCAGCAATAGTTGCGGTAATAGTAGCGCCGGTGATCGAAGAACCAATAAAAGTAGGTGTATTTACATTGGTAATAAAATCATTCTTTTTCCCACTATCAGAACTAGTTGCCAGATCAACTTTTAGAAATAAGTCATTGTTTCTTTCGTTATTAGTATTTTGTTCTTGCGGGGTTTGATTAGACGAACCGCTTCCTGAATCAGTTGAAGTGGCAACGTTATTAGTTTTATTTTTACTGGTATTAGCATTGTTTTCGGCGATAAGTTGCTCTTGTGCGTTGCCTTCGCCAGTACCTGACAGTGCTGCAGCTATGGTTTCAGATAGTTGATTAACTAATTCATTAATTAAGCTTACATCTTCATTGACAACAGCTTCATAAGAAGAAGTATTTTCTTGCTCTTGCTCTTGCTCTTGCTCTTGCTCTTTTTTAAGCCGTTCGATCTCTTCACGTAGCTTTTTAAGTTCAGCTAACTGACTCTCCAATTTTTTCAGTTCATTTTCTGTAGTAGGTTCAGGAGCAGTATTTACTTTTTCAACCTTACCTGATAGGCCCGTTTCACTGCTAGCCAACAAATCAGGAACCAATACGGCCGAAGATCCTTCAAGATTAACTTTACTTATTATTTGGTTTTTAGTGAAACTAACACCATCAGAACCCACAATTTCGATGTTATTTTTAAGTAAATCTGAAATACCATTTTCAATAGTTACAAACATACCATCTGGCTGTTTGATTTTTATATCAAGACCAGAAACAACAATATCTTTAATGTCGACCGCTTCAAACTTTTTCATAATAAACCTTTAATATAATTTCTTGTCCAAGTATTGAAAACCGTATTTTTACTGTAAAAATGACAATAAATTACGCTTATGTTTTCCAATGCTATCTTTTGCTTCGTTTGCTATATTTAGCAAAGAAACAAGATTATTCATTGTGCAATTTTGATATTCTTTTATGGATGAAACAGATTTCTTTATTTCATCTGTTCTTTCAAAACCCGCATCTACTTTTTTCAATAGCCTTTCCAGTGAGACATTGATATCATTCATTTTTTCCAGTTGTTCTTTCAAAATAGAACCGTTGATATCATTCTTTTCGATAAGGACAGATATAGTCTCAACGTTAGATAACGTCGCATTATTTATCGATTCGGAATGTTGGTTTATTGAATCTAATTTGCCGATAATCGTATTTAGGTGTATTTCACTTTTATCTTTATTATTATAAATTTCCTCTAATATGTTCATTATCGCACCATTTTGCAGAGGTACTTCTAACTCTTTAATTCTTAAATTTTCGGTAAATGACTCAAGCATGCTAATTCTATTTTCAATGATTTTATCACTATCATTTTTAAAGTCTGGAGTGTTTGAATTTCGCTTAAAATGAGACTCAACAAAAGTGGATGCAACTAGAGAATACGCAGAAAAACCAACACCCAGTATCGATGTGACAAATGCAAACGACATAGCTGAAAGTGACCCAGAAATTGCACCCAACAATACTTGCATTTTCTTTGCAAAATCAGGCTCATCATTTGAAAGAGCGCCTGCAATACCAGCTATCATATCGATGAGACCTAAAAATGTCCCAACTAGACCTAGCGAAACCATAACTGAACATGCCATTTTCACATGTGTCATATAAAAAGATGGCCTTGCCGAATATTGTGTTCTAAATGTCAAAAATATAGTTAGTAACAACGTGTAAACATAAAAGCCCATAACTAAAGCTGTGATCTCAGGTGCTAAATTATATGAACTAACAATAAAATCCCTTGCTGGTTCAAAAAAACCAAACACTATAAATACAGCAATATACAAAGCGTATCCGATATAAATCATGTTTATTCCCACGTAATATAAGTTAGTTTGTCATCCAAAGTAGATTCTTCATACTTCAGTTCAATTTTATCTATATCTTTCCCCAACCCAACCTCAGACAAAAATAACAAAAGATTATAAGTTTTAACATTTATTCCATTGTTAGATGTTATTGTTATCTCATTCGGTTTTTCTTTTTTAAATAATGAAACAAGAGTATTTTTTTGTTCTTCTGTTAGCTTAAAAGATTTATAAAATGAGATACTGTTTGTATCTAACATTAACTTTGGTTCTTTACGCTCTAAAGCATCATCTATTAAGTACTCATGTTCTAGTAAAGATTTATTACCAAATGTTTTAAGTGACTCGCTGACACCATTAACTGTACTTAACATCAAAAAAACGCTAACTAACAACACAGCGGCCATCGCTCCGGTTAGAGCATCCACTAAAGGCGCTAAAGATTCTTCCGTTTCTTCATCCATCCGTATTATCACTCGCTTTAAAATCTAAAAAACAGTAATTCAATTTGTGATTTTCCAAAGGAAAATTATCATAAACTGATGTGCTTAATTTCGTGTCGAATGAACCCACTTTTATTGCATTGAATATCGATATATTATTTGCTGACTCATAATTAAAATCAAACCCATAGCTACATCCTAAATATAATCCTTTTACATTGAATTTTTCTTCATTTTTCAATTCTGTTATCGCAGACACTATATCCTCCTCCATATCATGGCTAACAAAATATGTTGTTATTGGATATCTAAAGGTCATCTCATCAAATCTGAAAATTGATGTTTCAGGCAGCAGAGATTGTATATATCCAATTAGTAGCGTTATAAAAACAAGAATAATTATGCAGAGCGCTGAGGACATCGCACCTATAAAACCTACCATACTGTAAAATCCAAATCTTTATTAAAGACAGAAACCAAATACTCTACAAGAGTCATTTGGTCGTTTATAACATATAATGTGGTTTTTATTCCTAGCATGCCTTTAGATTTTTCAAAGTTTTGATCGCCACTATTAAATAAAACTTTAACACTATAATATCGCTCCCCATCTTTTTGGATGTTTTCATAGTCAAATGAATCCACGCTTATCCCTGATATTTTTCCATAAAAATACTCTTTAATCCCAGGAGCGTTTATTCTTACTTTGACTTCGGAACCTATCCTGATAAATGGTCTGAATTTAGAATCTATTTTCCCTTCAATATAGACACCATCATCTGACCTCTTTAGAATCATAATTTCAGAGTTTCGTTCTATAAAAACACCTTTCGCTAAACCTTCCGTTGCCGACAAAACAGTACCATCGACTGTAGATATAATGTCTGTGGAATGAATTTTCTCGTTAACTGTTGCCAATTCTGACTTTGTTGCAGCTAACAACTCTTTGGTTTTTTTTAATTCATTATCTATCTGTTCACTTAAATCTAGCGTCAATTGAATAAAATCAAAGTATGATGCTCTGACTAAGCTATATGCTTCTTCTATCTGGAGCTCGCTATCTAGTACTTGTAATTTTATTTTTTCCAATTCAAACTTTGAATCTATGTATTTGACAGTCATACCCAGAGAATCTTTTAACATAGTACTTTTTTTAACGATTAAGTCCTTTTGCTCTTTAAGACTTATTATTCTACTTTCAGTGTTTTTACTTTTCTTTTCAAACTCTTTCGATTTTTGTACAAATGTATTATATTTATTTTTCACTTTAAAAATTAATATAGATTCTGTTTCTATTGAATCATCATAGCTTCCAGACATTATTATTTTTTTTAAAATTTTCTCATCATCTGACAAATCTACAATTTCTTTTTCATACACTGCCTCATTGTATGTTAACAAATCTCTTTTATTCATATCCTCATTGTTACTTATAACCAACAAGTGCTCACCAGCAGTAACCTTATCCCCTTTAGACACATTAATTTCTTTGATAATTCCTGATGACGAAGATAGAATTTTGACATTACTATCATTTATTGACAAAACGCCTTCTCCCTCTGACACGATGTCAAACTTCGCACCAAGAAGTATAGTTATAAAAACAAGAATGGCGGTAAGCAATAGCACTCTTGTTAATATGTTTTTTATATTTTTACTTGATAACATAATCCCTCGGAATGTCAGCATTGAGTTGTTTAACATTCATAACGATATCCAGCAACTCTATCTCAGCAAGTAACTGAGAAGACTCCAAGTCAGACAATGAAGAAATATTTCTAAACAAGTCTAAAGCATTTGACTCGTCAACACCTATTTCCTTCATAAGCTGAACGATCACTTTTTTTGTCAATTCTATTTGTACACCAATATTATCAACTCTATCTCTAACCAGGTAATACTGTTGTTCATAGGTTTTAAGATCGACATATTTTTGATGAATGAACTCATCAGTATCAATCATCTTTTTGGTTAGTAAATGCTTTTCACTTTCTTTATTTTTAAAACTACCAAAATTCAACCCCGTGAAAGTTAGTTTCAATCCTATATATGAGTTTCCATCAGAATCGTATGTATAACCGTCAATCGGAGTATTATCACTCCCTTTTTTATTACTAAGTTCATTTTCATTAATTTCATGTTTTGTCACAATTTCCACAAGGAAATTTTCATTTGTCGCTTCAACCGCGTACTTATCGCTATCAATCTGATATTTTCGCGAAGAAATATCAAAATTGTTTTTTATAACATTGTTTATTTCAAACATCTCATCAGATAAATTAAGATGTTTATCTACATAGCTATTTGGAATTTTATATCCATCATTGTACAGATTTCTAGATGTGACGTTATTTATTTCATTTTTATAACCTTCAACTTTAGATTGTGCATTGTATATGGACTCTTCAAACTTTTTCATTGTCACATCAGCAAACAATCTATCCGATTTTTTTAAAACTCCGGTATTAGCACCTTTTTCCATTTTTAGAATAAGCTGCCCCATTTGATTCTTATACTCATTAGATTTAAATAGTAATTGTCTAGACAATTCTATTTTGATCAAATTGGAGTTGATTGTTTTGTATACATCCAGTATTGCTGCATTATATCGATACTTGTCTGACTGAAGTTTATAATACGATGATTTATTATCATCATCTGTTGTGTTACTCCAAAGCTTCAAATTGGCTTCAAGAGTGAGCGAAAAATCGGTCAACGGTGTACTAGGATGTCCTGGCCTGTCGAATTTCTGCTTGACTTCCGATGATATAGTGGCTGAAGGAACATAATAATATTTTGCTGCATCATATAGCTGCTCACTTGAAAATATTTCCTGCTGAATACTATTGACTTTATACGAGTATCTTATTGACTCTGAAATAAGCTTATTTATATTGTCAATATCTTCACTCCTATCTGAAGCAACCACTCCAAATGAGGTGAATAAAAGTAAAGTAATGATAGAGTTAAAATTCATATAAAAGACACCCTTTAAAATCTAAAATGAAATTCCATAGCCTAAATATAGCGAAGCACCGTCATAACCTTTATATGGGCTCCAGTCGATAGAAATTTCTAAATTATTATCTAAGTATGGAACTTTAAAGAAACTACCTAATCCATAGTATATAGCATCGATATCATCATCGTTCGCTGTGGGGTGTCGACTATTGAAATAGCAAGTAGAATAGTTCGAAAAGCACTTACTAACGTTAACGTAAGGTACCAGATAATCTTCTACATAATAGCCAATCCCAACAGCCATTTTCCAAGACCAGAAATGACCAGTTTTATATTTATCATTAATAATCTCTCCTCGACCAAAGATACCGTAATCGCTATTGGCTATAGGTGAAATTCCCGACACATATGCTCCTAAAGCTTCGCCAGCCTTGATTCTATGTAGCCCCAAACCAAAAGCAAAAATAGCTTCATTTGATTGCCCAATAGCAGCGTCGTCCTTTAGATATTCATAATCGAAATCGTTCTTATCCAGGTCACCAGCTGCATAGACAGGTCCTGCGATTAGCACAATGATCATACCTAGTATTAAACGTATCATATTCACCTTTTATCCGTTGTTAAAATCAAACACTGTGACGGCAACTGGTCGATTTCGGTCAAGCAGATACCAAAAGGACCCGTATGGTAGCTAAATAGCCAGAACTCTTCATGTAGGATAATACCTACAACCGTAATCGGCATGTTATCCCTTCAAAAACGGTGCTTTCTACACTGCCTTAGATTCCCACACACTTAAATATAGTATCTTTTTATTAAAATTTGTTATTTCATCATCTTAAATACCGTACGTCATTTTATATATTCCCCACTCACAGAGTAAAACTTCCACTGTGATTTATATAATTTGGGTCTCGCAAGATGTATACACCAATTCAATTCAAGCCAATTACTCAGTATCATTAACCCAACCTATTACAACTAGAAAGCCAAGTATCGCTGGATGCAGAGGTAATTAACGCAGTGATCGAAAACAAACTTAATGCAGATTCTGGAAATGTTTCTGCGAAATAAAGCGAAAGCACAAATGGTGGCCTCTTCCCTAAAAATCGTATCGGCCTAAGCTAAAGGAATTTGGCAATATCAGGAAGTCATGGGAGCTGAGTTGCTATGAAGAAAACCAAATATACCGAACAACAGATTGCTTTTTCCTTAAGGCAGGCATAGACAAGAACTCGCATGGCTGAAATGTGCCGTTAAATTGGCGTTTCCGAAACGACATTTTACAACTCGAAGGAAAAGTATAGTGATCTTGGTGTCTCTGAACTCCGCCGTTTAAATCAGTTGGAAGTGGAGAACCAACGCCTTAAACGGATGGTGGCAGATTTGAGACTTGATATGCAAACATTGCAAGATGTCCTTTCAAAAAAGCTCTAAAGCCAGCGAAACGCCGAGAGTTCGTCAATAACCTTGGAGTGGCTTACCGTACTTCACTGCATTGAGCATGTAGGCTGATAGAAATCAGCATGTCGGCCTATTGCTACCGTTCGATAAAAGGCCCTGACACGGCACTAAGAGCACGTATTAAAGATATTGGAGCCACGCGAATTCGTTATGGTTATCAACGTATTCATATTTTGCTTCAACGCGAAGGCCGGCTAATCAATCACAAGAAAGTCTTCAGCAAATGGGCGTATGAGAGAGAGGTTATCTTGGACTTCTCAAGGCCCGGGAAACCAACGGATAACCCGTTTTTCGAGTCCTTCAATTGCAGCTTTAAGGATGAGTGCTTAATTAGTCGTTCGTTCTTATCATTGGAAGATGCGAGGGAAAAATTGAGAATTGCCGAATAAGCTAGCAAGAGAGTTCAATCCTACTGAGTCTAATCAATCATGGGTAATAGACATTACGTACATTAAGACGCATGAAGGCTGGCTATATCTGACCGTTGTTGTTGATTTGTTCTCAAGGCGCGTGGTTGGTTGGTCGATGAAAAGCCGAATCACAAATGAATTGGCTTTGAATGCTTTGTTGATGGCGATTTGGCATCGTTCGCCAACGGATAAGGTACTCGTTCATTCAGACCAAGGTAGTCAATATACCAGCAATGACTGGGATAACTTTTTAACGCAACATGCTTAGAGGCGAGTGTAAGTCTAAAAGGCAACTGTCACGACAATACGGTTGCAGAAAGCTTCTTTCAGTTGCTGAAAAGAGAACGTATAAAACGGAAAATATACACGACAAGAGAAGACGCTAGGTTAGATATCTTTGAGTATATTGAGATGGTCTACAACGTTAAGCGTCGACATGGTTCCAACAACCAGCTGTCGCCTGTAGATTACGAAAAGCAATTAATAGAAAGGCTCAAAGGTGTCTATTGAGTCGGTGACAATTCAACTCAACTTCAGCGTTTCTAATTTAATCTGCTTTTGAGCGTTTTCTAGATGGTCTGGAGCTTCACTTAGGACTTTGATGCGTAGCGTGGTGTTGCCATAATGCCCATTTGTACCTACCTTTTGTACCACTTGGTAGCTACGCCAGAAACAACTAAGCCCTTGTAGCATAAAAATTCCTTATGCTACAAGGGCTCACAGAATGTGGCGGTGAGTGAGAGATTCGAACTCTCGATACGTTTCCGTATACACACTTTCCAGGCGTGCTCCTTCAGCCACTCGGACAACTCACCGTATTGTTGTTGGACTTGTCGCCTCAACAGGGTCGCAACTATAAAGATTTACGGACTCACCGTCAATGCCTTGAAAGCAAACTCATAATCAAATGAATACCATTTAATCAAACGGTTATCGTCACAGCGAACTTAGAACAACAAATGTACTGATCAGCATCACATATCGCAGAAATCTCTATTTCCTCAACGTACAATGACCTATAAATTATTATTTCAATATATTGAAGATTGTAACTATGCCGCATCGCTATATCAGTAAAGAAGGGTCTGCGATTATCAATATCGCCAGATATTTGATCACCACGGAAGCCAAAGAAAGGCTCCGCACGATCGACTCACTCTCTGACGAATTTGAAGTTTCCGTGGGTTTTATCCAAAAGGCGTTGACCACGCTTGAATCGGAAGGTGCAATTACGCTGCGAAAACAAGGTCGTAACGGCACCTTCATTGATATGCTCAATTACGAAGCGCTGGTCAAAAAAGCAGGGTTTAGTCACCTCGTTTGCGCAATGCCATTGCCTTATACCAAGCACTATGAAGGCCTCGCAAGCGGCTTGAAGATGCAAATGGGTCATCTTCCGCTTTATTTTGCGCACATGCGCGGTGCAGATGCGCGATCGGAGTGCCTAAAGAAAGGGACGTATGACGTCGCGATCATGTCCAAATTAGCCGCGAAAGCAGTCGGTCCTGGTGTAAAGATTGCCTTTGATTTAGGCACACAAACCTACTCTCTTGAACACAAACTTATTTGCCGCAAAGACGAAGTCAACAACATCAAAAAGGTCGGTGTTGACCCGTCATCTCCTGACCAAAAGATTTTGACCGAGAAGGCGTTTCCGAATCACGATGTCGAAATTGTTGAAATCAACTACACCGACAGTCTTAACCTTTTAAAAACTGGAACGATTGATGCTGTTGTCTGGCTTCCTGAAGCCGTCGACGCCAGTTGCGCTAGCCTCACGGAGCTCTCACTTTCTCATATTCCAGAGTGTCAACAAGCCTCAGAGGCCGTCATTCTGGTCAACAGTGATTCCCCCTACATGTGCAGTTTAATGAGAAAGCTCTTGAACATTCACACCCTGCTTGAGCACCAAGAAGCCGTGATCAACGGGGAGATCATTCCTAGCTATTAATTCTCGAATATTGACAAGGAAGTACCGTAATGCACGAAAGGCTAACCCTGTTATCACAAGCACAAGTCATCAGTGAAGAAGCCGCTCGGAGATGCAATGATGTAAGTGTGCTTCTTTCTCAGCGACTCGGTCTCGCGTCTGACAACGAACAGTTCCAAATGGCAATCACTCACCTTGCACGTGCATTTGATCGCATCAAAGCGAACGAGCCCATAGACAAAGGCATGGACCCAGAGTTGTTTGAAGATATAACCAGCGATCCCCTTTATTGCACTATTTCTTCACTGAACAATGAAATTGCAGGCATGCTGGGTATCTCGGTTCCAACATCAGAAAACACCTTTATGCTTAGTAATTTACTGTCTTTGCACTATGCAGCGATTGAGGATTAATGATGCCCATAAATAACGAAGGCTACACATATTGCCACGAGCATTTGTATATCGACTTATCTGAACAAAAAGGCGATATCGACTGCAAACTCGACCAATACGCACTGATCTGCGATGAAATGCGCGATCTCGTAAACCTTGGCGTCTCAAATATCGTTGAAGTCACTAATCGTTATATGGGCCGAAATCCTCATTTTCTTGAATGTTTGATGCGCGATTCCGGGATGAATATTCTGCTTTCTACCGGATATTACATCGAAGGGTTTTTCCCAAAAAAGCTGTACACGCAAAGTGCCGAAGACATTCGCGATGAAATGATAAAAGAAATAAACATCGGCATCGACGGCAGTCCATTAAAAGCGTCTCTTATCGGTGAGATTGGCAGCAGTGACAATGCGTTCTCTGAAACCGAACAGAAAGTGTTTAAAGCTGCGGCGATGGCACAATACGAAACAGGCCGCCCTATCTCGACGCATCTTTCATTCAGCACCATGGGAAAAGATCAAATTGCCCTTTTGAAACAATGCGGTGCGGATCTTTCTCGGGTCACAATCGGGCATTGCGACCTGAAAAATAATCTTGACAAAATGCTATGGATCATCGACCAAGGCTGCTATGTCCAATTCGATACCATTGGAAAAAATAGCTACTTTCCCGATGAGCAACGCATCGATATGTTGGAAGAATTGGCGAAACGCGATTTGCTTACCCGCGTAATGCTCTCTATGGATATCACACGCCGTTCCCACCTGAAAAACAATGGTGGGCCAGGGTTTACTTATCTCATAGAGACATTTCTCCCCGCGTTACTGGAAAGGGGTTTTTCCCAGCAACAAGTAGACACAATGCTACGCCATAACCCTTACACCCTCTTTAATTAAACCAAGGCAATACAATGAAGAAAATCGGCATTGCTGGATTACAACGCGAGCAAATTAAGCGACACATTGAGGCGACTGCATGTGGCAAATTTGAATGTCACATGATGAATGATATAGATGCCGCCATGAAAGTAAAAACGGGCGAACTGGATTACTACATTGGTTGTTGCAACACAGGGGCAGGAGCGGCACTCTCTATGGCTATCGCGATTATCGGGTACCCAAAAAGTTGCACTATTGCGAAACCGTCTATTCAGGCAAAGAGCGATGAAATTGCACGTTTTCTCGATGAAGGAAAAGTGGCTTTTGGCTTGTCGGTTGAGCATATAGAACATGCGATCCCTATGCTCACGAAGCACCTCGCCGTATTGTAGGATTTTCTATGGACTTGCTACAACTGGTCACGGTGACTGCACTGTGTGCGATGACGGCACTCCTAGCAAACATGAGCGCATCAGTTTTTCATGACGGCCTAAGACCGATACTCCCACAAGTTCTCACTGGGAATATGCAGCGAAAACAGGCTGGCTCCATTGCGTTTGGCCTGTCTATTGGGTTTAGCGTATCGGTGGGACTCTCTTTCACGCTTTCAACAGGCCTTCTAAACCCGTGGCTACTCTTTTTGCCTACGGATGTTCTCGGCGTTCTTATTGGCAGCAGGTGGCTCGCCGCGCTCGCGGGAGGATGTTGGGGTCTGTTTGTCGTTACTGGTCTCGTAGGGATAGAAGCCCTACTCTCTGTCCTGCCTCTAGACATGACAGATCTCTTCTCAGAGATGGCCACACCTGTAATAACTGTCATCGCGCTGTTTCCATTGCTTGCCGTCTTTAAGCAGTTTGGTTGGCGAGCCGGTGTGGTTTGCGCAATGACCATTCTGGTTGCGCGTTTGGTCGTCGTACAATTTTCAGGGCTATATCCTGAAGCCGTTCAAATGCTTGTCGGCACAGTGGTTCTTTTTGTCTGCGCCATCAAGCATGATCTCAAAGAGCTGAAAAATGGCAACAATCCACCGGACATGAGCAGCATTCACGGTTTATATGATGAGCGGTTTATACAACTAAAAAAGCATCTTCCTTTTCTCTCGTTAACGGGGGCGTTAATTGCCGTTGTCGTCAATGCGGGTTACTTGGCTGGTTCGGAAGTCTCTATCTACCCCTTAGCCGAGGCATATACATTGCAAGACGCTGATAGTCGAAATAGTGCCATAGCCCAAATCGCCACGGCTGAAGCACTTCGTGGTCTTGGTTTTGCACCGCTTATCGTCTTAGCGGCTTTGACCACCGGCATCTACGGTATGGTTGGCCTTACTTTTGTGTTTGTGGTGGGCTATATTTCCCCGAATCTCCTTACTGCAGCCGTGCTGGGGGCTATAACAATCATCGTTGAAATTCATCTCCTAAGAAAAATCAGCCACGCACTAGAAGCTTATCCTTCGTTAAGAAATGCCTCCGACAACATCCGAGACGCCATGAATGTGTTGATGGAGTTCGCGCTTTTGGTTGGGGGCGTATTGGCGGTTATGAAAATGGGCTCAACAACAGGCCTCTGCCTCTTTGCGGTGTACTATTTCCTCAATGAAACATTAGGCCGACCTGTTCTGAAAATTGCCGCACCCGCTGCTGCAACCATCCTAACAGGGCTATCTTTAAACCTTCTTTATGTTTTGGGGTTATTCGCAGTGTGATATCTCCATTTATCACCTCTGAACAAAAAACACCCCAAAAGAAAAGAAACCCAAGAATTTCTTGGGTTTCTTTTCACAACATTCCGTGGATTTAATGCAGTACTAAGCGCGTTTAGGTTTTGGCGCGTTTAGGTTTTGCTTTCCCTTGAAACTGCTTAACACTCTTTTTCTGCGCCGTACGGCGATTTGCCTTTTTATCTCGCGGAGCACGCTTACTGTCACCTGACGAAGGTTTGTCCGTCACAGGAAATTTTTCAAGTTCAGCCAAAGGCAATCCACGCTGGGTCAAATCACGAATTGATTGTAAGTATTCGCTCTCGCCATGACTAACCAGTGAAATGGCTAAACCTTCCTGACCTGCCCGCGCAGTTCGACCAACCCTATGGACATACACGGCCGGGTTTGATGGCAATTCAACGTTAATGACAACAGGCAAGTCATCTATATGGATCCCGCGAGCCAACAAATCTGTGGCAACCAGAACCTGAGTTTGTTTGTTTTTAAACGCGTCCAGCGCCTGCTCACGCTCAACTTGCGATTTATCGCCATGAAGAGCACTAGTGGTAATGTCCGCTTTATTTAACTTTTTACAAAGCGCATCGGCATTATCTCTCGCACCAATAAACACCAGCACTTGAGGCCATTTGTTTTCTTTTATCTGGTCAATCAGCACGTTCGCTTTGCTGCCCTTATTAACGAGATATAACCGCTCTTCGATACGCTCAACCACACTGTTTACCGCATTCGCCTTGATCATTACAGGCTCACGTAGCGTTTCAGCCACCAGTGCGCCAAGATCATCAGGCAACGTTGCTGAAAACATCAAGGTCTGACGCTCGCATGGCAAAGACGACAATATCTGTTTGATATCTGGCCAAAAGCCCATGTCTAACAGCCTGTCCGCTTCGTCCAGCACAAGGTGACGTACATGAGCGAGATGAATTGCGTCATCATTAATCAGGTCTCGCAATCTGCCGGGAGTAGCGATAATGACATCAGGATTTAATAACAACGCCTCACGTTGTAACGCCTTATCAACACCACCACAAAGCATAACTGTCTTGATGCTGAGCGGTGTTGCCACTTCATCCATAACTTTACTAACTTGAGAAGCGAGCTCTCTTGTCGGCACCAAAATCAAGGCGCGGCTTCCCTCGTCGCTCTTTAGGAGCATCGAAAGTAATGGCAGCCCAAATGCCAATGTTTTACCACTCCCCGTCTCAGCAAGTGCTAAAACATCCTTTTTGGCAATAATCACCGGTGTAGCAAGCGCTTGTATAGACGTAGGCACCTTACACTTAAGCGGAAGTGCATCGATGATTTTGGACTCAAGGCCTAAAGAAGAAAAGGTTTGTGAAATTTGAGATGACATTGGGGTGCTTAGCATTAATGTAAAACAAGGGTCGAAGTGTAGCACGAAAACGAATGAATACAGTGTCAGAATAGGGGCAAACATCCAAGCATTAACACTCATAGAATTAATGAGGTTACGATATTGAAGAAGATAAAAATGGTCTACAGCATAAAAACACAACAAACATCGAGATTAGAATAAAAAATCAACATTCAGATTAAAACTGCGGCTTTGTTTCAATTATTACAGATAAAACAAATCATTAGTCCGACAAATTAAATTAATCGCCCACCTCAGAAACATCAAAAAATAAATATATTAAACATTAATCAATCAAAGAAAACTCAGAAGCCACAACTATACATTTAAAATAACAATAACAATAACAATAACAATAACAATAACACTTCAACAATACTAAATTCACCGTTTGCAAAAATAGCAGAAATTCAATCATAAAAAATCAATCATTCGTCGAAGTTGGATATTTTCAATATAATCACAAAAAGACTTCCTTATTAATTACCATTAAGTTAATTCCGACCTAAATCAATTAGGTTATTTTTAGCCGAAATTTATAAGGATATAATATGAAGTTTACTTTACGGAGAGCCATTTATCTTTCAATGGCATTCTCGACAACTGTATTCGCTGCTGATCAACTCGCTCCATCTTCTCAGCCTCCTGGTGGGTTACTGCCACAACAAGTTCCAATGTTTGTTTCATTTGGATTTGATGACAATATGTATTCGGGATATCCCGAACTGGGTCTTGGTGAAGGCGGGATGAAATGGGCCATTGATCTATTCAAAGTAAGAAGTAACCCTGCTGGAAACGGAAACCTCGCAACATTTGATGGTACACCGGCACGTGTCTCTTTTTATAATACGTGTACTTACGGTATGGATTGGACAGCAGAAAACCCTGTTTGGGTAAAAAAAGCATGGCGTGAAGCGTATTTAGATGGGCATGAAATCGGTAATCATACTGTGCACCATGCACCCGGTGGAGAAAAAAGAAGCGAAGCCGATTGGTATAAAGAAATTAAAGACTGCAGTGACTTCCTTACACGCCCCTATAATCCAAATGAGTCACTTCAATCACCCAATGCGTCAAACGGAATTGGTATCAATCCCGATGATTTAAAAGGATTTCGCACACCATTTTTAAAATTCAATGACAATACATTCAAAGCCATGATTAAAGCAGGTTTCTCATACGATGTCAGTATAGAAGAAGGCTTCCAAACCAACCAGGATGGAACAAATCACTATTGGCCATATACATTAGATTTTGGTAGCCCAGGTAATGAGGAAAGGGTTGCGAATGGACAATCTGAACCTATTTCCACTTACGCCGGCTTCTGGTCCTTGCCTGTATATACTTTTATCGTCCCTCCAGATAATGAGGCTGAAAAATATGGACTCGATTATTCTTTACGTGATGTGGCCGCTCAGAAAAAGCCTTATTTCAACAAATCAGACGGTAAAATAAAAGGTCTAGACTATGATTTATTCTATGAGTTTAACTTAAATAAAAAGGAGTTATTAGCAACACTAAAATATACGTTCGATCAACGTTTGAACGGTAACAGAGCACCATTGTTACTAGGTGTACATACTGATATGTACCATGACCGTAAAACCGAAGATGCACAAATGCGCCGTGAGGTTTTTGAGGAATTCTTAGACTATATGCTCAGTCATTCTGAGGTCAGAATTGTACCTTTCAGCCAAATCATCTCGTGGATGAGCGCACCAACCGCGTTAGATGGAGATGTCACACCTCATTACCAAATTACTGTGTCAGTGCAAGGCCACCAAGTTGACACTAATGTTTGCACTGAGCCAAGTTGGGATCGTCTTGTGGGATACCCCGCAAATTCAACGGTTTCACATAACGGATACCTTTGGACAAACAACTGGTGGAGTACAGGAGAAGAACCGGGAGCATCAGATTGGGGGCCATGGGTGAAAGGCCAGGCTTGTCAGAGTTCAACAATTGAGTATTTTGGTACGATTTCGCCGAATGAAAATATTTTCGTTGCCGAAAATGAAGAGCAAATTTTTGTGCTAACGCCAGAAAAAGGCTATGCCGTAGACTATGTAAAAGTGAACGGAACCACCATTGTGTTGGAGCAGACTAACCAATTTACTGTGGGTCCTGTGACAGAAAAAACAGCTATCGAGGTAGCGTTCAAGCCCATACTGTAATTGCTCTATCACTCCTAATTAAACCCAAGTAATCGCTTGAATTTTTCTATGAAAGATAGAAAAAGCGGGCTGATAACAGCCCGCTGATAGCGCTTTGATTATTCTGCGTCTTCTTGAGAAGAATCAGGGCGCAATTGCAGTTGCACACCCATCAGGAAGTTTCTCAGGATCTGGTCTTTACATTCACGGTAGTGCTTATTGTCTGGCTTACGGAAAAAAGCACTCAGTTCATGTTTACCAAATCGGAAGTTTGCCAGTTCTAGGGCGGCCAGAACATCATCAGCTTTCATGTTTAACGCGATGCGAAGCTTCATGAAGATCATGTTGTTGTTAAGGCGTTTTTCAGGAGCAGGCTGCTCACCCTCGCGTCGGCCGCGTTTGGTATTGATCAAACCGTTCAGGAAAATCGCCAGCTCAGTGTCCGTCGCTTTAACAAAGGCCGCGTCATCGTCTTTCCGCAACCAATTTACCACGTTTTCTTGCGTAACAGCGTGGTCGGCAGCAGCAAAAATCTCAACCATCTGAGAATCTTTAAAATCAAAGGTATAGCGAATACGGCGAAGAATGTCGTTGTTTGTCAAAATAATTCCTAACGTTGAGTATCATCAATACCAGCAGTAACTGGATAAAACGCATAAAAACAAAGCCCCACTCTCTCGAGCGGGGCTTTGTTTCTAAATATGGCGGTGAGGGAGGGATTCGAACCCTCGATACGTTGCCGTATACACACTTTCCAGGCGTGCTCCTTCAGCCACTCGGACACCTCACCAAAATTAGTTGTTGGACTTGCTCGTCTCAACGAGGCCGCTACTATAAGGAACGACTACGCCTGCGTCAACGCTTATTGCAAATTTCCCGCTTAAGTGTTTATGTTTGCGTCAAAAACTCGCTTTATTGACGTATCCTCAGCCAACCTCTTCTCCACAAGCCTTTCCCACTGTTAGAATATGGCCCTGAATTAATCGAGAGAGTCACACATGTCTAACGCGCTAACGCAATTCATTACCGAAAACGGTCTGGAACCTAATCTGTTGTCCGTAATGCAAACAGAAGGCTTTGTCACTGCAATGGCTGCAGCTCCAAATCTTATCGACCCGAGCGAATGGCTTGCATTCATGTGGGGTGGCGAAAAAGAGTCACCATTCTCAACGCACGAACAACTCGAAGCGTACGCAAATATCATTATCAATCTATGGAATGCGCAGCGAGAGGCGTTATTGTCTAACGGTTGGAAATGGCCAGAAGAGTGCCAATTGAGCGATGTAGATATTGTGAATGAAGCGACTCGCGAATATTGTGAAGGCATGCTTCAGGGCTGGACACTGGCGCGTGACGATTGGGAAACCATCATGCCAGAAGATTCTGAAGACAATGCGCTGCTTGGCGGTGTACTGCTCTCAATCAGTTTGATGTTTGACCCAGAAGCCGCATTTGCTGCGATGGAAGAACAAGGTGTCGCTGACTTGGCACAGTTCGAAGAAATATTCAATGCAATGCCAGTCATGCTTTGTGGCCTGACAATGCGTGCGCTTCAACGCGTTGAGGCTGAATAATCCATACTCTGCGCAGGCGGGTTTGCTCCCGCCTGAAAACCTTTCTTCTGTGCATCTAAATCAAAACGCGAACTTTTCATACAATCCTGCTATAGTCCTGCCCCTATTTCACGCTCTGGCTTTTTTTTGCGTCATCGCAAAGCCAGAAAATGACGATTCTTAACATCAACGTTGCCGAATGACGACGTGCAGCGCAGGACTATCACTGTGACCAAACAAGCATTTTCTACCCTCCCGTTGAAGCCAGAGCTTATCTCAACGCTGAATGATATTGGCTATTCAGAAATGACTCCAATACAAGCACAAAGCCTTCCATCTATTCTTGAAGGCAAAGATGTGATTGCTCAGGGTAAAACAGGTTCAGGTAAAACAGCCGCGTTTGGTCTGGGCCTGCTTAACCGCCTGAACGTTAAACGCTTCCGCGTGCAATCGCTGGTACTTTGCCCAACTCGCGAACTGGCTGATCAAGTTGCAATTGAAATTCGCAAGCTGGCGCGTGGTATTCACAACATTAAAGTGCTGACCCTTTGTGGCGGTGTACCTGTTGGCCCACAAATCGGGTCACTGGAGCACGGCGCGCACATTATCGTCGGTACGCCGGGTCGTATTCTTGACCACATGGAAAAAGGCCGCTTGTCGTTGGAAGAAGTGAACACTCTCGTCCTAGATGAAGCTGACCGTATGTTGGAGATGGGCTTCCAACCAGCGCTAGATGCTATTTTTGCTGACGTACCAACCGATCGCCAAACCTTGCTGTTCAGTGCGACATATCCTGCTCAGATCCAAAACATCAGTAAGCAGATCATGACTAGCCCTGTGACGGTAAAAGTGGAATCAAACCACGACAGCAGCAGCATCACCCAATACTTCTACGAATGTAATGGCAACAACGACCGTATGCATGCGCTGCGTTTGTTACTGCTTAAACATCAGCCAGAAAGTGCAGTCGTGTTTTGTAATACCAAGCGCGATGTAAAAGACGTCGCGGCCGCGCTGGAAGACAACGACTTTTCCGTTGTTGCACTGCACGGCGACTTGGAGCAACGCGATCGTGACCAAATGTTGCTTAAGTTCGCAAACAAAAGCGTGACAGTGATGGTTGCAACCGACGTTGCTGCACGTGGTTTAGACATTGATGCACTGGATGCAGTGATCAACTACCACATGGCATTCGATACCGAAGTGCATATTCACCGTATCGGCCGTACTGGTCGCGCGGGTAGCAAAGGCGCTGCATATACCTTCTTTGGTCACGAAGACGGCTATAAAGTGGCTCTGCTGGAAGATTATCTTGAGCATGAGATTAAAAGCGCTACGCTTCCAGACAACTCAGTACTGAACAACACGCCACCACAGCCTGCAATGATCACGCTACACATTGAAGCCGGCAAGAAAGCCAAAGTCCGCCCTGGCGATATCTTAGGCGCTTTGACAGGCGAAGATGGCATCGAAGGTAAAGATGTAGGTAAAATCAAAGTGACGGATTACCGCTCTTACGTTGCGGTTAACCGTAGTGTCGCGAAAAAGGCACTTAAGAAGCTGTCTACCGGTAAGATTAAAGGTAAAACTCACCGTGTTTGGCAACTGCGCTAATCATTTGTAAAATAGCAAAAAGCCGTCGTTATGACGGCTTTTTAGTCTCTGGCACAATTTACGCGGTTTGTGCTTGAGAACGGCGGTTTAAAGCTATCAAAATCACCACGGGAATATTCATTAATACCCCATAGAGTAGCGGTGTTAATGCTAGCTCAGGTTGTTTTAACTGAACCACCGCAACAAAAATTGCCGTCCCCGCATTTTGAACGCCTACCTCTATAGCAAACGTTTTTGAAAGCTTGGCATCACCACGAAACAATTTGGACACAGCCAATCCCAGCCCCATCCCTAACAGACACAAGGTTAGGACAGCCACAGACGCTTGTGAAAACAGCTGATTGAATACTGAGGTATTTGCAGCGAGCGTCACCGCAACCGTAAAAAACAATGCCCAGAGGGCAGATTTTCCTGCGAACTCGGTAAACGCGTCAAACCGCTTACCGCGAATGAAGTGATTCAACACCATACCGAATAACACGGGAACCAATGTCACCGCGATAAGCTGCATGATCGCCGTTTTCACCGGAATCGCAGCAGAGACTTCTGGATATAGGAGCGGCAACAGCAAAGGTAAGCTAAACGGGATGATTAAGCTGCTAATCGCCGTCATGGTAATAGATAACGCCGCGTCTCCGCCAGCAAGATGGCTAATCGCATTCGATGACGCACCGCCGGGTGCGAGGGCCAAGATCCAAAGGCCAATCGCCACGACTTCCGGCAAATTAAGCATATAGACGAGAACGAAGGCGATTGCAGGCAAACCGAGTAATTGCGCACAGAGACCCGCAAAGGCAACGCTGGGATATTGTCCAACACGTTTAAAGTCTGCCAGCGTTAGCGTTAAACCCACACAAAACATCATCCATGCAAGGGCCAAAGGTAATCCAATGGTCAACATTGCTTGACTCATACACTTTCCTTATTCACTCAGTTTGTACTGCTACACGATCAAAAAAGGCGAACATAATGCCCGCCTTTTAATATACCCAAACAACTTGAAGATGCTGGACTCAGCGAGTTTGACTGTTGTTTGGGTATTAATTTCTTTGACCTTACGCGTTCCCTTTTACCTGCATCTGCAATTCCGCTGCGAAATCCAACATACGGTTCAAAGGAATAAGTGACTTAACACGAATAGCTTCATCAACGTGAATTTCATGCTCTTCGCCACCATCGCGTAGTGCAATGTCGATTGCTTTAAGGCCATTCATCGCCATCCAAGGACAGTGTGCACAGCTACGACAAGTTGCGCCTGCGTCCGCTGTTGGGGCTTCGATAAGCTCTTTCTCAGGCACCATTTGCTGCATCTTAAAGAAAATGCCTTTGTCAGTCGCGACAACCAATTGCTTGTTAGGTAGCTCTTTCGCCGCTTTGATTAGCTGACTGGTTGAGCCGACAGCGTCAGCTAACTCCACCACACTTGCTGGTGACTCGGGGTGGACCAAAATCGCGGCGTCGGGATACACAGCTTTCATGTCTTTCAGCGCTTTAGCAGAAAACTCATCATGAACAACACACTCACCTTGCCACAACAGCATGTCTGCGCCCGTTTTATCCGCAATATATGAGCCAAGATGACGATCCGGACCCCAGATAATCTTCTTACCGTCATCATCTAGATGTTCAACAATCTCCAATGCAATTGAAGATGTTACCACCCAATCAGCGCGCGCTTTTACAGCAGCCGATGTATTGGCATAGACAACAACGGTATGATCAGGGTGCGCATCACAGAATGCAGTAAAGCGGTCTTCTGGGCAGCCCAGATCCAACGAGCACTCTGCTTCCAGAGTCGGCATTAACACCGTTTTTTCTGGCGTTAGAATTTTCGCGCTCTCGCCCATAAACCGGACGCCAGCAACAAGAAGTGTTTTTGCCGGGTGCTTGTTACCAAACTTCGCCATTTCCAGCGAGTCACCAACGAATCCACCCGTCTCTTCAGCCAATGCCTGAATTTCAGGATCGGTGTAATAATGGGCAATCATCACGGCATCATTTTCTTTTAACTGTTGTTTGATGCTTGAGATGTAGTCTGCTTTTTGTTGCTCAGACAGCACCTCCGGTTTCGGAGGGAAGGGATATACCGTCTCTGCGGTATTGATAATCTGGCTCATCGACACACTCAGATTTGCTTGCAATTCGCCCATTATAACCAGCTTACAGCTGAATGTTTACTCTTTATGACGTCGATATTAAGCACAGATGTGGAAATTTTGAAAAAGAAAAAGCCGACAGTTTTGTCGGCTTTATAGGGAGATTTTACTTATTAGTTCAGCTGCTTTTCGGCTTGATTTGCCGTTGTTGTGCCAGGATATTCTTTGATAACACTCTGGAACAAGGTATTTGCACCGGCAGTATCGCCTTGGCGTTGAGCAACAATACCCAACTTCAACAATGCATCGGCGCGTTTACTGGACTTAGCAAACTGACTTACTGCTGTGAAATGCTTCTTCGCGGCATCCAATTCGCTTTTGGAGAAGTAAAGTTGGCCCAGCCAGTAATGCGCATTCGGCGTATAAATGGATTCTGGATACTTCGCAAGGAATGCATTAAATGCTTCTGTCGCGCCAACATAGTTTTTCTCTTTCAGAATCAGATTTACTGCCGCATCATATTCTGCGTTTTCTGTTTGATCTGTCGAGTATTTCTCTGTTGGGGCAGGAGCTTCCGGTTTCGCTTCCGGAGCAGGTGCTGGTTTCGCATTTCTCAACGTGTCAATTTCTCGGTAAAGATCACGTTGGCGTTCCAACATCTGGTTTAATTCGTAACTGTTTCTTTCTACTGTGCCACGTAGATTATCAAGCTCTCCCGCCATTTGGTCGAGTTGACGCTGCATATCTAGTTGCATTTGATTTCGAGCTTCAAGCATTCGCTCCAAGCGCTCAACAGAGCTGCTGCCGCCGCTACTGCCACCCAATTCAGTCACCGGAGCAGGTGCGGCAGCCACAGGGGCTGCCGCACTCACCAGTAACGCCAGCGAAAGACAACGCAAAGTGTTACTGTTCATAGGATTTACCTTAAATTAGTAAACCAGAACCGCACGACGGTTCTTCGCATAAGCTTCGTCGCTCTGGCCTAGCACCAAAGGTTTCTCTTCGCCGTAGCTTACGATAGAAATTTGAGACGCAGAAACACCCAGTGCTTGCAGGTATTTAGCTACTGCATTTGCACGACGCTCGCCCAGCGCGATGTTGTATTCAGGCGTACCACGCTCATCCGCATGACCTTCTACAACCACTTTAACTTCAGCATTTTCACGCAGGAAGTCAGCGTGTGCATCCAGCATATTTTCGAACTGTGGCAAAACTGAGTAGTCATCAAAGTTGAAGTAAATAGTCTGAGACTGACGCAGTTCGTTGTTGCGAATTTCTTGTTCAGTCAATGCGCCTTGGCCACCGTCTACTGGCGTCACGATAGTGGTTTCAGAACCTTGATTAGTTTGAGATCCCGCTGTGCTATCAGTAGAGCTGTCGCTTGAGCTACAAGCCGCCAGAGTGAACATTGGCAGCGCAATTGCCAAACCCTTAAGTACTTTATTAACTTGCATCTTGTTTTCCTTATATCAAATAAGCGCAAATATTATTGGAACGGGGACCATGATGGAGCTCTCACTCGCCCGTTTGTTGCTGGTAAACGCGCTTTGAATCGTCCGTCAATAGAAACCAACGAAAGTACGTTATCACGCCCATAAACTGAGCTGTAAATTACCATGCTACCATTCGGTGCAAGACTCGGAGATTCATCCAACATCGTTTTCGTTAAAATCTCAACAGCGCCCGTTTGCAAATCTTGCTTTGCAATGTTGTAGCCTGAGTCCGAGCGGTGAACCATTACCAGGTACCTACCGTCGGGTGTAATTTGACCACCGAGATTCTGGCTGCCCTGCCATGTAATCCGACTCGTAGAACCATCGGCTAAATTTACTCGATAAATCTGTGGTTTACCACCCCGGTCTGACGTAAAGATTAAAGACTTCCCGTCTGGATCCCAGAATGGCTCTGTGTTATTAGCTCGGCCTTTCGTGATCTGCTCCATTTTTCGTGTTTTCAAATCCAACACGTAGACTTGTAAACTTCCGGTTTTAGAGAGAACCAACGCCAGCTTACTGCCGTCCGGCGAGAAACGTGGTGAGCCATTGTGACGCGGGAATGACGAAATCATTTCGCGATCACCGGTGTAAATGTTCATCAAGAAGATCTGGGCCTGGCCGTTTTCAAAACTTACGTATGCCAGTTGCTTGCCATCTGGCGACCAAGCTGGTGACATCAACGGTTGCTTTGAACGAAGTACTAATAATTCGTTGTAGCCATCGTAATCCGCAATACGTAGCTGGTACGGGTAGTCTGCTTTGTCATCAATAACGACATACGCAATTCGCGTCAGAAACGCCCCCTTCTCTCCCGTCAGCTTTTCATACACCAAATCTGAAATTCGATGTGCATATTGACGAAGTTGTTTACCTGAAACCACTTTGCGGTTGTTCAAGAGCAAGTGGTCTTTAGTCAGCACCAGTTCGCCACTTGCAGACAAGCCTTTGCTCTTCCCGCCTGTCAGCTGTCCACGAACCACGTCAATAAGTTGATATTCAATCAAATACTTACCATCTGGTGTTTGACTGATTTCACCCGTCACTAAGGCATCAACCCCTAATGCGGTCCAATCATTGTAATCAACACTCTCATCGCTATAAGGCGTTTGAGGCATTTTATCCGTGGGGATTGGGCTGAACTTTCCACTACGCTGCAAATCAGACGCAATAACGGAGGACACATCCGTCGGCAACTTCCCTGGGCCGTCCCATTTAAAAGGAACGATAGCGATAGGGCGAGCTGAGTTTACCCCTTCAGTGATAACGAGTTTAAGCTCTGCATAAGCTGGCTGAATGATCACCAACATCAGTGTAATGACGCCAAAGAATGCGCGTTTCAGCATGAAGTATCCCTCTTACTCTGGTTTCACAGTCAACTCAATATCTTTGAGCTGTGCTGCGACATCTTGGTCTTCCGGCATGGGAAAGGAAGACACTTTTAATACTGCTGTTTTCGTTGCGCGACATAAAGCAGCGTTTCCGCCCACTTCAGACACGTCCAACAACAAACCTGTGCCGGATAGACGCATTTTAACAATACACTCCTGACCTCGAAGATTGTCATCGACCAGCAAGTTTTGTGTAATCATTTGTCTATAAATGCTGCCAAAGCGATCCACTTCACTTGCCATTTGTCGCCCTCGAGCCGTATCCCGCGTAGCGGACTCCGACTCGAGACCGCTAAAAAGCTCGTTAAGGGCAGCCTCCTGCTCTGCCTGCTTACGTTTGGCTTCAGCAGCCTTACGCTCGGCTTCCTTACGTGCTTCTTCTGCTTTACGCGCAGCTTCTTCCGCTTTACGCGCAGCTTCTTCCGCTTTTTTCTTCTCCGCTAGCTTACGCTTGCGTTCTTCATCCGCTTTGCGAGCTTCTTCTTCCGCCTTTTTCTTCTCAGCAACCTGACGTTTGCGTTCTTCTTCTGCTTTCAAACGCTCTTGTTCAGCTCGCTGACGGTCGGCTTCCGCTTTCTTCGCAGCAGCTTCGGCTTTTTGTTGTTGCTCAACACGACGCACTCGCTCCGCTTCCGCGGCTGCAGCTTTCTCTTTCGCTACGCGTGCGGCGGCTTCTGCCTTGCGCTGTTCGTCGGCAGCTTTTTCTTTCGCTTCTGCAATGCGCTTACGCTCAGTTTCCGCTTCACGCGCTGCTTTTTCAGCGGCCAACTTTTCAGTTCTCAATTCGCGCAAGCGTTTTTCTTCATGCTCACGCTGCTTTTCGAGTTGTTCAGCCTGCTGCTCCAAGCGCTTTAAGCGGTCACTCTCTTGTCGTTTCGCCTCGTCACGTTGTTCACGAATTTTCTTTGCCTGCGCACTCACGACACTTGGGTCAATCACAACCGCTTCGATGCTTTGCCCTGAAGGCTGGTGAACGACTTTGCTGAAATCTGCGCCCCAGAGCAAACCACCTATAAGTGCACCATGAAGCACAAAAGATATGACCGTGGCACCCGTATAATTATTGTTCTCTTTATTCTTCATTCACTTTCTCATTCTATGAATCAAGCGGTTCGGTCATCAGTCCCACAGAAGAGACTCCCGCCTGGTTCAATGCATCCAGGGTAAGAATGATTTCGGAATAAGGCACACGCCCATCACCACCGACTAAAACAGGTGATTTCGGATTGATTTCCAATTCAGCGCGTACTCGAATCAGCATATCTTGTAATGTCAGTCCGCGAACCATGTCACCATTGTTCACGCTAAGACCCAAGCCGCCATTCTGGTCCACTTCGACGATAATAAACGCGCCGCTGTCTTCTTCTTTCGCTAATTCAGTGGCTGTTTTCGCTGTCGAAGTCTGAGGAAGGTCAACGTCTACTCCTTGAGTAACGAATGGTGCTGTCACCATAAAAATGATAAGCAGCACCAACATCACATCGATATAAGGAACGACGTTAATCTCGGCCGTCATTTTCCGTCGTTTAGGTTGATAAGCCATGGCTTACTCCTTCGGTGCGGCAAATGCCTGACGGTGCAAGATGCTTGAGAACTCTTCCATAAAGTTCACATAGTTGTTTTCTAACTTGCCGACTTTAGACGTCAAACGGTTGTACGCCATTACCGCAGGAATCGCAGCAAACAGCCCCATCGCTGTAGCAACCAGTGCTTCTGCAATACCAGGCGCAACCATTGCCAACGTAGCCTGCTTCACAGCACCCAGTGCGATAAAGGCGTGCATGATGCCCCATACGGTACCAAACAGACCGATATACGGGCTAATTGAACCCACGGTTGCAAGGAAAGGAAGATTCGTTTCTAACGCTTCAACTTCTTTGGACAAAGACACACGCATTGCACGCGATGTGCCATCCATCACTGCATCAGGCACTTTGCCGTTGCTGCGATGAAGACGTGCAAACTCTTTAAAGCCAGAGTAAAAAATCTGCTCGCTGCCTGTCAGGCTATCTTTGCGAGCTTGTACTTCTTGATAAAGTTGAGATAAGTCCATTCCTGACCAGAATCGGTCTTCGAAGCGTTCCGCTTTTGCTGACGCTTGTGAAAGTACTTGCGAACGTTTGATGATCATCGCCCAAGACACAACTGACATGCCAAGCAGAACCAACATCACTGCTTTTACCAGCAGACTAGCCTGCAAAAACAGATCAAGAATTGAAAGTTCAGCGCTCACTAAAAATCTCCGATTGAATCGATATAGGAATGGATTTAGGTTTCATTTTCTCAGAGTCGACACAGGCTACCTTAACCAAGGCCCGGCACAACACATCGCCCTTTGAATTAACTAAATCCTGACAGAAAGTTAGGGTCACGCGACGTAATTCTGACACCGTTGTTTGAACAGTGAGCGATTCGTCTAACGTAGCGCCTTTAAAAAAGTCGATGTCCATATGGCGGACAACGAATGCAGTGTGCTCTTCAAACAGCACGTGTTGATTGACACCTATACTACGCAATAGTTCGGTGCGCGCACGCTCGAAGTATTTGAGATAGTTCGCATGATAGACAATACCACCTGTATCCGTGTCTTCGTAATACACGCGTATTGGCCAACAAAAAGGATGGAGATGACTCATCCGAATAATTACCTGAAATCCGTAATATGGTTTAGCGGAATACTATAACTGACTTGCTCAACATATTGAAACCTCGAAGCAACGAAGCGTGTCACGAATGGCGCAAAATAAAACAGCTCGGGGGTTACCCGAGCTGTTTAAAGTACCGATATGTGTTTCTGTCAGGTATAAGCCTGAACCAACATGACTGTCATGATGACCCACGCAAAGGGTGGGAAAAAGACAAGTTGCCAAAACCATCGACGCGGTTTGAACGCCATACCGTGGATTAACCCAGTACAGGTCGCCCAAATCAACGGCAATCCATTCGCAACAGTAAATCCCCCTAACTTGGCAGCAAATGCTTGCGGATCCCACATAACGAGACCGCCACACGCTAATGCAATAGCCAGAGAGAACAACATCAGTACGCGCTTGTGTAGACGGTCATGGAGACCGTCTAACAAAGCGATGAGCTTACTCTTCACTGTCGTGATCCATGGCTTCAGTGTGTTCTAACCAAAGCGCATTGATAATACCGAACGAGCACGCCAGCAATACACCTAGAATCCAAGCGAAATACCACATGGTCTACTCCTTCTCTTAGTACAGTGAGTTCTTGTTTTCTTCGATGAACTTGTCATCCAAGCGGCCAAACATTTTGTAGTAACACCAAGTGGTGTAACCCAGAATGATTGGAACCATAACAAACGCAACGACAGTCATGATGTTCAGCGTCAATTCACTCGACGTTGCATCCCACATGGTCAGACTCTGTGATGGGAACAGGCTTGATGGCATAACGAATGGGAACAACGCAAAGCCCGCTGTCAAAATCACACCCGCAATCGCCAAGCTTGAGAACAAGAACGCAAAACCACAACGCTCAAAACGCGACGATGCAGCTGCCAACAGTGGCATGATCACAGCCAGTGCCGGTGCAATCCACAATAGTGGGTATTCGTTGTAGTTGTTGAACAACGCACCTGTCATCGTGGTGACTTCTTTCGTCAGCGGGTTCGACGTCGCATTGGTGATGATCTCACTGGTGATCACATAACCTTCAATGCTTTGTGCCCAGAAGCCTGCAATCGCAAAACACACAGCGGTTAGAACTGCTGTCAGTTGCGCCACGTTACGAGAACGTGTGTGCAGGTCGCCTGTGGTTTTCATTTGTAGCCAGGTTGCACCTTGCGTCACGATCATGAACAAGCTCACCAAACCACACAGAATCGCAAATGGATTCAGCAGACCGAAGAAGTTTCCACGGTACGTTGGGACCAGCAGTTCGCTAAGTTCAAACGGAACACCTTGCAGCAAGTTACCGAATGCCACACCGAAGATAATTGGCGGAACAAAACCACCAATGAAAATCGCAGCATCCCATGCTTTACGCCAGCGTGGGTCTTCAATCTTTGAACGGTAGTCGAAACCAATAGGACGGAACCACAGCGCAGCCAGTGTTAAAATCATCGCCAGGTAGAAACCCGAGAATGACACGGCATAAACCAAAGGCCATGCAGCAAATAACGCACCGCCTGCGGTGATCAACCATACTTGGTTGCCATCCCAGTGTGGCGCGATTGAGTTAATCATGACACGGCGCTCGTTGTCGGTTTTACCGATAACAGGCACCAACGCACCCACACCCATGTCAAAACCATCGGTCACGGCGAAGCCAATCAGTAGTACACCAATCAGCAACCACCAGATCAATCGTAGGATTTCGTAATCAAACATCGCTCAAGCTCTCCTTATGCTTCAACCTGACGCGCAAGATCCGATTCAGGAGTCTTTTGCTGTTCAAAGTGGTAACGGCCAGTCTTCAGGCTGCTTGGGCCTTTACGAGCAAACTTAACCATCAGGTAAACTTCAGCGATCAGGAACACGGTGTACAGTGCAATGATGGCAACCAATGAAGTAATGATTTCGTACGGTGGCAGATTTGACGCTGCCATATGAACTGGCAGAATTTCACCCACAGCCCAAGGCTGACGACCGTACTCGGCAACAAACCAACCTGCTTCAGATGCAATCCAAGGCAGTGGAATCGCCAACAGAGCCAGTTTTAGAACCCAAGGTTTCTCGTCGATCTTCTGACGACAAGTTTGGTAGAACGCCATGCCGAAGATGAACAGCATTGCGAAGCCACACGCAACCATGATGCGGAAGCTCCAGAACAGCGGTGCTACCTGTGGAATAGAATCTTTAGCGGCTTGTTTGATTTGCGCTTCCGTTGCATCAACAACGTTTGGCGTGTGCTCTTTCAGCAGCAGACCGTAACCCAAGTCTTTCTTCACTGCGTCAAACGCAGCCAAGTTTTCAGGGGTTTTATCACCGTCACGCAGTTTTTCAAGCAGTCCGTAAGCAATCATACCGTTACGGATGCGCACTTCGTGCTCGTCGACCAGATCACGTAGGCCCGTAACTTCTTTGTCGAATGAACGCGTCGCAATGATACCCATTACGTATGGGATCTTGATGGCGTAATCAGTTTCCATGGTTTCTTGGTTAGGGAAACCGAACAGCGTAAATGCTGCTGGTGCTGGCTCGGTGTGCCACTCTGCTTCAATAGCAGCCAGTTTTACTTTCTGAACGTCACCCAGCTCATAGCCAGACTCGTCACCCAGAACGATCGTAGACAGGATGCCTGCAATACCGAAAGACGCTGCAATCGCAAATGAACGACGCGCAAACGCCACATCACGGCCTTTCAGCAAATAGTAAGCACTGATACCCAAAACGAACATTGCGCCCGTTGTGTAGCCCGCTGCAACAGTGTGAACGAATTTCACCTGAGCAACTGGGTTAAGTACAACTTCAGCAAAGCTCACCATTTCCATTCGCATGCTTTCGAAGTTGAACTCTGCACCTACAGGGTTTTGCATCCAACCATTCGCGACCAGAATCCAAAGCGCTGAAAAGTTAGAACCGATAGCTGTTAACCAAGTAACAGTAAGGTGTTGACGCTTGGATAGGCGATCCCAGCCGAAGAAGAACATACCCACGAGGGTTGATTCTAAGAAGAATGCCATTAGCGCTTCGATAGCCAGTGGGGCCCCGAAAATATCGCCAACGTAGTGAGAGTAGTATGCCCAGTTTGTACCAAACTGGAACTCCATCGTAAGGCCTGTCGCAACGCCTAGTGCGAAGTTAATACCGAATAGCTTACCCCAGAACTTAGTCATGTCCTTGTAGATTTGCTTATCAGTCATTATATACAGCGACTCCATGATAGCCAATAAAAAGGCCATACCCAGAGTCAATGGGACAAATAGAAAGTGATACATCGCGGTGAGAGCAAATTGGAACCGCGATAGATCCACAATATCAGTTAACATGGTAACTCCTTCATCGTCAGGCTGACTGACGCACAACATTTTCATGTTGTTAAGTAAATGCTTAAACACATGCGAGGCTTGCAAGCCGCGCTTTACCGAGCTTACTTACGGGAGCTGTGTGAACAGCCCTCCATTATTATGTTGCACTTATGTACTTCACTCGTTAGGATTCTGTTAAGCACCCCCTAATATAGTGACAACTAATATTAAACATTCTGGCAATGGTCTTCAAAGCATTTGGGCCTTTGAAGCATTGATTGCTGTCAATTTAATCAGTTTGCGCTAACCCTTATTTATTGTGTTATTGAGCATCGTCATCTTTTTAGTCATTAAATACAGTCCGGCGAAGAATAGAAAACCCTAAGCAGGTTACGTATAAAATTAATGCGAATAACACAATTACAACACTGCAGGTGTAAAAAAGGCCAACGATCATGCTGGCCTCTTACTTCATGAAGTATAGTGATTACTCTGAGAGATCAAATCCAAAGTGCAGGTAGGCACGCTGGCTAGCAATACGTCCGCGAGGTGTTCGCTGAAGATAACCTTGTTGAATAAGGAAAGGTTCAATGACATCTTCAATCGTGTCCTTAGCCTCTCCAATGGCTGCCGCAAGGTTATCTAGGCCTACCGGTCCCCCATCAAACTTCTCGATAATGGCAGTAAGAAGTTTCCGGTCCATATAGTCAAAGCCTAGATTATCAACATCCAGCATATCCAAAGCCTTTGATGCTATATCCGCATTAATATGACCATCCGCTTTTACTTCCGCATAGTCACGCACACGGCGAAGAAGACGGTTGGCAATGCGTGGCGTACCACGTGCACGGCGAGCAATTTCATATGCGCCCTCCTCGACCATGTCCAAATTCAGACAGTTTGCTGAACGCTGAACAATTCCTTTGAGGTCCGCGATATTGTAATACTCAAGACGCTGAGTGATGCCAAAGCGATCTCGAAGCGGCGATGTCAAAGAACCTGCGCGCGTCGTTGCTCCAATCAATGTAAACGGAGGCAAATCGATTTTAATCGAGCGCGCCGCTGGACCTTCACCAATCATAATATCGAGCTGGTAATCTTCCATCGCTGGATACAGAATTTCTTCAACGACAGGACTCAAACGGTGAATTTCGTCAATAAAGAGGACATCATGCGGCTCCAAATTGGTCAATAGCGCCGCCAAGTCACCTGCCTTTTCTAGCACTGGTCCAGACGTAGAACGAATATTGACGTCCATCTCGTTCGCCACAATATGAGCAAGTGTCGTTTTACCCAGACCCGGTGGGCCAAATATTAACAGGTGATCCAGTGCTTCTTGGCGATTACGTGCGGCGTGAATGAAGATCTCCATTTGACTGCGAACATGATCCTGACCTTGGTAGTCAGCCAACATCTTCGGTCGAATTGCACGGTCAATGACGTCATCTTCACGGCTCGGTGGCACGGTGCCCATCAGTCGGTCGGCTTCAATCATTTATATTGCTCCATTACACCATCGAACGCAGTGCATCACGGATAATGGCTTCACTCTTCATGCCGTCCTGTGCTACTTGCTTAACTACTTTCTCAGCTTGCGCTGCTTTATAACCCAAGGCAATAAGTGCACTGATTGCTTCGTCTTTTGGTGCTGTCGACGCCGCAACCACCGTGTCAGTATTTGAAGCGCGACGCGCAGCTGCGTCGGCATGTGGGGTAAACAGATCGAAGGCATGCCAGTTTTTGAGGCGGTCACGCATTTCAATAACCAGTCGTTCCGCTGTCTTCTTACCCACGCCCGGGATTTTCACCAGCGTCGAGACATCTTCGCGCTCAACACTGTCAACGAATTGGGTTGCCGTCATGCCCGACAAAATTGCAAGGCCCAGTTTCGGACCCACACCGTTCGCCTTAATGACTTCTCGGAACAAAGCCCGCTCAACTGTCGTGTTAAAACCATAAAGTAATTGAGCATCTTCACGCACAACAAAGTGGGTATAAACAATGGCTTCTTCACCCACTTCTGGCAGTTCGTAAAAACAGCTCATTGGCATACTCACTTCGTAGCCAACGCCGTTTACTTCGAGAAGAATTTCAGGTGGTTGCTTTTCAAGCAAAATTCCGCGTAATCGGCCAATCACAATAGAGACTCGGTATTCTGGTTACAATTGCCGTTAGGATAATAAACAACTGGATAGATATCCAGTTTTAATCCAGACTCAATGGCAGAATTGAGCAAGCGGTCAGACACAAATTGCCAAAGGAATAGATACGAAAAGCGGGCATTACGCCCGCTAGTAGGATGTCATTTTAGAGTTTTGCGTTTTACAACACACTGCCCAGCGAAATCAGCAGACCCGCAATCGTACCGCTCATCAGGTTTGCCAGGATTGCCGCCAACAGCGCACGAACACCAATCTTGTTGAATTCTTTACGACGTCCCGGAGACATTGCGCTCAAGCCACCAATCACCATGGCCAATGAACCGATGTTAGCGAAGCCGCACAGTGCAAAGATGATAATTGCTTGTGATTTTTCTGACAGTTCACCAGCAACGTCCAAGAAACTTACGTAAGCCACGAATTCGTTGATTACGATTTTCTGACCAATCAAAGACGCTGCAGTGACCGCTTCATCCCATGGCACACCCAACAGAAACGCCAATGGCGAAAGCAAGTAACCCAGAATTAACTGAACAGTGATGCCTTCAAAGCCAATCAAGCCCGCCAGCGCACCGACGATGCCATTCAGTAATGCGGTTAGCGCAACAAACGAAATCAGCAGTGCGGTAACGCACGCGACTTGTTGCATACCAATCATCGAACCCTGAGTAATTGCATCCAGCAAGGTTTCAGGTTCATCGCTGTTTTCTTCCACCGTCGCTTCAAGGGTTTTCCTTGGCTCATCAACTTCTGGGCAAAGCAGTTTTGCAAACAGCAGACCAGCAGGCGCTGTCATGAAACATGCAGTCAGGATGTATTTCACATCGATACCCAGATTGATGTAACCAATCATGGTGCCGCCCGCCACAGACGCTAAACCACCCGCCATAACAGCAAACAGCTCTGAACGTGTCATGGTGTGAACAAAAGGACGAACCAAAGATGGCGCTTCAATAGGGCCAACGAAGATATTTGCCGTTGCAGACATTGATTCAGCGTGGCTTGTACCCAACACTTTTTTCAATGCACCACCAATGACCGCGATGACTTTCTGCATGATTTTCAGATAGTAAAGCACGGAGATCAGCGCAGAGATGAAGATAACAACGCAGAGAACGTTAATAACGAAAACGAAGCCTACTTTGTAGTTCGCTAAATCGCCAAAGGTAAATGCCAAGCCATCATTTGCATAGTTGATGACGCTGCCTACACCATCCGCGACGGTTTGAAGCATTGCTTGACCAAATGGAACATACATAACAAACACACCAAACGCCACTTGAATAGCAAGCGCGCCACCAACGGTGCGAACGTTAATTTTCTTACGGTTGTCGGAAAATAATACAGCAATAGCAATCAGGGATGCCATGCCGATAAGGCTCATGATAATGCTCATAAACTGGGTGATCTCTAGTGGGCAAAAAGCGTTAATCTAGCGAGTATGTCGCTGCCGAACGTTTTTTAACGTCGGCAGGATTTGAAAAGAAGGACACTTGTCCTTTTCGGTCAACTTGCGAACAGATCAGAGCAAAAAAAGTGAGAAATTGAGAAGATCATCATTAAAACGAAAACGTTTGCTAGAAACCGTTTGCGGTTAGCAGGCATCCAGTTCGTTTTTAAGGACATCCAGTTTCGCAATACGGTAGGTGCTACGCTTTTTGTCCACCACGCCTTCGTCCACCAGTCTTTAACGACGCGGCGAAACGCGCGTGTTGTAGCACCGAGTTCACTGGCATGTTGATCCGTTTTAAACTCAAACCAACCGTCGTTTGCTTCCGCAGATTTATTTAACATTACACGAATAATGTTAAACCTCAGTGTGTAGAGGATATTGCTCAATGTATGACCGATCGACTCTTCATACCTTCCGGTCACCAATTGAAGGAAGTTAATCGCCATATCTGGCTGCTGTGCAACTGCTTCTAATAATTTGGCGCGACTTATCTGGTAGCCATTTGCGTCACTAAGCGCCGTCACGCTGAACACATACCGTCCCTCTGGCCGAAACACTTCCATCTCGCCCAGCACCCCCGTAAAACCTCGCTGTGAATTGACGATATAACGCTTACCTGCTGGTGTTAAATAGGAAACGGAAAAATCGCACTTATTCACCAAAAACAATTGGTTAGCACATTCACCTTGCACCAAAAAAGTATCGCCTTTGTGGATTTTAAACGGGCGACAAAAAGGTTGTTCTAATAACGATTGAAAAAGCGAAGTTTGAGCCTGAAGAGACATACCATCACGTCTTAGTAATACCATGTATAACTCATTTCCGTGAGTCGCCTAAAAGCCAAAAGCTCCGTTTTGCAACATGGAAGAGGTTGTTAGCGGACAAGTGTCCTTTTTTCGGATTGCACAACACCCTAGAGTATGCGCGTCACAACATTATCCTTTAGGAGCCAAAATGGCAACTCCACATATCAATGCTAACCCAGGTGATTTTGCAGAAACAATTCTGATGCCGGGTGACCCGCAACGCGCTAAATACATTGCTGATAACTTTCTAGAAGACGCAGTACAAGTCACTGACGTTCGCGGTATGCTGGGCTTTACTGGTTTCTATAAAGGCAAGAAGCTGTCTGTTATGGGCCATGGCATGGGTGCGCCTTCTGCTTCTATCTATGTTCACGAGCTGATCAACCACTACGGCATCAAAAACCTAATCCGCATCGGTAGCTGTGGTGCTATCCATGACGACGTTAAGTTGATGGACCTGGTTATTGCGATGGGCGCATCAACGGATTCTAAAATGAACCGTACCCGCCTACGTGACCACGACTTTGCAGCTCTGGCAAACTACGACATGCTGCGCACCGCAGTAGATGTAGCAAAAGAAAAAGAACTGTCTGTAAAGGTAGGTAATGTGTTCTCTTCTGACATGTTCTACCGTCCAGACGAAGACTTCTACCCACTTCTGGCGAAATACGGCGTTTACGGCGTAGAAATGGAAGTGAGTGCATTCTATAGCTTGGCGGCTGAGTTCGGTGTTCGCGCGCTGGCAATCTGCACCGTGACTGATCACATTATCCGTCACGAAGGCCTAAGTGCTGAAGACCGTGTTACGACTCTGAATGACATGATTAGCTTGGCGTTGGATACAGCAGTTTCTCTATAATAAAAAATACCCAGCTATACACATAGACTGGGTAAATGAAACACAACATATCGTTTTAGGCAGGTCTCCCCTGCCTTTTTTCATCAGAAGATACAGTGTTTAGCGAAATCTCCCGCTTCACTGGCTGTCCAATCTCCCTTGGGTTTTTCTTTAAGATCATTACACCATTCTTTACTGCCTACTTCTGGCGAACAGCCCGCCACAAACAGCAACACGAATAGCGCTGCAATGCATTTTTTCATCGTACTTCCTTGTTTATTTTCATTCGATAGACCTGACAATCGCAAAAGTATCAGATAACAGACTCCGCACCATGCCCCTAAGCCACAAATTATTCCCAAAACACCAGATTAATTACCGACTGCATCATTGAGATACACGGCATCTGAAGCCACAAGCTGAAGTGATGCAAACTCACGATATAACGGGCTGGTTTCCATCAGCTCCTGATGTGTTCCGGTCGCCACTATATTGCCTTTATCTAGCACCAATATTCGATCAGCATTCACGACTGTTGCGAGCCTATGCGCAATCACCAGCGACGTTTTGTTCTTCATCAACGCATCCAATGCGTGCTTAACTTGATGCTCACTCACTGCATCCAGAGCACTTGTCGCTTCATCAAGCAACAAGACAGGACGATCGGCCAAAATGGCACGAGCGATAGAAATACGTTGCTTCTGACCACCCGACAAACGGACGCCTCGTTCCCCGAGTTCCGTATCATAGCCATCGGTAAATTCTGTAATAAAGTCATGTGCCGACGCGGCTTTACAGGCATTGATCACTTCGTTCATCGAAGCATCAGGCTTACCATAACGCACGTTTTCCAATACGCTGGTTGCAAAGATCACTGATTCTTGAGGTACCAAGGCAAATTGTTCACGCAGTCGATCAAGTGCCAAATGTTTAATCGGCTCGTTATCAATACGGATTTCGCCACTTTGCACATCAAAAAAGCGCTGAAGAAGTGCAAATACCGAACTTTTCCCCGCTCCGCTAGGGCCCACTAAAGCAACACGTTCACCAGCTTGAATGGAGAAAGAGAGAGACTGGAACACTTCCTGACTGTCATCGCCCGGATACGCAAAGTTCACCGCATTGAAAGACAAATCGCCTTTTCCATGCTCAGGAAAGGCAACCGGAGAGGATGTATCTTCGATATCAGGCTGCATATCGGACAGTTCAATTAAACGCTCGGTTGCCCCCGCTGCGCGTTGTATATCCCCAATGACTTCACTGATCGTGGCCACACCACCCGCGACCAACAAAGCGTAGAACATAAAAGCTGACAACTCACCGGCGGACAGCGACCCATCCAATACATTTAGCGCCCCTATCCATGTCACCAAAATGATGGCAACAATGCTGAGCAACACGACAGAAGCCATTAGCGTCGCACGATAACGAATACGCAGTTTGGCCGCATCCATCACCGTTTCAACCCGGGCCTGAAACACGGAGGTTTCTGTTTTTTCGTGGTTGTATGATTGGACAGTTCGGATTTCATGCAGCGTTTCATCAACATGTGCACCTAAGTCCGCCACTTTGTCCTGACTGACACGGGCCAGTTTACGAACCCGTCTGCCAAGTACACCAATTGGTACTAGCACCACGGGAACGGCAAGCAGTACCAACACCGTCAACTTCACGCTGGTGATCCCCATCATCACCAAACCACCTAACACGGATACACCCGAGCGAAGGGCCATCGACAAACTGGATCCAACAACGGTTTGAAGCAATGTCGTATCCGCAGTAAATCTGCTGATAACTTCGCCAGTCCGCGCTTTGGCGTAGAACGTGGGAGTTAACGTTAGTAATTGTTCATAAACTCGAATACGAATATCCGCGCTGACACGCTCACCGAGCCAACTCATCAGATAAAATCGACAGAAGGTCGCAAGGCCACTGACAAGCGTGATTGCAAGAATGAAGAGAACGATTTGGTTCAGTTCAGACGCATTGCCGGATAAGAAGCCTTCATCAACCACAAGCCGAACACCCTGCCCTAAAGCAAGCCAACTTAGTGATCCCAAAAAGAGAAAGAACACCGCAGCGAGAACGCGGTTTTTGTACGGCGTTAGAAACGCAGACACCCAAGCCAAAATTGATCGGGTGTTATGATGCTGAGGTTTGCTGGAATCTGACACGAATCTTCCTAGAAAAACAAACGTTAGATGACCAACGTTTTACACTATTTTGACGCTGTTTGACGAACGATTATTTACAACACTGAACAAGTGCTAGCGGTGCAATCGGTTTGCGAGCACTATTTTTTCAATGCGATTTCCATCAAACCAATACACGATTCCATGGACACGATCGATGGCATTGTCACCATTTACGTCTTTCTTAAGTGCACGCTCTACTTTTTTGCGGCTATCACCAATTTTGAGGTAATTCCGGTCTTTGTAACTGCGATCGAAAATGATGATGGACCGAACCTTTCCATCATGCTTATTGACAGCGGCGTCGAACTTTCGATACCTAAATAGCGTATATTTGTCTTTTTCAAGGGTACGTAAAGGCTTTCCGTGAAAGTGCTTGAGGGATCGTTCAGTTGATGAACCAACTTTGATGTTTTTGTAGGTTGAGTCGTAGTTCATGTAGTCAGCAGCGAACACATTTCCTGTGTTCAAAATAAGCGCGAGCATCATGCCCAAAATAAAACACATCGGTGTTCCTTCCCTATGTTGCCATTTTCGTCGTCGAGCACAACCTTGTGCCACACTACCAATTGCAACACTCTAGAAGAAGAACACCAAGCATTTGACTGTCACTCGGAAGACACCTCAACTTATTTGCGTTTCATTTTCACAAGACTTGCAGGATTAATCGACTTCCTCCCTGTCCCCACGTTTGGTTTGATACAGCAAAAATGCCGCGGAAAGCCAAACTAAACAGGCCATTACAAACAAGATGCCACCATCGTTACCAACCACGTCGCCAGCTGCGTTAAAGGCAGGTTGAGCCACACCAATCGGGGTAAACAAGTGGAAGAATATCGCGCCAGTCATTGTGCCAATTGCCAGTAAAGCACCTAGGGCATGGAATCGGGTAAACAACAGAACGGAAGCAATGAGTTCCGTGATTCCCACTATATACGCGCCGTATTGACCAAACCAAGCAAGTCCGGACCATTTACCTAGCGTTCCAAAAATAAACTCAGTTTCTGGCGAGCCTGTAAACTTAAAGAAAAGCGATTGAACAAACACAAACGCTATAAAAATACACAGTCCCCATTTTACGTATCTCATCGTTTCCCCATTCAATATGTTGATTTCCCTTTAACAACCATAGAAAAGAACGAGGATTTCACTAATCGCTTTCAAACATTTATTGATAACGCGCGATCAAAAAAAGCAGCTAGGTAGCTGCTTTTGAAAGTAAAAAGAGTGCCTAACGGTAACGGCCTCGACGGGCACTTTTGGCCTGCCCAGCCATCGCTACCAATGTGTGGTTCGTATGTGCGTGACAAATAGCAACTGCCAACGCATCTGCCGCATCCGCTTGGGGTGTTGATGGCAGTTTCAACATGTGCACGACCATTGCCTGCACCTGTTTCTTATCCGCGCTGCCTTTGCCAACAACCGCTTGCTTTATCAAACGGGCAGCATACTCACTAACTGGTAATCCCGCGTTTACAGCTGCCACAATCGCGCTACCACGCGCCTGACCGAGCTTTAATGCAGAGTCGGCATTTCGTGCCATAAACACTTGTTCAATCGCAAAGGTATCAGGCTGAAATTGGGTGATGACTTCACTTACACCAGCAAAGATCTGGCCGAGCTTTCCCGCTAAATCTTCAGAATCTGTACGAATACAACCACTACCAAGGTACTCCAAATTGCGTCCTTGATGGCGGATCACGCCGTAGCCAGTGATCCGCGAACCCGGGTCAATCCCGAGAATAATTGCCACGAGCGGTTATTCCAATGTTGCTGCGACTTCGTCAGAGATATCACCATTGTGGTAAACCTCTTGTACGTCATCCAAATCTTCCAATGCATCGATAAGGCGAAGCAATTTAGGTGCTGACGTTTCATCAAGGTCAGCCTTCGTCGATGGTACCAACGTCACTTCTGCGTTTTGTGCTTCAAACCCTGCGGCATCCAACGCATCTTTCACTGAACCAAAATCTGCTGGCGTCGTGTACACGTCGATAGAACCGTCATCATTGGTTTCAACGTCATCCGCGCCACCTTCCAGCGCCGCTTCCATAACAGCGTCTTCGTCCAGTCCTGGCGCGTAAGAAATTACCCCTTTCTTATCGAACAGGTAGTTCACGCTACCGTCAGTACCCAAGTTACCGCCTGCTTTTGAAAATGCATGGCGAACACCAGACACGGTACGATTACGGTTATCGGTCATACATTCCACCATGACCGCAGTTCCTGCTGGCCCGTAACCTTCATAGATCACGGTTTCCATGTTCTCATCGCCCTCGCCACCAGCACCACGTGTCACTGCACGGTTTACGGTGTCACGCGTCATGTTGTTCGACAATGCTTTGTCGATAGCTGCGCGCAGACGTGGATTGTTTTCTGGCTCTGCGCCGCCTTCCTTCGCCGCAACGGTGATTTCACGAATGAGTTTGGTAAAGATTTTTCCACGCTTGGCATCTTGCGCCGCTTTACGGTGTTTGATGTTGGCGAATTTACTGTGACCTGCCATTCCTGTCTCCTTTATCAGCGGCCGACACACCGCTGGTGTCATTACTTTAATCTTGGATTTATAGCAAAACATTGCGTGGTTGTTTGAGACCACACCCATATCTGATTGAATACATCCAAATTATTTCGAGGTTTTAGAAACAAATAAGGCCAGATAATCTGGCCTTATTTATTAAGGTCTGTTGACCCTAGAAGAAATCAGCGCGACTTACGCGTCGTTTTCTTCGTTTTTCTTCGCGGCTGCAGTGACAGCAATCGCGAGTTCTTCAAGCGACGCTGGGTTTGCAAGGCTTGGAGCATCTGTCAGCAAACATGCTGCTGCAGTGGTTTTCGGGAACGCGATAACATCACGGATGTTTTCAGTACCACAAAGCAGCATCACCAAACGGTCAAGACCGAATGCCAAACCTGCATGTGGTGGCGTACCGTACTTCAGTGCTTCAAGTAAGAAGCCAAACTTCTCTTTCTGCTCGCCTGACTCAATACCCAGAATGTCAAACACGACAGTCTGCATATCAGAGTTGTGAATACGTACAGAACCACCGCCAACTTCGTAACCGTTAAGTACCATGTCGTACGCGTTAGAAATCGCTGATGCAGGGTTTGCCTTCAACTCTTCTGCCGTCATGCCCAGCGGAGAAGTGAACGGGTGGTGCATCGCGTGCAGATTACCTTCGTCATCTTCTTCAAACATTGGGAAATCAACAACCCACAGTGGCGCCCACTTACTGGTGTCAGTCAGACCTAAGTCAGTACCCAGTTTCAGACGCAATGCGCCCATCGCTTCGGTAACCACTTTCTTGCTGTCAGCACCGAACAGGATAATGTCGCCCGTTTCTGCACCTGTACGCTCTAGAAGACCGTTAACGATTTCCTCGTTTAGGAACTTAGCCACTGGAGACTGAACGCCTTCAATGCCCGCAGCACGATCATTCACTTTCATCCATGCCAGACCTTTCGCGCCGTAGATGCCAACGAACTTGGTGTACTCGTCAATTTGCTTACGAGAAAGCTCAGCACCACCTGGCACACGAATCACAGCAACGCGACCTTTCGGGTCGTTCGCAGGACCTGAGAACACGTTAAACTCAACGTCTTTCAGCAGATCAGCGACGTCTACCAATTCCAATGGGTTACGCAGATCTGGTTTATCAGAACCGAAACGGCGCATTGCTTCTGCAAACGTCATGATTGGGAATTGACCCAGATCCACGTTCAGCAGTTCTTGCCACATGTCGTGAACCATATTTTCAGTCATCGCGCGAACTTGCTCAGCGCTCATGAAAGAGGTTTCGATATCGATTTGGGTAAATTCTGGCTGACGGTCAGCACGCAGGTCTTCGTCACGGAAACATTTAACGATTTGGTAGTAACGGTCAAAACCAGACATCATCAGCAATTGCTTGAACAACTGAGGCGACTGAGGCAGCGCGTAGAAGCTACCTTTGTGAACACGGCTTGGTACCAAGTAGTCACGTGCACCTTCTGGTGTCGCTTTAGTCAGTACAGGTGTTTCGATATCCAGGAAGCCATTTTCATCCAAGAAACGACGAACGAAGCTAGATGCTTTCGCACGCAGCTTGATGCGATCGCTCATTTCTGGACGACGCAGATCAAGATAACGGTGCTTCAGGCGCTGTTCTTCAGAGTTGTTTTGATTGAAGTCCAGTGGAAGTGGCGCTGCACGGTTGATGATCTCAACGCCGCTCGCCAATACTTCTACTTCACCCGTCGCCATACCTTTATTGATTTGGCTTTCAGGACGCAGACGAACTTCACCCGTAATCTTGATACAGAATTCGTTACGCAGTTGGTTAGCAACCTCGAAGATATCTTTCATATCTGGGTCTACAACTACCTGAACGATGCCTTCACGGTCACGCATATCGATAAAGATAAGACCGCCTAAATCGCGACGACGGTTAACCCAGCCGCATAGTTCTACAGTTTGCCCTGCTAGGGCTTTGTTCAGGTGACCACAATATTGGGTGCGCATATGAATTTCCCGATCTGTTACTAACTGTCCTTTCACGTCCGTAAACGCAAAATATCGAATAAAGAGGTTTGCAGAAAGCTCTGCTGACTTCCGCTGAGAGCTATCAAACAGCCAAAGTCTGAATATTTCAAAAAAGCGGGGTATTATAAAGGAAAATTTGAGCCTGCGGGAAATCAGTGCCAACTGAATCGACGAAAACCGCCCAATTGCGCAAAAAATCAACACGGATTGACCTCACCACTCCATCGAATTAACAATAGTGGCTCACAAACACGAAAGGATTCTGTCTTGCAAACGCCGCTTTCCCAGCTAACTACCCCCCCACTTCGTCTCGGCATGACCCAATGGTCGCACAATGCGTGGCAGCGTGAATTCTACCCCGCTGGCACCAAATCTGGTGAGCGTCTTGCGCGTTATGCAGAAGTATTTAACACCGTCGAAGGCAATACAACGTTTTACGCCAGCCCTTCTCATGCCACGGTCGCGAATTGGAAAGCCGCCACCAGCGACGCATTCAGCTTTACGTTTAAATTCCCTCAGCCCATTACGCACCAGATGATGTTGCGCCACTCTGATGCCATGGTGTCTGAATTCATCACTTTGATGCAGCCATTACACGAAAGAATCGGGCTTTGGAAAATTCAACTTCCTGCTGCTTTTGGCCCAGAGAACCTCGTTGATTTACAACGTTTCCTGTCGGCAATGCCAGCCGCATTCAAAGTCGGTGTGGAGGTTCGCCATCCGGCGTTTTTCGCAAAGGGTGATGAAGAGAAAGCGTTGAATGCCATGCTGATCGAAGCTGGCGCGAACCGCATTATCATGGACAGCCGTCCTGTGTTTTCCGTACCACCTGAGACCGATGCCTTGCTTGATGCACAACAGAAAAAACCGCGGGTTCCTGTGCATGCCATCGCGACAGCCGAAACACCAATGGTTCGCTTTATTGGGGATCCCACTCTGAATCGAAATGATCATTTCTTTGCAAATTGGCTAGCGAAGATCCCAGTGTGGATCCGTGAAGGGAAAACGCCGTATTTGATGATCCATACTGCGGACAATGACCAAGCTCCGCAGTTGGCTGAGCATTTTTATCAGCTGCTAGAAAAACAAATCAATCTGCCACCCCTTGTCCCCGTTAGACCCGAGCATCCAAGCGATGGGCAGATTGCACTCTTATAGCCAAATAGTGATAACCAAATAGCGTGAGTCAGTGTTAAAAATACCAGCTGACTTCTGCTTCCAGAAAGTCATCCTTTCTCAACGCGTAAATCGGGTCTGACGTATCGTTGGAATCAAATATCCAACCTGTTACCGTCCAGCTCCAATCATTGGAGAAGCGACCGCTCGATTCGAATCTCACCGTCATAGAATCGGTATCGTCCAAATCGACGGTACCGCCAATCAAAAACTCCGTGCCGTCCAAGTCATTCAATACCCAGCGCAAACCAGCAAACACATCATTTTGCCCAGCGACGGGGGCGTCTTCACCACGGCTGTCATACAGGTATTCAACCAGAAAGCCTACATCTGTGATGCCATCATTCACACCAACGTAGGTGTATTCAAACCCACCCGTAAACGCCGTGTTTGAATCCAAGCTGAATCGACGAATCGCTTCCGCTTTCCACAGCCAATCACCATAGATAGCTTGAACATCCAAGCCGATTTGCGTCATCAATGCATAATATGGCGCGATATTGTTCGACAAGTTGTTCACGAAATACGGGTCACGGTTGGTACCATGAAAACCGCTCAGTCCCACATCCCATTCGTTATACGTCACCGCGTAACGTGCAGCAATATCGGGATAAAACTCTTCGTGGCTTGACTCGTAGTGCGCGTCCACGTCACCCATTCCCGGAATGGCTAATCGGCCGTCAGACGCTGAAAAAGTGCGCTCCCTAAAATACGGCAGCAGATACACATCCAGCAGACTGTCATCAAACTCCCACCCAATACTTATCATTGGTTGGCCCAGTTTTACCTCGCCATCTATCGCTTCGACGGCATCGGTTTGGTTTACCACATCAACAAGATGCTGTGATTCCGTCACGCCCCAAAAAACAATCCCGACACCAAACCGGACCTCGTAGTTATCTTGATAGTGCAGGAGCAAGGCTTCACGCACGTCTCCATGCGTCCTGTCATCATCGAGCGAATCCCAGCGGAAGAATGGGGAAAACACAAAGCTTGTGTTTCCCTCTTCTGATTCCCAATAAATCTCAGGCTCAATCGCGATAGAGGTTTGGCTTTTGTCCTGCCCCTGCGTACCCGTATCTGCAAACAGACGTTGCTGGAAAGACAACTCGCCTTCAATATCGACGTATTCGAAGGCGGTTAAAGGCAGCGCAGTAAACGCCATCGCTGCCCCAATTACTGCTGATTTCATTCAGCCCCTCCTAGCGCGCACGTTTAAGGCTGGATTTCGAGAAATCTTTCTCTTTCAGGCCAGTATTAAACGCCAATTTGCTTGTGGTAAGCGTTGTCATTTTGCCCGTCTGGTGGTTTTGCATCACCATCTCGTGCGCGCGCCAGTACTGATTGAGATACTGCTGATAATCTTCGAAGGTCAGCGTTTTTAGTAAGGTATCGCGTCGGTCGTAAAACTCGACTTTCAGTGGACGGTAATGCTCTTTGTCCAACCACACTTTCTGGCGTGTATACCCTGAATATTTGTCCGTTGGAATTTGCTCAAGAATGTAACTATCCAATCCCTCTACCTGTGCATCACCCAAATAGTTGAAGGTATATTTCTCCAACTCAAAGGAGCTCAAGTCTTCATAAGCAAACTCACTGCCCATGAACGGACCAGACTTATTGCGTGACGCGATACGCTTCACCCGTTTCAGTGCTGGCAGGTAAAGCCACTGATCGTCTGGCCCTTCAATATGTGAATAATTGAGGAAGACGGTGCCGCGAACGTCACGCGGCTCGTCAAAGATAGTGAGCCCTTTGTCACCATCATCTGCAATTTCCAGAGTGTTGATACGAAGTTTGCGCTCGCTGGTATCCCCTGCGGCATTTTGTAGCAACATCGTCAGTTCTGACACATTGTCACCCCAACCTTCATCACGCTGTTTACGCTCTTTCGCTATTTCCAGCCCACGCGCTTCGTCCGCGGCGAGAGGAAGAGACACACTGGTTAGGCTCAGGGCCACGACCACCGCTTTCGATATTTTTTTAATCACGCTCATTGTTCACTCCTTGAAAGTTATTGCGCTGTTTGTGTCGCCAGTTCTTCTGATTCGCGAGCATAAGGTTTGCGATCTGCCACAAGCAGAACGGCAGGAAGCAAGATGAAGTCAACGACAAGGGCGATGAAAATCACCATGGCACTCAGCATGCCCATATCTGCATTCAGGCGGAATTCCGAGGTCGCCAGCACACTAAAGTCTGCCACTAGCACCATCGTGGTGATCCAAAGTGCTCGACCGACAGTGCTGAACGCATAGCGGATGCCGTCTTCCACATTACGTCCCTGCAAACGGGCATAACGGTATTTCGACAGGAAATGTACGGTGTCATCGACCACGATGCCCAGCGTCAGGGTGATAACAATAGAAAGGCCTAAGTTAATTTCACCTGAAATTACCGCCCACACCCCAAAACCGATGACGGCAGGCACCAAGTTAGGAACCAGGCTGATGGCACCGAGTCGCCATGAACGAAGTGCAAATACCAACAGACCTGAAATGAGCACCAGTGCGATAGGCAGAGTTTTTAGCATGCTCGCCATGTTGGTCTCACCAATGTGCGCGAACATAAGATTAGGACCCGAAGAGCTCATCTCGTACATCGGCGCATTCACTGCAAACCAATTGTCCATCCGCGCTTCGAGATCAATCAATTCCACGCTACCGAGGTTGTCGATGGTAAGAAGTAACTTCACCGCTGACTTATCAATATTGATTTCATTGTTGAGGTCGAGACCATACGGCAGAGACATCTCATACAGCAGCAGATATTGCGCTGCGAGTTCAGGGTCAGCCGGAAGGCGATAGTAAGCGTTATCATCACCGTGCATGTTCTTGTTCAGTCGCTTGAACGTATCGGTGATAGAAGCAACATGGTCAACCTCTGGCTGAGCACGTAGCCAGTTGGTGAAACCATCCACGCTTTTCAAAAAGTCTGGCTGCGTTATCCCTTGTGGGGCGCCAGATTTAATGGAGATGCTGATAGCGGTTGTCCCACTGATATTTTCTTCCATAAAGTCAGCCGCCTGACGGAAGGTATTTTCAGGGCCAAAGTACTCAACTGAGTTGTCGTTGACTTGGTTTTGCACCATCAAGGTAGCCGTGATCGCGACCAACACCACGCTGACTGGGAGCACCAACTTGTGTTGCTTAATGACGGTGTCAGCAATCCACGTCATGACTTTACTGCCGCTTTCTTTGGCAGGCTTCACTTTCATCGGCATCAATTTGAGCATCGCCGGAAGCAAAGTGACAGACAAGAAGAAGGCGATCATCACACCGACGGCTGCCAGATTCCCCATATCACGCAAAACAGGTGAATCAGAGGCGTTCATCATCAAGAAACCAATCGATGTCGTCACCGACGTAATAAGCAATGCAAGGAAGTTGACGCGCAATGCATAGCTAATCGCAGCGGATTTGTCTTTGCCTTCGCGAAGACCATGCACATAGGAAGTAATCAGGTGTACACAGTCCGCCACTGCAAGCGTCATGATGAGCGTCGGCACATTCACGGTACCGTTATTGAGATAATGGCCCACCCAACCAAGCAATCCCATCGTGCTGACGATAGTGAGTACTATCACCACTAACGTCGCTGCAACAAACTTCCAAGAGCGCAACATAAGGCCGAGAAACACCAAAATGACGAGGAACATCATAGGAACAAGGGTGTTACCGTCTTCCATTGCCGCAGACGCAAACGCCGTGTTCATAGCGATGATACCGCCCAGATGGAACTCAACGTTAGGGTACGACTCACTGGCGGTTGCTAATACGTTTTTGGTGAACGACGCAATTTCATTGACCTGAACGGTTTGATCACCTTCCGGTAATTGAAAGGTCACCGTGACAACAGACACACTACCGTCTTGAGAGATTGCCGAATTCACCAGACGAGGTTCATTCAGCGCAATATCACGGATGTACGCCCGCCTAGCAGCATCTAGCTCAATGTAATCAGCAGCAAGATCTTCCACGAGCAGATCGTCCAATTCCGCAGAGGTATGCTGATAATTCGTGATTGAATCAACGCGGCTTGCGAAGGGAGTTTGCCACGCTTCTTCAGTGAGGTATTGGATCAGAGAAAGGTTTTCTTGCGTAAAGACATCACCGTTTTTGGGCGCCACAACTATCGCAAGTGTATCGGTTTTGTTGAAGGTCGCTTCAAGCTCTTTAAACGCTTGGAGTTGCGGGTTACCTTCATCGAAAAAGATTTGGTAGTCTCCGCGGAAATAAAGCTTAGAGGCCCCAAATGCTGCCAATAGCGAAATAAACACACTAAGGAACAAGAACAGCCAAGGCCTTGCTGTCGGCCATTGGGTTAAATCACGTTTCATCACATTCTCCATTTGTGACGATCCGTCATATACTCTGATAAAAAAAACCAGCTTGGCTGGTCTACTACTTCCCTGACAGATTCTGTGAAATTGACGTTTCGTCAACACATGTTTTTTAAAAAGCACTCGGTGCTTTAACAATGGGTATTCACAGTAAATATGACGATTCGTCATTACTGACGTTTTGTCAATATAGGGCAACATTTAGCCAATGTGAAGGTGTTTTTGACGAATCGTCACAATTCAGAAGATTGAGTTAGTAAAGCTAGCTCTTCAGAGAATAATTCTCTTTGAGCACGGTTCCACGTGTCTTGATAATCGAATTCTGAAGAAAGTGGCTTCCAACCAAGACCATCAAGTAAAAAGTTGATGTTTTGAAGGACGATATTGGTACCTAGCTGCCTTGCCACACAACTGCTATGTTTCGCGTTATTCACCAGTGCGTTGGTGCCGAAACCCATTGCCCAGTTGGCAAACACGAGGTTGTCTTTCGTTACACCTTCACGAACCACAAGATCCCCTGCATCAATTCCAGATTGCACAAATGCATCACCAATGGCGACAGCAATTTCTTCTAAAGAATCGAGCTTTTTCAAACGACAAGGTGCACTTTTCTCAGTCACCGCAGGTGTACGGCTCACCAATGCACACATTGAAAGAATGGGATCCAATTGTGAAAACACAAAATAGCCAGCATGCATCGCAATACACTTTTCACGACTGCTGCCATCAAAGTCTAAGGCACGCTTGAACATGGGCAACTCTCTGCTGAGCGCTTCAATGGCCAAAGCAGCAATCAAATCTTCTTTGCTGTTGAAGTGGTTATAGACAGTCCCTTTGGAGTAGGTGCTCGCAGCGGCTACTTTATCCATCGTCAGTTGAGCGAAGCCCTCCCGAGCGACCACCGCTTTCGCAATCTCAAGCAGTTCTTTCTCTCGCTCAAGAATAGCGCGCTGCTTTCGACTCAAGGTGGCATCTTCATTAGGATCTTGCGTGGTTAACGCTGCTAAATTGATTTCTTGCATCAACGACTCCATTGGATTGTTCCACTTGTTTTATAGCATGGATTACGTTTGACCTGCGACTGCTCTCCTATTCAGTACACTTGAAAAATGTGACTCAACGCGAAAAACGTCCGAGAAAACATTGTTTCAATCTCCTTTTTAATAGCATTCAACGACATGACCTCAGAGCAATACCAAAACGGGTTAAAGACTAAGGCTCTCGTCATTTTGGCGTAGAGACTACGTGCTTGTCATCGAGAACATAAACTATCGTTGGCCGTCTATTGAAATGAATGGGGTGGAAAAACGCGAAACTTTAGAAGAAATGATATCCCCGCTCGCCACGTTTCGTTGTAGATCATGTTTCTTTGTGGATAATATTTTTGACACATCCAAAGAAAGGCATCCAGATTTTCACCCCTTTACACTATTAATATTTAAATCATGCCAAACCATCCAATAATAAAAATTAATGCTTTCGTATTATTTAAGTATACAAACAAAAAATAAATACATAAATTGTAACTATTGAGAAAAACATCAACTCATCTTCTCTTTATTCTATTAATCACACCTGGCGGTAGTTTTCGGCGTTAGCGTGAGCTTTAAATTCAGGAAAATGAAAACATTTCGTGCTTTCTCTTTCTGATTAATCGTAATGAGCATCAATGCTCTCATTGAAGAGAAAGCATAATTATGCATGAAAAATCAAGTGAAGGGACAAATGATGTTAAAAAAAATATTTCTATTTTCAGTAATGATTGGAGCGCTTTCTGGAACCACGTATGCTGGTGATGTCAACAACCTCCAAACTTGCGAGAAACACGGAAAAAAATCAAAGACAATGAGTAAAGATGAAGCCATGTTGGTTAAAAACTTCATTAATGACTTTGAAGACAAAGTTGATGAGAATGGCTATTACAACTTTGATTACTCAAATAACCATTTCCAAAAGGTCTGTGAAGGCGCACCTGGCTTTGAAATGTTTGGGTCTTGTGTGAAGCAGCAAAAAGAAAAGCCTAATAAAAAGGTTCTTTTTATCTATAAGAAAAAACCAGATCTTTACGTCGCTATTCATATCCCTTATAGCTATAAACAATTACGCTCAGAAGGCATAGTGGGAAATAAGGCCGTTTGTAGAGAACCAGAAAAACGCAGACTGGACTTTGTGAAATGCGTACAAACTTTCATAAAGGAAAACCCTGCGATGATCACTTATAAGAAAAGAAAAATTGAGCGTGCTGAGTATCCTTACGCTCAATAACGATACGATATAAAATTTCGGTAACATCAGAATAAATGGTGTTACCGAGTATCACTTTGTTCTCAGTGCAAGATTGCGGTTTTTTTGAGCAAAACAGATCGAGCACGCCTAAATTAACCTACACATCAAACGGCTAGGTTTGAGCCTAACTCAACCCAAGGAGAGGAAGACACGATGAAAGTTGTAAAGTCGATAATATTGTTATTAACATTAGGATTTGGTATGGCTAGTAATGCATTCTCACACGATAAAAGCATCACTATTCATTCTAAAATAGCCGAACAAGTAGATCTTTACGTAGAAGGCTGGGAAATGCAAAATGGCGAAATGTTTGCACGACCTTTCAGCAAAAACTCTGTATTTATTAATATTTTCTCAACAAGATTTGATGGTAAAGAAGCCATTGCAGAAAGACATCAGCAAATATTTGACACATTTCTCAATGGAACATTGTTTAAAGTAATTAATTTAGACATAAAGCGAATTGATAAAAACACAGCGATAGCTTATGTCAACTGGGAGTTGCAAAATTTAAACTGCGTTGAAGGCAGACCTTGCCCAAGGAACGGAATTTTCACCCATATTTTCAAGAGAAACAAAAAGGGAAAGTGGCGAATCATCAGCACCCAAAACACTTATAAAAGTCAATAATAGTTAAACGTAGCTGACGTGATTTTGACTTTGAGCTTTCACTCTCACAAACATTGAAACTATCGTTGAAATTCACGGGCGTATGGTTTGGCTTGAAATTGGTGTCATATCTAAAGTCAAGCCAAACAACGACTCAAGGAAAGAGTATATATCTATCACATTTTTGTTTTAGTTCAGGCAGAAAAAACGTGGGAAACTGAATTGTTTTTCCTCAATTGAATTGAAAAGTGTGACCCGAATTACTTCGTGATCTTGCCCTGACGCTGTTCTCTTAACCATAAATATTCGTCAAATACTTATCGTACGCCTCTGTATACACGAGTCTCTCTACTTAACAGTCGTTGTAGTAGGCTTTTTAGAGTCCAGTGCACGCTGACAGCCCTTATACGGTTTTCGCTTTCATCGCGAGTCCTTTCGAAAAATCATTGCACTAGAAACAAATGTGAAGACGAGAAACCAATTCCCTCCATAAACAACATGCTCTAATTCATTTCGATTCTACAGCGGACATAGAGACAAGGACGGCAAAATTCTCTACAATACGCGCCTTTTTGGTGTTGGACGGACCCCAACGCCACAGCATTAACAGAGCACGGTACGTTAGGATGTTGAAACGGACTCATGTGCGCAAATTAAGGCAGGTTCAGATGGCCAATCGCGATAACATTTTTGCTGCGCCGATTGAAAAACTGGGTGACTTTACATTCGATGCAAATGTTGCCGAAGTTTTTCCGGACATGATTCAACGCTCGGTACCGGGCTACAGCAATATTATCTCGGCGATAGGTATGCTGGCAGAGCGCTACGCAACGGACGGTTCGAACATCTACGATTTAGGTTGTTCTCTGGGCGCTGCCACGTTGTCTATGCGTCGCCATATCAAAGCAGCAAACTGCACCATTATTGGCGTTGATAATTCTCCTGCCATGGTTGAACGTTGCAACCTGCACGTGAACGCATACCGGTCTGAGACGGATGTACACATCATTGAAGACGATATCCGTCACGTTGACATCCAAAACGCGTCAGTTGTGGTACTGAACTTCACGCTACAATTTTTAGTCCCGGACGATCGCCAAGCCCTGCTAGAAAAAATTTACGCGGGCCTAAAACCGGGCGGCATTTTGATCCTGTCAGAGAAATACAGCTTTGCAGATGAAACCGCGAATGAGTTGTTGATCGACCTACACCACGATTTTAAGCGTGCTAACGGTTACAGCGAGCTGGAAATCAGCCAAAAACGCAGCGCGTTAGAAAATGTCATGAAGCCCGATACCATCGATTGCCACAAACAGCGACTGAGCAATATTGGCTTCAGCAGCACCGCAGTTTGGTTCCAGTGCTTTAACTTCGGTTCCATGTTCGCCATTAAATAATGAAAACGTTGGTGTTTGAGAGAAACACTTGAACGCCAACCTAAACAGAAAGAATACCCATGTTCAATTTTTCAGATTTTTACCAACTGATCGCCAAGAACCGCCTCCAGAACTGGTTAAACGTTTTGCCAGCACAACTGTCAGAATGGCAAAACCAGCCGCACGGTGATTTACCGAAGTGGATGCGTGTATTGAAGAAGATCCCTATAGATGCGCCTTCGCATGTCGACATCAAAGACAGCGTCACCATAGGCTCGGACAGCGAATTATCAGAAGGTCTGCGTGCTAAATATGAGAACCTGCTGCGTTCTTTCCACCCTTGGCGCAAAGGCCCATACCATGTTCATGGTATTCACATTGATACGGAATGGCGCTCTGACTGGAAATGGGACCGCGTTCTGCCTCATATCTCTCCCCTAAAAGGCCGCTACGTACTAGACGTGGGTTGTGGTAATGGTTATCACATGTGGCGCATGCTGGGTGAAGGCGCAGAATTGACAGTAGGTATCGACCCGTCAGAGCTCTTCCTTGTGCAGTTTGAAGCCATTCGCCGCTTAATGGGCAACGACCAACGGGCTCACTTGCTTCCTCTGGGTATAGAGAAACTGCCAGAACTGCGAGCATTTGACACCGTATTCAGTATGGGTGTGTTGTACCATCGTCGATCACCACTTGACCATTTGATCCAATTGAAAAACCAGTTGGTAAAAAACGGTGAACTTGTGTTGGAAACACTGGTCATTGATGGCGATGAAAATGCCGTGCTTGTGCCGTTCAATCGCTACGCGCAAATGCACAATGTCTACTTCTTCCCATCGGCGAAAGCACTCAAGGTATGGTTAGAGAAAGTGGGCTTTGTTGATGTCCGTATCGTGGACGAATGTGTCACCACAGCAGATGAACAACGCACCACAGGTTGGATGACGCATAACTCATTGCCTGACTATCTGGATCCAAACGATCCGTCCAAAACCATTGAAGGTTATCCTGCACCGAAGCGCGCTATTCTGGTCGCACGAAATCCTGACTAATCTATGACATTGGGTGCTTCTCGCACCCTTTTTTTCAAGATAAACTAAACTCCATAAATTCAACTCCTTAATCTCTCAGCTCGGAGCTCCATATGCTAACTCGCAGCGGATTGCTGATTCTTTTTTCTGCCGTTCTTTCTGGCTGCAGCCTGACATCCCAAGAACAACATCAGCAAACATTGGACGCTATCAATAACATAGAGACCAATCTTAAGACCGATTACGTCGCGCTAAACGACAACCTCGACTCTCAACAATCGCGAATAGCAACTCTGGAACAGCAAGTTGCAGATATGTCAGACACACTGAAAGTAGTGAGTAACACGCAAGCGCGACAAGTGGCTAACGAGCCGGAGCCGAAAGTGGTTTACGTGGACAGAGAGATCCCTGTACCACAAGCGCAAAACAAAACCATTCTAGGTGAGACCGAGTGGGTTTGGATTGACGCAGCAAATTCAAATTACCACGCACGCGTCGATACAGGCGCAACCACATCGTCACTGAACGCCACTGACATTCAAGAGTTCGAACGTGATGGAAAGACCTGGGTAAGCTTTAAGCTTGCTCACACTGAACCCAAGAAAGAAAACAAAGAAGAAGCAGCGCTGCCTGTCGCAACCATTGAAGCCCCTGTTAAACGTTGGGTGAAAATTCGTCAGGCATCTGCAGAAGAATTAGAGCGACGCCCAGTTATCGAGCTTCGTGTTCGTCTTGGTGATCTTCATGAGAAAACTCAGTTCACACTGGCTGACCGCTCTCAAATGGAATTTCCTGTGCTGCTGGGACGCGAGTTCTTCAAAGACATCGCCGTGGTTGACGTTAGTCAGTCATACATTCATCCAAAGTTTGCCGCCGAACAGAAATAACGCACGGTTAACTGTGCGAGCAATGAGGAAAAAATGACTTCACGCATCCCCTTTTATCTACTCATCAGTCTGCTGATCATCGTGGGAATGGGCATGAGCATTTACCGTCACGACGTGTACGGTGTGCCATGGACAGCAGGACAGAAACATCAAGTATGGGAAGTGGAAGCCCGTGTTGAATTTGACGCCAAAGGTGAACCGGTAACCGTCTCACTTGCGACACCGGACACCCAAAAAGGCTTTACCCTCATCAATGAAAACACCAGCTCTCCTGGGTACGGTTTTGCATTGGTGAATACCGAAAACGGCCGTCGCGCAGAATGGACAAAACGCGAAGCCTATGGCCAGCAAATCTTGTATTTCAAAAACCAGATGTTGGTTGATGAAAATGCAAAAGTGCCAACGGAACCACCACTGGGTGAGGTGACTCCTATAGCTCTTGATGGCCCGATAAAAACCGCCGCCGAAGCCATGCTGGATCAAGCGAGAGCTCGCTCCGCGGATAATGCCACGCTGACGCGAGAACTGATCAAACAGTTCAATGACAAAGACAGTCAGAACGCTGCGCTCATAACCAAAGAGATGAGTAAAGCAAACGCGATTGTTGCCATTCTCTCGCTGGAAGGTATCCATGGCCGCGTTGTGGGAGCCCTTCAGTTAGAAGATGGTCGCCGCCGCCAAAATATCATTCCAATGGTCGAGATTTGGAACAACACCAATTGGCAGTTGTTTAACATCGAAACGGGCTCAGAAGGCTCACCGGACAATCTGCTGCTTTGGAACGAAAAAGGCATGCCATTGCTGGAAGTGATGGGCGGCACAAACAGCCAAGTCAGCTTCTCGATTATTTCTCAGGACATCAGCCCTCAACAGGCAACCAACGAGAAAATCCAGGCAGAAAGCCTGCTGAACTTCTCGATTCACAGCCTACCAATCGAAGAACAAGCGATGTTTAAAACCATCATGCTTGTGCCTATCGGTGCGCTGATTGTGGTACTTCTGCGTGTGTTGGTCGGCCTGAAAACCTCGGGGACCTTTATGCCCGTACTGATTGCGGTGGCCTTCGTACAAACCCAGTTGGTACCAGGCATCGTCGGCTTCTTGCTGATTGTCGGTACAGGTCTGATTATCCGAAGTTACCTGTCGCGGCTTAACTTGCTCCTTGTGGCGCGAATATCGGCCGTTATCATCACAGTTATCATGATCATCTCGGTATTTACCGTGGTGGCCTTTAAGATTGGCTTGGTAGAAGGCTTATCCATTACCTTCTTCCCGATGATCATTTTGTCTTGGACCATCGAACGTATGTCGATTCTTTGGGAAGAAGAAGGCGCGAAGGAAGTACTCGTGCAAGGTGGTGGCTCACTGCTGACCGCAGTACTGGTTTACCTTGCGATGACCAACGAACTGGTTCGTCACATCACGTTCAACTTCATCGGTATTCAGTTGGTGATTCTCGCTGTGATCCTGATGTTGGGTAACTACACAGGTTACCGCCTGAGCGAGCTTAAGCGCTTTAAACCGCTGGTGAAGGACTAAACCTATGTTTAGTTTTCTAGAAAAGTACACTTCACCCTTTAAGCTCAACCGCGCAGGTATTATGGGCATGAACCGCCGTAATATCAGCTATATCGGCCGCTACAACAGTCGCAAACTGTTCCCGCTGGTCGATAATAAGCTAAAAACAAAACGCCTCGCGCAGCAAGCCGGAGCAACCGTTCCCGAACTGATTGGCGTGATCAGTGAACAGCATAGCGTCCCTTCCATTCATGAGATGGTAAAGGACTGGCCGGGCTTTGTTATAAAGCCCGCTCAGGGTTCGGGCGGTAAAGGTATTCTGGTGGTGACCTCAAACAAAGATGGCGTTTACAAAAAGCCATCGGGTTCAGAGGTCAGCAAACAGGAAGTCGAACGTCACATCACCAACACACTGGCGGGTTTGTTCTCTCTGGGCGGTAAGAACGACGTGGCCGTGGTGGAAAACCTCATTCAATTCGATGATGTGTTTGACGGCTTCAGCTACGAAGGTGTGCCAGATATTCGCGTTATCGTGTTTAAAGGTTACCCTGTCATGGCAATGATGCGACTTTCTACCACCGCCTCAGACGGTAAAGCCAATCTTCACCAAGGCGCTGTTGGTGTCGGCATCGACATCGCGACAGGTAAAGCATTGCGCGCCGTGCAGTTTAATCGCCCCATCGAACATCATCCTGATACAGGTCGATTGCTCAATGAGTTAGTCGTTCCCCATTGGGAGTTACTGCTGACGTTGGCAGCAAGCGCATGGGAAATGACAGGCTTAGGTTATCTAGGCACCGACATGGTGCTCGATAAAGTACAAGGCCCGATGGTGTTGGAACTGAATGCTCGTCCTGGTTTGGCTATTCAAATCGCAAACGGTTGTGGCTTGCTGCCAAGGCTTCGCCATATTGAAGCCTTAGGCGAGACTGCCACACCAACGACACCTGCCGATCGTGTGGCCTATGTGTCGAAACACTTCCACGGCACCCACACGCCGGGACACAAAAATTAGAACATCGGGCTTCGGCCCGATTTTTTGTTTGTGCGTCAGCTAAATTATCACACTCCCCCATTTGTCTGCTTTACGCTCCCCCTTATCTTTCAGTAAGCTTTGATGAAATCAATGTGCAAGGAAAGCAACATGGCAGACTCTTCCCCGTTTGATTTCGATAAAGATGTCGACAGAACACCAAGCTGTAGCGTCAAGTGGGACAAGTGGGACAAGTACAAAGGCACCGACATTCTGCCAATGTGGGTGGCAGACAGTGATTTTCAGTCACCACCAGCCGTTATCGAAGCACTACAAGAACGCGTCGCACATGGCGTGTTTGGATACTCCCACGCATCTGACACCCTGACTGAGATCTTTGTGAAGCGCATGGCCGACCGCTATAACTGGCACATTGAACCTGAATGTGTGGTTTACCTCTCAGGATTGGTTTGTGGACTGAATATCGCGGCGCGCGCCCTGAGTGATGAAGGCCAAACCATCATTAGCCCCAGTCCAATCTATCCGCCGTTTATTTCTTCTGCCAAGTTTGCTGAAAGGCCGCTGGTTAAAGCCCCTGTGGTGCTGAAAAACGGCCGTTGGCTCCCTGACCTTGAACAAGCCGAAAAGCAACTGACAGGCAAAGGCGGATTACTGCAAATGTGTAACCCGCTCAACCCCGGCGGCACCGTTTACCGAAAAGAAGAATTGGAAGAAACGCTCGCCTTTGCGGAGAAGCATGACCTATTGGTATGTTCAGATGAAATCCACTGTGACCTAATTTTAGACGACCACCTGAAACACATTCCGTTTGCCAGTATCAATGAACGCGCAGCACAGCGCAGCGTGACCTTGATGGCCCCCAGCAAGACCTTCAACATTGCTGGCCTTGGCGCATCGATTGCTATTATTCCGAACGCTAAAATTCGCCAGCGTTTTAAGAAGGTGAAGCGCGGCATTGTCCCCGGCGTTAATGTACTTGCATTCACTGCCGCAGAAGCCGCGTACGAACATGGCGAAGCGTGGCTACAAGAACAACTTTGCTACCTCGCGGGACACCGCGATCTGCTGATGCGTGAAATCAACGCACTTCCCTACTTAAAGCTTGAGCACATTGAAGCCACCTATCTTGCGTGGATTGACTGCAGCGAGCTCCCCGTCGACAACCCACACCGCTTATTTGAAGAAGCAGGCGTTGGTCTATCTCCCGGCTTAGATTTCGGTAACCGTAAGTTTGTCAGATTGAACTTCGGCTGTACCCGAAAGACGCTGGATGAGGCGTTAAGAAGGATGAAAGTGACGGTTCAGGGGTTGAGTTGACGCGCTGTGAGGAAGTAAAAATAGCACCTGCCTCGGTGCTATTTTTGTCTGTCAGATTTGAGCGCTGAATCTTAGCGAAAGCTAAGCGATGGGAATGTATATTTCGGTTCTGAGGTTTTCAGGCTTGGTTCTTCGTGGGTCGCGATTGAGATAGATATCAAAGCACGGAACATCCCTGAGTTGATAACCACTGGTTGGCAGCCATTCTTTGAAAATGTGGGTGTAGGTAGCAGCAAAGTTTTCGTGTGCGCCTTTATGGATAAACTTGGCGTATTTACCACCTGAAATGACTTGCTTTCGTACCTCTACATCGCTTGATACATCAGCGTCGATATCCAAACAGGCATCGTAGCGAATGCGCTCAGGGTCTGTCATGTCTGGGTCGTCGTAGGATACACCAAACAGTCTGACCTCTTTATTCATCAGCCTGTTTTTGTAAGCAAATCCCATGAGTTTCCCCCACGCTTCGGAGGCGGCACTCGAATACTCGCCGCTTCCTCGGGCACTGATCACGGGTACATCGTTTAATTCAACAATTTCTGGCGTCATGATTTCTATCCTTTTGGGTAATGGGCAATCCATCGGTCGATTGATTGAAATCATTTGTTTTCGGACGTCGCTCGGACTCATCAAAAACTGTTTACGGAACGCTTTGTTAAACGAGGTTTGGTTTTCGTATCCGCACTTATACGCAATGTCTGAAATACTATCGCGGGTAAACTGAAGGTGCTTCACTGCTCGCTCAAGCAGTAGGCGTTTACGAAATGCGTAAACACTTTCTCCCGCATAAGCCTGAAAAAGTCGATGAAAATGGAACCTCGAATAAAAGGCAATTTCCGCCAACTGATTGCAGTCGATGTCCTCATCCAAGTTACGCTCGATAAAATGCAGCACGTGCTTCATTCTCTCGGCATTCAGATCATTACTCATTGATTGTCCTTCACAAATGATTCAGTAACGATCCTATCGAGGTCGCGTCATCATTACTTTTCCAAAATTGCTGATCATCGCGCGTTCAAAACATTTTGGGGTTAACACGATCAAGGAGTAACACTCTACCCGCATTCTTTGTTAAGAAAAGCGTCAGAAGAAAATCTGGCGGTATTTTGGAACGTGCTGAATAGAAAGGTGTGACGCTTGAATGGGTAGCGCACCACCCTCCTAGCCCGCGTGGGAGGGTGTGTCATTTGAGCAGGGTTGATAAGCTTTGTGCGTTTGCGTGACGCCCTTTTAGGCTTTCACTTGCTTTGAATGCGAAGCGTCTACTTCGGAAGATGGGTTGGATTTATTGTGAAGCCAGAGTCCTGTCGCTTTCATCAAGTATCCAAACACGCCACCCAGAAGCAAAGACGGCACAACAATCTGCCAATCACCACCCGCCGCGAATGTCGCACAGCAACCGATAAAGGTGCCTGGAATGTATCCCAGCCAGGCTTGTTTCGCTTGAATACACAGAAGGAAAGCAACAATAGCCGTGATCACGTAACCTAAAATCTCTAACCCCGCAAAGGTCGAGCTTTCGATTATCACCATCGCCCAGAATACGCCTGTCATGTTAGTCAACAAGCTGCCAGCCAGACCTTTTACGCGGCTTTGTTGCTTAATTCGGTTGGAAGACATGGCAGCCTAAAGTTGTTCGGTTCTTAAGCAATATACTGAGTTTCAGGCATACCCAGTCCTGTAAGCTTGTTCAGCGCTTTGATCATAGCGTAAGTCTCGCCAACCTGAGCATTGTAATTTTTTAGGCTTAATTTCCTACCTAGCAGCTGTTTTACTCGGTACATTGCTGTCTCTGATAGTGAGCGCTTGTGATAGCCATACCGCTTTTTCCACTTCTTGTTGGAGCCGTAGAGCTTTTGACAACCTACTGCTAAATTGCGAGGGTGTCCTTGTTCCCAGAATGCAGCCCCTTCTCGTGGTGGGATAAGCGCAACC